>NZ_JBFOCM010000019.1:0-121689 GCF_040907825.1 Aeromonas sp. s7(2024)
GGCTCTGTCCCAATTACGTGTTGAAAGGCTAATCTTGAAGTAGGCCATCACCTTGAGGTCTACCATCATGGATACCCCAGCCTTTCAACACCTGTTGTCCCTTTTTCCCCAGTTAACCCTGCGCCAGCGCCGTGTTGCTCAGCAGGAGCTTACTGCACCCCACACCATTACCTCGCTCAATACTCAGTTACCGGCATGCAGTGGCTGCCCCCATTGTCAGGCCGATGTTACCCAGCTGGCGCCTTGGGGATGGAGTCGGGGACTGCGCCGCTACCGTTGCAAACTGTGTCTGCGCACCAGCACCGTTCTGACCAAGACGCCCTTGGCCAGATTGCGTAAAGCACAGTGCTGGGAAGACTACGCGCAAGCTCTCATCGAAGGACTGACTGTCCGCCAGGCCGCGCGGCGCTGTGGGGTCAGCAAAAACACCGCGTTCCTCTGGCGTCACCGATTCTTGCGCGCGATGGCAACCCATCAGGCCACCCGGGAAGAGGGCATTGTTGAGGTGGATGAGACCTTCTTCCTTGAATCGTTCAAGGGGCAGCGGGGACTGCCGCGTCCACCACGTCATCGCGGTGGTAAAGGTCGAACTCGTGGAACCGGGCCAGATTACATCCCGGTGATGGTGGTACAAGACCGTGCAGGCCACCATGCGGATTTCCAGTTGGAGAAAATAAATGCCGATACGGTCATCGCAGTGTTGAAGCCGTTGGTGTCACCGGATGCGGTGCTGTGTAGCGATGGGGCGGGTGTGTATGCCTGTTTCAGCAAGGAACAGGGTATAACCCATCAGGTGGTGCGCAATCGTCAAGGCGAACGGGTAGTCGGTGCGTATCACATCCAGCATGTGAACGGATATCACCATCGGTTGAAAGAGTGGATGGAGCGGTTCCATGGCGTGGCGACGCACTACCTGAAGAACTACTTGGGTTGGCGCCGGATGCTGGAGCGTTACGGAAAAGGCGTAAATATCAAAACATGTTTGCATGAGGCGCTGGGGCGCCCCATGCAACACGTAATTGGGACATAACCTTTTTTATTGCCCTCGTTTAGACTTTCCCGAGTCAAATCACTATAGTGTGGGCCCGTTTTCTTCGGCAGGCTCAGCATGAAACCCCGCATCCCATCAGCCGGTGGCCCCAAGTCGGGCGACCGCAAATCCGGACTTCACTCCCGTAATCGCCATCAGGCGGGTTACGACTTTGAGGCGCTCTGCCTGCGAACTCCCGAATTGGCCGCTCATGTCTTTATCAATGACTACGGCATCCGCACCATCGATTTTGCCGATCCCGATGCAGTGAAGACCCTCAATCGCGCCCTGCTGGCCCATCACTACGGGATTGCCCACTGGGACTTGCCTGCCGGTTACCTCTGCCCGCCTATCCCGGGACGGGTGGACTACCTGCACTGGGCGGCCGACCTGCTGGCCGAGAGCGCAGGCCAGCTCCCTACCGGCAAGGGGGTGAGGGTGCTGGATATCGGGGTGGGGGCAAACTGCATCTATCCGCTGCTCGGCTGCCGCGAATATGGCTGGCGTTTTGTGGGATCGGATATCGATCCGGTCTCGGTCAAGGCTGCCACCCTGCTGGCCAAGAGCAACGGACTCGGCAACCAGATTGAGAGTCGTCTGCAGGGTAACCCCAACCATGTGTTTCGCGGCATCATAGGGCCGAAGGAGTGCTTTGCCCTGACGCTTTGCAATCCGCCGTTCCATGCATCGCTGGAGGAGGCGAGCAAGGGGACGGAGCGCAAGCTGCGCAATCTGGGCAAGGAGGTGACAGGCGCTCCTGTGCTTAATTTTGGCGGCCAGAAGGCCGAGCTCTGGTGCGAAGGGGGCGAGGCGGCGTTTCTGGCCAACATGATTGCCCAGAGCAAGGAGTTTGCCACTCAGTGCCTCTGGTTCAGCTCGCTGGTGTCGAAAAAAGAGAACCTGCCGGGGGCGAAAAAGGCGTTGAATCGGGTGGGGGCGCGTCAGGTACGGGTGATCGACATGGCGCAGGGCAACAAGGTGAGCCGGATCCTTGCCTGGTCCTTCCTGGATGAAGAGGGATTGCGTCGCGGCTGGTCGAGCGTGCGCTGACTCCCCACCACAAGGCCCGATGAGGGCCTTTTTTCATGATGGGCCCCGCGAATTTCCCCTGCTGGCGGCATCTTTGGCAATCGATTTCCTCATTGGCAGATCGTGCTGGTTTATATGGTGTAAGTAGTTACTTCCGCTTTGGTACAGGTGTACGCCGAGATTTTTTTTGCACTTACAGCTGAAACTTTAATAAAATAGGACTGGTTAGACCTCTTTACAGGCATTGAATCAAATAGGGATCGGTAGATGAAAGTTGTCGATTTTCTGAAGCGCAAGCGCGAAATTCTGGCGCAGCACCCCTTTGAGCTCAAGGATTGGCTCTCTCCGGCGATCCGCGACTACTGGCGTGAGTTTCAGCAAAAGGCACATCTTCACCCTTTGCTGGGTCGTGTGCTGGACTTGCAAGCCGAGTCCCAGAGCGAGCAGCAACAGGATGCAGCAACCGTGGCACAAGTAGCCAACGGTCAGTCTGCCGTGGCTCAGGAACCCGCTGTTGAGCTGGGGGCCGAGGCGGCCGAGCTCTATGCCGCCCTGCAGGCTCGCATTGGTGAAGAGACCCATGTCGGCGAGTGGCTGCACGTCAGCCAGCAGATGATCGATCAGTTTGCTGCCGTGACCGGGGATCATCAGTGGATCCACACCGATCCGGAGCGCGCGGCCGCCGAGTCGCCTTTCAAGACCACCATCGCCCACGGATTCCTGACCCTGGCGCTGCTGCCGCAGTTGACCGGCTCGGTCGATGAGGCCACCCCCGAGTTCCCGACCGCCCGCATGGTGGTGAACTTCGGGCTGGATCAGGTACGTTTCCCGTACCCCATCAAGGTGGACAGCGACATCCGCGCCCGCACCAAGCTGGCCCGGGTCACCCCCATCAAGGGTGGGCTGGAGTTGCTCAAAGAGATCAAGGTTGAGATCGAAGGGATCCGCCGCCCGGGTTGCGTCATCGAGTCGGTGACCCGCATCTACTTCTGAGCCCCCTCATCGGCATGAATGGTGAAACGGGCCCGCTGTCGTGTGCAACGAACAGCGGGCCCGTTTTTTTGCCTGTTTGTTGCAAGGGTTGAGGCGTCAGCCATAGCGCGCCGACCCCAGCTTGATATGACTCACAAAACGGTGCGCCGTGCAGTTAGCCAGCTCTCATTTTGGCGAGTTGGCCGCGTGAGGCGATAGCATGTTATGCCACTATTGGCTTCTTACTCCCGATCCTGGAGACAATAGTGCCCATCAATAACAAGATTATTCTGCCACTGCTGCTGAGCCTCACCATCCTGCTGATCCCGACCCAGTGGATCCCGCTGGAGGGGATCACCGTCATCGAGCAGCGGGTCGTGGCCATTTTCGTGCTGGCCGCCCTCTGCTGGATCCTGGAGCCCATCCCTATCTTTGCTACCTCGGTGCTGATCATCGTGCTGGAGCTGCTGCTGCTCTCCGACAAGGGGCTCTGGTTCATGACTGCCGACAAGGCTGAACCGGGGTTTGGTGAGCTGCTCAAATCCACCGAGGTGATGGCGACCTTTGCCTCGCCGGTCATCATGCTGTTTCTCGGCGGTTTTTTCCTCGCTATTGCGGCGACCAAATACCATCTGGACGTCAATCTGGCGCGGGTACTGCTGCGCCCGTTTGGTCAGGATCCCCGGATCGTCATGCTGGGGCTGATGTTGATCACCGCCACCTTCTCCATGTTCATGAGCAATACCGCCACCACCGCTATGATGCTGGCCATCCTTAGTCCTGTGCTGGCGGCGTTTCCCGACAAGGACCCGGCCAAAATCGGCTTTGTGCTGGCCATTCCGCTGGCGGCCAACCTCGGCGGGATCGGCACCCCCATCGGCACTCCGCCCAACGCAGTGGCCCTCAAATACCTGACCGGCGAGCATGCCATCTCGTTCGGTCAGTGGATGGGATTTGCGGTGCCCTTCGTGGTAGTGCTGTTGCTGCTTGGCTGGTTTCTGCTGGGGCGCTTCTTCCCGAGCACCCTCAAGCGGATGGATCTCAAGATTGAGGGGCGCTTTATGCAGACCCCTCGCGCCTGGGTGGTCTACCTCACCTTTATCACCACTATAGTGCTCTGGCTGCTGGGGGATCTCCACGGCATGAGCTCCTACGTGGTCGCCATGATCCCGGTAGCTGTGTTCCTGACCACCGGCATCATCACCAAGGACGATCTGCACAAGATCTCCCTCGACGTGCTCTGGCTGGTCTCGGGCGGTATCGCACTGGGGCTGGCGCTGGAGGACTCCGGGTTGGCCGAGCGGCTCATCACCCATATTCCGTTCCACGAGTACTCCACGCTGGCGGTACTGGTCGGCGCCTGTCTGCTGGCAGTGGTGATGGCCAACTTTATGTCCAACACCGCGACCGCCAACCTGTTGTTGCCACTGGTGGCGGCACTGGCGGTCAGCATGCCGGAGCTGGCCGAGTGGGGCGGCAGTCACACCTTGATCCTGGCGGTCACCATTTCGGTTTCGCTCGGGATGTCGCTGCCCATCAGTACCCCGCCCAATGCGCTGGCCCACGCCACCGGTCTGGTGGAGAGTCACCAGATGGTGCGCATCGGCGTCATCATGGGGTTGGTCGGCACCCTGCTGGCGATGGTATGGATCTACCAGATTGCCGCTTGGGGACTGATCTGAGCGTACGGCCGGTTTCTCATCTGTTGCCTGCTCCATCATCGGAGAAGTGCCATGGCAGGTAATGACCAAAACAGAAAGAGGAGCCAACTTGGCTCCTCTTTCTGTTTGCAGTTGACTCAGAAACTGGCGCCCAGATTGAGCAGGTGCCTGAATTCTGTCTCTTTGTACTTTTGCTCGAGACCGACGAAATGTACTTCGCCATCTTCCCACTCCATCTCGCTCGACCAGGAGAGGCGCAGGTGGTCGTTGAAGTAGTAGCGCAGGCCCACGCTGCCGGTCACATCTCGATTCAGAGTGATATAGGGTGAGGGTTGATCCAGATAGAGCAGATAGCGCCCCTGACTGAACAGCTCCAGTTTTTCCCGCCATATCGGGATGGGTTGGCGATAATCCCAGTTCATGCTGGCAAAGGGGTAGTCGATGATCCGGTTGCCTTTGAAGAGCAACCCAATCCCGCTCTCTTCTCTGAAGTAGGCCTTGCGCAGACCCCCTTGTGCCACGAACTCCAGCCGACGGCGCTTCTCGTTCCAGAAGCGGTAACCCGGCCCGGTACCATAGTCGAGGCTGAGGTAGTTGCTTTCCAGCATGTCATATTCGGCATTGAGCGAGCTGCGCACAAACCACTGCTGATCGAAAAAGTAGTCAATGGTCGGGTTCAGTTTGTAGTCGTGGTTATCGGTGACGCTGTCAGACGTTTCGTAGGAGTACTCTCCGGAGACGCTGTAGCGCCAGTCCAGATTGGCCAACTCGGTCTTGCCCTTGAAGTTGACGTTGTTGGTGTGCTTGTCCTTGTGTTTGAGCTTGATGTTGAGATCGCCACTACCGGTCCAGAGCCAGGCCTTGCGTTCATCCTGCTCATCCTTGAACAGGGTGAATCCACCTTTGGCGGTCGCCTTGGGTTTATCCTGATGCTCTAGTCGCCAGCGCTTGATGGCATCCCGCTTGACGGTAACGGCACCGGTATAGGGCAAAGAGATGCGTACCGACTCATCGCCAATCTCTTCGATGGTACCGGTCAGACGATCGCCATTGTTCATCCAGAGAATGTCCTTGGCCCATAAGGAGTGACAGGCCAACAGGAGTAGGAGGGGCAGGAATTTCATGGGGTAAGGTGACTCCGGTGCGACTCGGGCGCTGGTGACTTAGCCACTGACAAGTTGGCTGCTGATGGGGCGGGGCAGGCCATTTTTGTTCTCCAGCGCCGCCGTCACCTCATCCTGCATCACGTCAGGTGCGCTGATAAAGCTCTCTATGGCCGGTGATAACATCAGCGGGGCGCCATTTTCAAGCTCCTCTTCGGTGCGGGAGAGCGGGGAGTGTACCTCCAGCCAGCGCCGACCATCCGGTTCGATGGCTACCTTGACCGGTTGATTGATGACCCGCACCGGCGTGCCGATCGGCACAATCTTGAACAGGGCCTCGATATCGTCAGGTCGCAGCCGGATGCAGCCTGCACTTACCCGCAGGCCAACGCCAAAATCCTTGTTGGTGCCGTGGATCAGGTAGTCGCGCTTGCCATAGCCAAGGCGCATGGCGAACTTGCCAAGGGGATTCTCCGGGCCGGGGAGCACCACGGCGGGCAGGGTGATCCCTTTTTGCTCCAGCCAGGATTTGCGCACCATGGGGCCGGGTACCCAGGTCGGGTTGGGATTCTTCTCGATGACGGTGGTGGTCATCTCGGGTGTTTCGCGGCCGATATCGCCAATTCCGATGGGCAGCACGATGACCTCATTCTTCCCTTTGGGGAAGTAGTAGAGGCGCAGTTCGGGCAGATTGATGACGATCCCCTCGCGAGGCACATCAGGCAGCAGCATCTGGGTGGGCAGCGTCAAGCGGGTACCCGGCTTGGGTAAATAGGGATCTACACCCGGATTTGCCTCAAGCAGCGCCAAAAATCCAATTTGCGTATTTTTGCCAACCAGCTCCAGATGTTCATTCTGCTGGATGATGTAATCCTCCAGCTCACCGATGAGACGACTCCCGGCAGGTGGCAGCGGGTAGCGTTTGGCCTCTGCCGGCGCCGCGCAGAGCAGGATGGCTGCCAGCAGCAGGGAAAGGGCGGGCGTTAAGGGTAGGGGCTTGAGTTTCGGCAATCGCATAAGAAGATCCATCAGTTCAATCGGGGCGGAACATCATCAATACAGCCGCCAGGATGGCGCGATTGTTCCTCAATCAGCCCATGATTACCAGCTTGCCGCGCACTCGCAATGATGTGGGGATACATAGGAAACCTGCCAAAATCGGCATCACCCATAAATTTGAGCGCCAAGCAGGAAAAAGAGACGCCTGATGGCAATGGGGGAATATCACGATATGGATAATGGCCGGGTGTGCGAGAGGGTTAATGTCGGGTGGATGCAGGGTGGCCTGGCAACGCGAACAGCACGCGCCGCATTGTGAGCCTGCTCCCAGATATCTGATTCAGCCATTTGATATCTAAGAAATTTTTATTGCATCCTCGGCCCAGCTTGGGTAAAACTCTCTCCCCACGGAGAGATGCCGGAGTGGCCGAACGGGATTGACTCGAAATCAATTGTGGCAGCAATGCCACCCAGGGTTCGAATCCCTGTCTCTCCGCCATATAAAAAGCTCAACCTTTTGATTGGGTTGGGCTTTTTCATTTTTTTCTTTTTCTAGTATGCCATTTGGTGTCGGCTGACATACTACCAGGGTGGATTGCATTGGACATCGATCCAGTCATGTGTCCACGTATTTTTACAGATCTAGTTATCGCTTGACTCCGCCTCAAGCCGGTGTTTTGTTTACGCTACTTTAATGCGCACTTTCTTCGGCATCAATTTCAGACCCTTCCTGAACATGCAGTAGGGGGTTTGCCCCTCCATCATCCTGCCCTGATGTGGTCGTTGGGTGTTGTAGTGCTCCAGGTAGCTATCCAGGTCTGTCTGCATCTGCTCTACCGACTCATACCAGGTCGTTCTCCCCTTGATACGGAAGTGTTCATCCAGCAAGGTTCGATGCAGTCGCTCGATAAAGCCGTTGCTCTGCGGCCTGCGCACCTTGGTGGTTCGGTGCTCAATCCCCTCCAGTTGCAGGAACAGCTCGTAGGGATGGTGGTCAGGGCGCCCACAGAACTCGGCCCTTTATCCGACAGGATGGTATAGACCTGTGCCTCGTGGGCCTCGAAAAATGGCAGCACCGTTTCATTGAGCACATGAACCGAGGTCACCGGCAGCTTGCTGGTGTAGAGCCACCCCCAAGCGTGGCGGCTGTAGCAGTCCAGCACCGTTTGCAGATACACCTTACCAACTCTCTTGAGCGCGCCGACGAAGAAGGTGTCGATCGCCACCATTTCCCGGTGTAGTGAACCTCTATCTGGCGTTCGCGGAACTCGGGGCTAAAGCGTTCTAACAGCCGAATTTGCTCGTCATTGAGCTCAATAGTCTGCTCGAAGTGGGTTTTCTCGAGGCGCAACAAGCGGTCGTGTTTGGAGAGCAGGTCATGACGTTGCCACACGCCACGCACACCACCCGCACTGACATTGATACCTTACAGAGCCAGTTCTTGGGCGACCCGCAGCGGGCCGTGAGTAGGCCTGGTGAGGGAGTAATCGAGGATGGCCTGTTCAATCTCGGGTGCAACCCGATTGGGATGAGCCCCTTTACACCCGGGCAATTTGTCGAGCAATCCCTCGGCGCCATAGGTCTGGTAGTTACGGCGAATTTCGTAGAACTGCTGACGGCTGTAGCCGATGAGTTTGCAGGCTTTGCTGACGTTATTGAGCTCTTTGGCGAGCTCTAGCATGCTGAGTTTGCGACGTGCTACTTTCTCGTTGGTGGTCATACGGTGACTCCGGATAACACGGTAGGGGGACCGTTTTGTTATCCGGTTTGAAGCCGTATGACCACTCCCTTTGTGGACAACTATCAGGTGAATACCATCTCCATACACATTATTTCTGCTCCATGATGATCTGCAGCAGATCCCCCTCCAGCAGGGCGCGCTTGACCAGCGCAAAGCCGCCATAGGTCGGCTGGTTCTGGAAGCGGGCTTTCACGATGGGCAGGCCACGGTGGAAGCTCGGCAGGGATTGATGCTCGACACAGCGACGGATGGCCGGGAAGAGGATCTCTTCGGCGGCGGTGATTTCGCCGGCGATCAGCACCTTTTGCGGGTTGAACAGGTTGACCGTAATAGCCACCGCCCGTCCCAGATGCTCACCCACGTTCTCGATCACGCTGCGGGCCAGTTCGTCCCCCGCCAGCGCCGCCTTGCACACCTCCTGAATGGTGATGTGCTTCTCCTGCAGCGCGCTCTGGTGACCTCGGCTGATGAGCTCCTTCACTTTGTCGATGATCGCTTCGTTGGAGGCGATGGTCTCGAGGCAGCCGAAGTTGCCGCAGTGACAGCGCTTGCCGAGCGGCTCGACCTGGATATGGCCGATCTCGCCGACGTTGCGGTTCTGACCGAGGAACACCTGACCCTTGGTTATGATCCCGGAGCCTGTCCCCTGGTGAACACTCACAAGAATGGAGTCCATGCAGTCGCGGGACTCGCCGAAGAAGTGTTCGGCCAGCGCCAGCGAGCGGGTGTCGTTGCCCACGTAGCAGGGGAGGTTGAAGTGGTTCTCAAGCAGCTTCGCCAACCCCAGATTACGGATCTGGTACTTGGGGGTGTAGATGACCATACCGGATTCCGGGTTGACCAGACCCGGCATGGTCAGCGCGATGCTGATGAGGTTGCGACAACGTTCGCGGTTGGCATCGATAAAGGCGCCAATCTCCCGCAGCAGCATGTCGACCACGGGTTGCTGGTCGATCTCGGTCACCTGAATGACGTGCTGGTCGAGCTCCTTGCCATCGAGGTCATAGAGACTCAGTTGCAGGTAGCCGCGGCCCAGCTTGGCAGAGACAAACTGAAAGCGATGTTTGATGGTGGTCAGGGAGATGGCACGCCGCCCGCCTGTTGAGGCTTGCGGAGAGGTCTCCTTGATCAGGCCATGCTCGATCAGTTGCCGGGTTATTTTGGTCACGCTGGCCGGGGCCAGCTGACTCAACTCGGCAATCTTGACCCGGGAGATGGGGCCTTGCAGGTCGATGAGCCGATACACGGCTGCACTGTTGACCTGCTTGATAAGATCTACGTTTGCTATTTGTCCGCCAGTCATGATGTCACTGTTGTGTGTAGTGTCCGTTAACCACGGTCCCACGGACCGTGAAGTCCTGATCGAAGACAGTGAGGTTGGCTACTTTACCGACCTGGATACTACCGAGACGTGAGTCCCATCCAATGGCGCGAGCGGGGTAGAGGCTGGCCATTCTCAGTGCTTCATCGAGCGGTAATCCGACCTGCTTGACCAGATTTTCCACCCCCTCAATCATGGTGAGGGAGGAACCGCCGAGTGTACCATTCTCGTCGACACACTGACCATCGCGTAAAAAGACGGTGGTGCCACAAAAATCAAATTTCTCAAAGCCTTCCGGTGCACCGGCTGCCGCGGTGGCATCGGTGACCAGCACCAGTCGCTCCCCCAGCGCCTTGTGAGCCAGACGCACGTTGGCCCAGTGCACATGGTGGCCATCGACGATGATGCCCGCGTAGACATCCTTGCGATCATAGATGGCGCCCACAACACCCGGCTCGCGACCGTTGAGGGTCGGGGTCATGGCGTTGTAGAGGTGGGTTGCAAAGCGAATACCGTTATCGAACCCGGCCATCGCCTGATCGTAACTGGCGGCAGTGTGACCGGCCGAGACCAGAATGCCCGCTTCCACCAGACGGCGAATATGGGCCGGCTCGTTGCGCTCCGGAGCCAGGGTGATTTTGGTGATGGCATCCGCGTTGGTGCAGAAGAAGTCGATCATCTCGTCCGCTGGCTGGCGAATTTGCGCGGCAGGGTGGATCCCCTTGCGCTTGAGGTTGGTGTAAGGCCCTTCCAGATGGACGCCCAGCACCTCGTTGGGGTGTGCCGCCATGTAGTCACGGGTCACCGCAACGGCCTGCTTCATGTCGGCATCCGGACTGGTGATCAGGGTCGGCAGGAAGCTGGTGGTACCGGATTTGAGGTTGGCCGCCTGCATGGTCGCCAGGGTCTCGACCGTAATGTCAGTGTTGAACATCACACCGCCACAGCCGTTGAGCTGCACGTCGATAAAACCGGCGGTCAGGTTGGCGCCTTTGAGGTCAATCTGCTCGATGCCCGCAGGCAGTTCGGCCAGGTGAGAGATGGCGACAATCTTGTCGCCCTCGATAAGCACCCCATAGCCGGTCAGCACACAGCTGCCGGTGTAGAGGGTGCAGTTGGTCAATGCGTACATGACGACTCCTTACAGACGGCCGATGTTGGCGGCTTCCAGCTGCTGGAAGTAGCGAACGGTCTTGACCTTGAGCTCCATGGTGGAGGGCTCGTCGCACACCATCATTCCCTTCGGATGCAGTTGCAGGGTGGAGATGGTCCACATGTGGTTGACGCTGCCTTCCACGGCGGCCTGCAGGGCCAGTGCCTTGCCGTGACCGGTGACCAGGATCATGATCTCTTCCGCATCCATCAGGGTGCCGACACCCACGGTCAGGGCCAGTTTGGGCACCTGCTCCATGTCGCCACCGAAGAAGCGGGAGTTGGCGATACGGGTGTCTTCGGTCAGGGTCTTGACCCGGGTGCGGGAGGAGAGGGAAGAGGCCGGCTCGTTGAATGCGATGTGGCCGTCGTTACCCACGCCCCCCATGAACAGGTGGATCTTGCCGTAGGACTTGATTTTGTCTTCGTAGCGCTTGCACTCGGCCACCAGATCCTCGGCATTGCCGTTGAGGATGTTGATGTTCTCGGGACGAATGTCGATGTGGCTGAAGAAGTTGTTGTGCATGAAGCTGTGGTAGCTCTCCGGGTGATCTTCCGGCAGGCCGACGTACTCGTCCATGTTGAAGGTGACCACGTTCTGGAAGCTCACTTCACCGGCTTTGTGCAACTCGATCAGGCGCTTGTAGGTGTTGAGCGGGGTGCCACCGGTGGGCAGGCCCAGTACGAAAGGGCGATCGCTGGTCGGCTTGAACGCGTTGATGCGGTCAACGATGTAACGAGCAGACCACAGGCCTACTTGGCTGGCAGATTTCAACGGGATCAGGCGCATATGGGATACCTCTGTGTCGGGTTGCGACCGGTTTGGCGGTGGCAATTGGCTAAGACGGATTCAAGTTGTTTTATAGCGTAAATAAAGATTGCGAACTAAGCCACATCTATCCACCACCTTTATCTTGTTTGGGTGATAACGATCACGATTATCGGTTTATTAATTTGCGCAGCGAAATAAAAGCCCTAGACTGCCAATCAAGCCTTGATGGCTTATGCGTCAAACGTGATAAGCACTTAATTTCTAGAAAAACATTAACTAAGGAGAGGAACCGTGAACATTCTCGGTTATTTGCAAAAGATCGGCCGTGCCCTGATGGTGCCGGTAGCGGTATTGCCTGCCGCCGCGATCCTGATGGGGGTTGGCTACTGGATTGACCCGAATGGTTGGGGTGGTGACAGTGCGCTGGCTGCCTTCCTGATTAAAGCGGGCGCAGCCATTATCGATAACATGTCCGTACTGTTCGCAGTCGGTGTCGCCTACGGTATGTCCAAGGATAAAGACGGTTCTGCTGCGCTGGCAGGTCTGGTCGGCTTCCTGGTCGTTACCACCCTGCTGAGCCCGGGCGCTGTGGCCCAGATCAAGAGCATCCCGGTGGAGCAGGTTCCTGCCGCGTTTGCCAAGATCAGCAACCAGTTCGTGGGTATCCTGTGTGGTGTTATCGCCGCTGAGCTGTACAACCGCTTCAGCAGCGTCGAGCTGCACAAGGCACTCTCCTTCTTCTCCGGTCGTCGTCTGGTACCGATCGTAACCTCCGTAGTGATGATCGTCGTATCCTTCATCCTGATGGCCGTATGGCCGGCAATCTACGGTGGTCTGGTCTCCTTCGGTGAGTCCATCGTGAGCCTGGGCTCTACCGGTGCCGGTATCTACGCCTTCTTCAACCGTCTGCTGATCCCGATCGGTCTGCACCACGCCCTGAACTCCGTGTTCTGGTTCAACGTGGCCGGTATCAACGACATCCCGAACTTCCTGGGTGGTCAGGCTACTATCGATGCTGCTCTGGCCGCTGGCAAGAGCCTGGATCAGGTGAAAGGCGTGGTCGGTATGTACCAGGCTGGCTTCTTCCCCATCATGATGTTCGGTCTGCCGGGTGCCGCTCTGGCCATCTACCACTCCGCCAAGAAAGAGAACAAAGAGAAAGTTGCCTCCATCATGATCGCAGCTGCCTTTGCCTCCTTCTTCACCGGTGTAACCGAGCCGCTCGAGTTCTCCTTCATGTTCGTGGCGCCGGTACTGTATGTCATCCACGCCGTACTGACCGGTATCTCCGTGTTCATCGCTGCCTCCATGCAGTGGATGGCCGGTTTCGGTTTCAGTGCCGGTCTGGTGGATATGGTGCTCTCCAGCCGTAACCCGCTGGCGACCAACTGGTACATGCTGATCCCTCAGGGTCTGGTCTTCTTCGGCCTCTACTACACCGTGTTCCGCGTAGTGATTGCCAAGCTGAATCTGAAAACCCCGGGTCGTGAAGATGACGAAGAGAGTGCTCCGGCTGCCGCTCAATCTACCAACCGTACCGAGCTGGCCAAGCAATACCTGGAAGTGCTGGGTGGTCAAGAGAACCTGGTCTCCATCGATGCCTGCATCACCCGTCTGCGTCTGACTCTGAAAGACCGCAGCATCGTCGATGAGCGCAAGCTGAAAGCCCTGGGTGCGGCCGGTGTGGTCAAACTCGGTGAGCAGAACCTGCAGGTGATTCTGGGCCCATTGGCCGAAATCATCGCCGGTGAGATGAAAGCACTGCGTTAATCGAGCGACTCGCTCACCTCAAGTCTAAGTCCATTGTTGACATAACTAAGGGCCCCGCTCAGGGGCCCTATATAAAAAAGCCAAGAAAATCCAACCTTTACTTCAAATGAGAGCAGCAGTTATGAACTTGAAACATTCTCTGTTAGCCATTGCCATGTCTACCGTTTTTGTCAGCCAGGTCCAGGCAGCCGATGCCGCCAAGCAGGCTGTGGTCGACTCCCTCGCCAACAACCTGGTGGTCAAGTATGAAGTGGTCACCAACGACGGTGCAGGTGCCGGCCTCGATTGCCAGGCGCTGGGTTCCGAGTGGGCGAGCTGTGGCGTTGCCAAGCTGCACCTGACCAATACCGGTGCGGACGTCACCTCCAAAGACTGGAGCATCTACGTCTCCTCCATCCGTCGTATCCAGCGTGTGGATAACGACCAGTTCACCATCACTCACCTGACCGGCGATCTCTATCGTTTGACGCCAGCCGAGAAGTTCCAGGGCTTTGCCAAGGATGCCACGGTCGAAGTGCCGCTGGTGGTGGAATACTGGGTACTGTTCGAATCTGACATCATGCCGAACTGGTATGTCGCCAGCGAAGGTGCCGAGCCGAAAGTACTGGCCAGCATGAGCAACATCAATGATGCCAGCACCTACGAGAAGCCGATGCCGGCCGATGGCTGGAAGCGCACCAAGGATGACAAGAACATCCTGATGAACAGCGAGACCCGTTTCGCGGCCAACCAGACCAGCACCCTGCTGCCGGCTGGCAAGATTGACAACCAGATCCTGCCGACCCCGATGAAGCAGGTAGTCAAAGCTGGCCCGCAGGTTGACTTCTCCACCATCAAACTCAATGCCCTGGATCTGCCGAGCGATCGCGCCGAGGCCCTGAAGGCTCAACTGACCAAGCTGGGTGTTACCCTCTCCGACACCGGCTACCCGGTGACCATCAAGCTCGGCAGCAAGCTCAAGCAGGCTGAAGGCTATGACATGACCATCGGTCAGAAGGGCACCGTGATCCAGGGTCGCGACATCGACGGGGCATTCTGGGGTGCACAATCCCTGATCTCCCTGCTGGGTGTTGATGACAAGCTGGTGAGCCCGATGACCGTCGAGGATGCGCCGCGCTTTGAATACCGTGGCATGCAGACCGACGTGGCCCGTCACTTCCGCAGTCTGGATACCATGAAGAAGCTGGTTGACCAGATGTCTGCCATGAAGCTCAACGTGCTGCACCTTGGCCTGACCAACGATGAAGGCTGGCGTCTGGAGATCCCGGGTCTGCCGGAGCTGACCCAGGTCGGTAGCCAGCGTTGCCACGACGAGTCCGAAACCAAGTGCCTGATGCCGCAACTGGGTTCCGGCCCGACCAGCGACAACCAGGGTTCCGGTTTCTACAGCAAGTCTGACTACGTGGATCTGGTGCGTTATGCCAAGGCCCGCGGTGTGACCGTGATCCCCGAGATCAACATGCCGGCCCACGCCCGTGCTGCCGTGGTCTCCATGGAAGCGCGCTACAAGCGTCTGATGGCGGAAGGCAAAGAAGCGGAAGCCAACCAGTTCCGTCTGACTGATCCGGCTGACACCTCCAACGTCACTTCAGTCCAGTTCTACGACAAGATGTCCTTCATCAACCCTTGCCAGCCAGGTGCTGCCACCTTCGTGGCCAAGGTAATGGATGAAGTTGCCCAGATGCACCAGGCCGCCGGTCAGCCGCTGACCGCATGGCATTACGGTGGTGATGAGGCGAAGAACATCATGCAGGGCGGTGGCTATCAGGATCCGGCCGTCACCAAGAAAGAAGAGCTGGTCGCCTGGAAAGGCAACGTCGACTCCAGCAAGCAGGACAAGCCGTTTGGCAAGTCCCCGATGTGCCAGAAGATGATCGATGAAGGCAAGATCAAGGAAGTGGGCGAGCTGCCGGTTTACTTCGCCAAGGAAGTGGGCCAGATGGTCAAAGACCGCGGCTTCTCTACCCTGCAGGCGTGGGAAGATGGCCTGAAGTACGCCAGCGGTGCCAAGGACTTCGCCACCGACAACACCCGTGTCAACTTCTGGGAAACCCTCTATTGGGGTGGCTTCAACGAAGCGATGAAGTGGGCACACAAGGGTTACCAAGTGGTGCTGTCCAACCCGGATTACCTCTACTTCGACTTCCCGAACGAAGTACACCCGGCTGAGCGTGGCTACTACTGGGCAACCCGTTTCAACGACACCCGCAAGGTGTTCGCCTTCGCCCCGGAAAACCTGCCGCAGAACGCCGAGACCTCGGTTGACCGCGACGGCAACGCCTTCGTGGCCAAGGGTGACCAGGATCCGGTCAAGTTCAAGGGGATCTCCGGTCAGCAGTGGAGTGAAACCGTGCGTACCGATGCTCAGTACGAGTACATGGTCTACCCGCGTATCTTCTCCGTGGCCGAGCGTGCCTGGCACAAAGGTGGCTTCGAGCTGAACTATGTGAAGGGTCGCGAGTTCTCCGGCGAGACCAAGTTCGTCAACAAGGCCACCCTCAACAAAGAGTGGAACCAGTTTGCCAACGTACTGGGTCAGCGCGTGCTGCCGAAACTGGATCAGGCCGGTGTTGAATACCGCCTCTCCGTACCGGGTGCCAAGGTAGTGAACGGTGTGCTGGAAGCGAACGTGGATCTGCCGGGTCTGCCTATCCAGTACAGCCTGGACGGTACCAACTGGAGTGCCTATGACGCCGCGGCCAAGCCGAGCGTGAATGGCAAGGTCTACCTGCGTACCACCAGCTTCGATGGCAAGCGCACCAGCCGCGTCACCGAACTGAACTGATAGCAGTCAACCGTTAACATGAGGTGGGTCGCAAGACCCGCCTTTCCCAAGGGCGATGGCGCATCGGGTTTGGGAAAGGTTGACTGTGCGTGTGAGCCTTTGTTGTGTGTAATTGTCTGTTTTGTGTTTTTCATCACTTTCAGCCCCGCCTCGTGCGGGGCTTTTTTATGCATTTGGGGTGTAATGTGCCAAGCCACGCCGTTTTTAGCGGCGCAATGGCCGGGAAATGGCCCGGAAGTGCCAAATTCAGGTTGAGACAGCGCCCGTAATAAGGGATCATACCCGGCTTGACGGCGGGGGGATGAGGGTGCCAGCCGGCACAACTTCCGCCAGTGACGCTTTTTTGAGGTGAGCCATGAGTCAGGCGAACAGCCCAACTAACTTTATTCGTCAGATCATTGATGAAGATCTGGCCAGCGGTAAGCACAGCAGCGTGCATACCCGTTTTCCGCCCGAGCCGAACGGTTATCTCCATATCGGCCACGCCAAATCCATCTGCCTGAACTTCGGCATCGCCCGCGACTATCAGGGCCAGTGCAACCTGCGTTTCGATGACACCAACCCGGTGAAGGAAGATATCGAGTACGTAGAGTCCATCAAGCAGGACGTACAGTGGCTCGGCTTCCAGTGGAACGGCGAGATCTGCTACTCCTCCGACTATTTCGACAAGCTGCACGGCTACGCCATCGAGCTGATTGAAAAGGGTCTGGCCTATGTGGACGAGCTGACCCCCGAGCAGATGCGCGAGTACCGTGGCACCCTGACTGAAGCAGGCAAGAACAGCCCGTTCCGCGATCGCAGTGTGGAAGAGAACCTGGCGCTGTTTGCCAAGATGAAGAACGGCGAGTTCGCCGAAGGCACCGCCTGCCTGCGCGCCAAGATCGACATGGCATCCCCCTTCATGGTGATGCGTGATCCGGTTATCTACCGTATCAAGTTTGCCCACCATCACCAGACCGGTGACAAGTGGTGCATCTACCCGATGTATGACTTCACCCACTGCATCTCGGACGCGCTGGAAGGGATCACCCACTCCATCTGTACCCTGGAGTTCCAGGACAACCGTCGTCTGTACGACTGGGTGCTGGACAACATCACCATCGACTGCCACCCCCGTCAGTACGAGTTCTCTCGTCTGAACCTCGAATACACCGTCATGTCCAAGCGCAAGCTGAACCTGCTGGTGACCGAGAAGCACGTCGATGGTTGGGATGACCCGCGCATGCTGACCGTCTCCGGTCTGCGTCGTCGTGGTTACACCCCGGCCTCCATCCGCGAGTTCTGCAAGCGCATCGGCGTCACTAAGCAGGACAACATCGTCGAGATGAGTATGCTGGAAGCCTGCATCCGCGAAGACCTCAACGAGCATGCGCCGCGCGCCATGGCCGTGCTGCATCCGGTGAAAGTGGTCATCGAGAACCTGGCTGCCGACGAAGTGCTGACTGCTCCGGCTCACCCGAGCAATGCCGAGATGGGTACCCGCGAGTTGAACTTCACCCGCGAGATCTTCATCGATGAAGCGGACTTCAAAGAAGAGGCGAACAAGCAGTTCAAGCGTCTGGTGCTGGGCAAGGAAGTGCGTCTGCGCAATGCCTATGTGATCAAGGCCGAGCGCATCGAGAAAGATGCCGATGGCAAAGTCACCTGCATCTACTGCTCATACGACCCCGAGACCCTGGGCAAGGATCCGGCCGATGGCCGCAAGGTGAAAGGGGTGATCCACTGGGTCAGCGCCACTCACTCCCTGCCAGCCGAAGTGCGTCTTTACGACCGTCTGTTCAAGGTACCGAACCCGGGCGCCGAGGATGACTTCGAAGCTGCCTTGAATCCGGAATCCCTGGTGATCATCGAGGGGGCTCGTGTCGAGGCTTCGCTCAAGAACGCCAAGCCGGAGCAGGCTTACCAGTTCGAGCGTGAAGGTTACTTCTGCGCCGACAACAAGCTCTCCAGCCCCGAGCATCTGGTGTTCAACCGCACCGTTGCCCTGCGCGACTCCTGGGGCAAGGTAGAAGGCTAAGCCGATGGGGCAGGGGAGACCCTGCCTTGTGTGCTGCCAACGGCCTGCGCCGGACAATAAAAAAGCCAGCATCAGCTGGCTTTTTTATTGTCCGTTATCTGCAAGTCGCGGCCGACTTATTCGTCGTGCTTGCACTCACCGGTAGCACAGTGACCGTAGAGGTAGAGGCTGTGGTTGGTGAGACGGATATTGAATTTTTTGGCGATCTCGCGCTGACGCTGTTCGATCACTTCGTCGGAGAACTCGATCACCTTGCCGCAGTCGAGGCAAACCAGGTGGTCGTGGTGCTCCTGAGTGGCCAGCTCGAATACCGACTTGCCACCTTCGAAGTGGTGACGGGTAACGATACCGGCATCATCAAACTGGTTGAGAACGCGATAGACGGTAGCGAGACCAATCTCTTCACCCAGGTCGATCAGTCGTTTATAGAGATCTTCGGCGCTGGTGTGCTGGCAGTCCGGCTGTTGCAGGATTTCCAGGATTTTGACCCGGGGCAAGGTGATCTTGAGCCCGGCCTTTTTTAACGCTTGGTTGTTGTCTGCCATATTCTACTTATTCGCATTCTCGAAGGTGGGGTTATTCTGATGGACTGCCGCAGGAATGGCAACCTTGAACTCGCTTGGCCTGTCATTATAGGTCGTAGCCTCCCTAAAAATAAACCCAGCAATTCAAGGGGTTTAGCCATAAATGGCCGGTTGGATTGAAATAATCAATCGTGTCGTCCGACTTGCTGGCATGGCAGATGTTGATAAGATGTAACTTTCATATTCTGGTCGGATGAGATCCATGGATTGGCTTTTTGACAATGCGGCCTGGGTGCGCCGCGCACTCAACGCCTGGCCCCCCTTCTGGGGCGCTGGTATCAAGATAGAGACCCTGAGCGATGATTTTCGCTACTGCCGGGTGACCCTCAAATCCCGCTGGTGGAACAAAAACGCCAACCGCACCCAGTTTGGCGGCAGCATGTTTGCCATGACTGACCCCATCTATCCGCTGATGCTGATGGGCTACTTCAAGAATCGCTACTACGTCTGGGACAAGGCGGGCAGCATCAACTACATCAAGCCGGGCAAGGGCAAGCTGGTGGCCGAGTTTAACCTGACCGAGGGCAAGCTGGCCGAAATCGTGGCGGCGACCGAAGGTGGCAACAAACACTTCCCAGAATTCGAGGTCTCGGTGCAGGACAAGAGCGGCGAGCTGGTGGCGCAGGTCAAGCGCACCCTCTATGTGCGGGCCAAACCGGAGCACAGAGGGGAATAACAGGGGTGAATAAAGGCAGGCATCGCCACTTGCAGATACAACAAGGGCCCCGTCGGGGCCCTTGTTGTCAGAGATATGAGGGGAAGCGGATTACTCCAGCTCGCCCAGGCACATCTCTTCGTGCAGTTGCTTGCACCAGCCCTTGACGCGCTCGGCGGTCAGCTCCGGCTGGCGATCTTCATCGATACCCAGACCGACAAAGTGCTTGTCATCGACCAGTGCCTTGGAGGCTTCGAACTCGTAGCCGGCAGTCGGCCAGTGACCGATGATGATGGCGCCTTTGGCTTCGACGATGTCACGCAGGGTGCCCATGGCGTCGAGGAAGTACTCGGAATAGTCTTCCTGATCACCGCAACCGAAGATGGCGACCAGCTTGTTGGTGAAGTCGATTTCGCCCAGATCGGGGAAGAAGTCGTCCCAGTCGGCCTGGGCTTCGCCGTAGTACCAAGTCGGGATGCCGAACATCAGCAGATCAAAGCTCTCGATGTCGGCCTTGCTGCTCTTGGCGATGTCACGGACTTCAATCAGGTTTTTGCCCAGCTCTTTCTGGATCATCTTGGCGACAGCTTCGGTGTTACCGGTATCGCTGCCAAAAAACAGACCTACACTTGCCATAGTGTTTAGTTACCCGTATTTGGTGTTAATGCTCAACGCTCAGACTGCAATGTCCACCGCAAAGGCGGACTCAATCTGTTGTTTCAGGATAGATTGGATCAGCTCGGCTCGGCTGATGTTCTGTTGTAACGCAAGTTGGTTCAGGCGCTCCAGCAATTCGGCCTCCACCTTTAACTCTACCCGCTTCAGCCCATTTTCCCGATCGCGCTTAAGCTGGTTACGCTTGTTGATCTTGAGCTGGGTCTCGCGGGGGAGTGGATTGGTCTTTGGCCTGCCGGGGCGCTTCTCATTTGCGAACAGATCCAGTGTTGTTCGATCAGTTTGCTGTTTGGCCATACATCACAGATGAAAATAAGTTAGCCGAGTCCTGAGCCTTCCCAGCCCAGTTCGATCAGCCCCTTGGCGACAAAACCCGCACAACCCAGAAACAGTACCAACCAGACGATAAAACGACCGAAACGGGGCACGTTGCCGCGCTTGAGCACGTCCTGAATGGCCAGGCCAATCAATATGAAAATGGCCACAAAGAATAACTTGAGGCCCAAACTTTCGATCAGGTCGATATGTTCACTTAGCATGGATTGCGCACACTCCTTATGACGGGCGCACTATATCACAAAGGATTTGAAACTGTTAACCGCCTGTCGACAGGAAATCCACAACCAATTTGTTGAACAGAGCCGGTTTTTCCGCATGCAACCAGTGGCCGGTACCCGCGATGACACGCACCTTTGCCGCCGGGAATTGGGCCAGTGCCGTCTCGCTGTATTGGGGCTGCATATAGTCAGAATTCCCCCCCTTGATAAAGAGCACCGGCCCCTCGAAGCGGCGTTCATCGTCTGGCCAGCCCATGATGTTGGCGTAGTTTTGCTCAAGGGCGGGCACATTGAAGCGCCAACCCCAGCCATGCTCGCCTCTGGCGAAGGACTTGAGCAGGAACTGGCGTACCCCGGCGATCTCGATATGCTGCGCCAGCATGGCTTCCGCTTCACTGCGGCTTTGCGGCGGCGTGCGTAGTGTGGCGTTGAGTCCGGCGAACACATTCTGGTGGCGGGAGTGGGGATAGGCGACTGGCGCCATGTCGGCCACCACCAGCTTGGTCACCCGCTCAAGCGCCAGCTTGGCGACCTGCATCGCCACCTTGCCGCCCATCGAGTGGCCAATCAGGGTCGCTTCAGCAATATTCAGCCGATCCATCAGGGCCAGGATATCGGCTGCCTGGGCCGGATAGCTCATCTCGCTGCTATGAAAGGAGGCGCCGTGGTTGCGCAGATCGACGCTGATGACCCGGTACTGTTCGCAGAGGGCTCGGGCCAGCAGGCCGAGGTTGTCGAGGCTGCCAAACAGGCCGTGGATCAGAATGACCGCCGGGCCCTGACCCTGCTCCTTGAAGTTCAATATGCTGTTTTGTTGCAAAATGACACCTTGTCGGTCGTGGGTGCGTATCGCTGTTTTATTTAACGCACTGGAAAGAAAAGGATTTCGTCCAATGGATTGGGATTTTATGTGGTTTTTTTTCTAAAAAATCCTGTCCGGATCGGCTATCAGTGCGGCTGATCACACACTTGGCCCGCTATTATGCCGTATTCTCGATGAGATTCATGTACATCTGCCAGCCCCTTGCTTGGGCTGTCGGGTTTGCCTATGTATAATCGCCGCATCCGAATTTCGACGAGTCCAGCGCATCCCTATGAAAACCATCGAGCTTGATGACGATCTCTACTTCTATATCGCCAGCCAGACCCGGCACATTGGTGAGAGTGCCTCCGATATCCTGCGCCGTCTGCTGGAACAGCCTGCTAACCAACGTGTGCCGGTTGCCGAGCCCGTTGCCGTCGCGCAGCCCAGTACGGTAGCCACCCAACAAGGGCTGCAAGCCCTGCTCGATTCCGGTGAGCTGCAAAAAGAAGAGAAGTCCATCAACCGCTTTATGCTGGTGCTGAGTACCCTCTACCGGGATAACCCGGAAGGCTTTACCCAGGCCACCGAAATCAAGGGGCGCAAGCGCGTCTATTTCTCGCAGGATCCCGAGGCTCTGCGTGCCAGCGGTAGCACCACCAAGCCCAAGCCGGTACCGGAGACCCCGTTCTGGGTGATCACCAACACCAACACCAGCCGCAAGCAGAATATGGTGGCCCAGCTGATGGCCAGCATGGGCTATGGCGAAGAGGTGATCGCGCAGGTGTGTGGCGCAATTTAACGATTCTTCAAGACTCAGGCCTTGCCCGGCAAGGCCGCCATTACGCAAGGAAAACGCCATGGCTCAGCATTCCCACGCCGGTCAACCGGCCCGTTTAAGCGATCTGACCAACATCCCCCGTCTGGTCAGCGCCTACTACCTCAACAAGCCGGACATGAGCCGCCCCGAGCAGCGGGTTGCCTTCGGTACCTCTGGCCACCGTGGCAGCGCCCTGCACAACGCCTTCACCGAATCCCATATCCTGGCGGTGACCCAGGCCCTGGTGGAGTATCGCCAGCAGGCCGGCATCACTGGCCCGTTGTTTGTCGGTATGGATACCCACGCCCTGTCCGAATCCGCCTTTGCCAGCGCCGTCGAAGTGCTGGCGGCCAACGGCGTCGAGACCCGCATTCAGGCTGGCCTCGGTTTTACCCCGACCCCGGTCATCTCTCACGCCATCCTGCGCCACAATGCAGGCAAACCGGCTGCCCGTGCTGACGGCGTGGTGATCACTCCGTCTCACAACCCGCCGGAAGATGGTGGCTTCAAGTACAACCCGCCTCACGGTGGCCCCGCCGAAGGGGAGATCACCAAGTGGGTCGAGGACCGTGCCAACGCCATTCTGGAAGCGGGTTTGGCTGGCGTGAAACGGATGCCGTTCGCCGAGGCGCTCAAGAGCCCGTTCGTGGTCGAGCACGACTATGTCACCCCCTATGTGGATGATCTGAAGAACGTGCTGGACATGGATGCCATCAAGAACGCGGGCATCAAGATCGGTGTCGATCCGCTGGGCGGCTCCGGCGTCGCCTACTGGGACGTCATCGCCAAGACCTATGGCCTGAACATCGAGGTGGTGAACTACAAGGTCGACCCGACCTTCTCCTTCATGACCCTGGATAAAGACGGCAAGATCCGGATGGACTGCTCCAGCCCGTTCGCCATGGCGAGCCTGATTGCCCTCAAGGACAAGTTCGACATTGCCCTTGGCAACGACCCTGACTACGACCGTCACGGTATCGTCACCAAGTCTGGCCTGATGAACCCGAACCACTATCTGGCGGTAGCAATCCAGTATCTGTTTACCCATCGCACCGGCTGGTCTGCCGATGCGGCCGTCGGCAAGACGCTGGTCTCCTCTTCCATGATTGACCGGGTGGCCGGCGAGATTGGCCGCACCCTGAAAGAGGTGCCGGTCGGCTTCAAGTGGTTCGTGGATGGCCTCTACAGCGGCGAGTTCGGCTTTGGCGGCGAGGAGAGCGCTGGCGCCTCCTTCCTGCGCAAAGATGGCACCGTCTGGACCACCGACAAGGATGGTTTCATTCTGGCGCTGCTGGCGGCCGAAATTCTGGCGGTCACCGGCAAGGATCCGCAAGCCCACTACGACGCACTGGAAGCCAAGTTCGGCCGCTCCAGCTATCGCCGTATCGACGCCCCGGCCAACAGTGCCCAGAAAGCGGTGCTCTCCAAGCTGGATCCTGCACTGGTAGAAGCCTCCACCCTGGCGGGTGAGCCCATCATCGCCAAGCTGACCAAGGCGCCGGGCAACGATGCCGCCATCGGTGGTCTCAAGGTGGTGACCGAGAACGGCTGGTTCGCGGCGCGCCCCTCCGGCACCGAGTCTATCTACAAGATCTACATGGAGAGCTTCAAGGGCGACGCGCACCTCGACCTTATCCAGCAGGAAGCCCAGCAGATCGTCTCTGCTGCGCTGGCCAAGGCAGGCGTCTAAATCAGGTAGCCATCCTTGAGCCCCTGATGGGGTGGAACGTTGAATATAACAAAGGAGCCATGATGGCTCCTTTTTCATTGTCAGTTTTATGCCAGCGAGTTGTCAGCGCGCCGCCTTCACCGCCAGACCCAGCTGCCATACCGCCATGGCATAGTGGGTGCTGTGGTTGTAGCGGGTGATGGCGTAGAAGTTGGGCAGGCCGTACCAGTATTGGTAGCCGGTGCCGACATCGAGGCGCAGCAGGCTCGCCTCGCTGTGGTTGCCAAGGCTGCTGGTGGGGGTCAGCCCGGCGCGACGCAGGGAGGCGACCGGGTAGCGGGTCTGGAAGCCATGCTCATAGCCGGGCAGTTGGCCCTGACCACGCACCGCCACCGGTTGCCCTTTCTCCCAGCCATGGGCCTTGAAGTAGTTGGCGACGCTGCCGATGGCATCCACCGGATCCCACAGGTTGGTGTGGCCGTTGCCGTCAAAGTCCACCGCATAGCGCTGGAAGCTGGAGGGCATAAACTGGCCGTAGCCCATGGCACCCGCATAGGAGCCCTTGGGTTCGGTGGGATCCATCCCCTCATCGCGGGTCATCACCAGGAAGGCTTCCAGCTCGCTGGTGAAGAATTCGGCGCGGCGCGGGTAATCAAACGCCAGGGTGGCCAGTGCATCCAGAATGCGGGTCTTGCCCATCACCCGGCCCCAGCGGGTCTCGACCCCGATAATGCCGACGATGATCTCGGGCGGCACCCCGTAGGTCTGCTCCGCCCGGTTCAGCTCGCTTGCGTATTCACGCCAGAAGTTGACGCCGTTCTGTACGTTGTCCGGGGTGATGAACTTGGCGCGATAGCGGTTCCAGGCACCGGTCGGGCCAGTGGGCTTGGCGGTGGTCGGCGCCTGGGCATCCATCAGGCGGATGATCCAGTCGTAACGCTCTGCCTGTGCCAGCACCTGATGCAGTTGGGCGTTGTCAAAACCGTGCTTCTCGACCATCTTCTGGACGAATCTGTCCACGTTTGGGCGATTGGCGAAGTCCCCCTTGCTAACCCCTTGTGTATAAACGGGTTTGCTCGATGGCGCCTGATTGATAAAGGCGCTCTTGGGCTGGGGGACGACCACGGGCTTTGGCGCAGGGGCGCTGCTGCAGCCACCGAGCAGGGGGAATAACGACAGAGTGAGAAGAGAGGCAAGGCGACGCATAGGGTTCTCAAAGAGACTGATAAAAGTGCCGTCATGGTAAAACATTGTCATCCCCGTGCAAGTGTTCCGTGTGCCTTGTTTGCCGCCAATTCATCGTGCGATGGATTAGCCCTCCGGTGAGGGCTGTGCTGTTTATGGCTGGGGGGGACGCAGGGTGTGGTAACCGCTCCAGAGCCGGGTCAGGGTGGTGATGGCGCAGAGCATTGCAAAGCCGTAGGCGAGCGGGGCGAAGGCGGTGGGCCACAGGCACATCAGCACAAAGAGGGCGATGGTCTCGCTCCCCTCGGTGAGGCCGCCCAGATAGTAGAGGGATTTGTGGTGGTAGACCGGATTGTCGATCCCCCGCTTGCCCGCCATGATGGCAAACGCCAGAAAGCTTGACCCTGTGCCCATAAAGGCAAACAGCAGGGTGGCGGCGGGTAGTGGATTGGCGGGGGCGGCGAGGGCAAAGCCCAGCACCACGGCGGCGTAGAAGATAAAATCCAGCGTGATGTCGAGAAAGCCGCCGCAGTCGGTGATGCCGGTTTCCCGCGCCACGGCGCCATCGAGCCCGTCCAGCAGCCGGTTGAGCAGGATGGCCGCGAGCGCCCACGGATAGCAGCCAAAGGCCAGTAGCGGCAGCGCCAGCATGCCGATGGCAAAGCCGGTGAGGCTCACCTGATTGGCACTGATCCCGGCGCGGCAGAGCGGCTTGGCGAGCTGGGTGAGGGGGCTGCGGATCACGGGGATCAGATGGCGATCAAACAAGGTGAACTCCTTGGTCAAAAACAGGATTCGGTGAGATTGAGTATGGTGCCCGGCGCATCCTCTTCGTCGTGGGTCACCAGAATCGCGGGGATGGCCAGCGTCTTGATCTGCGCGAATACCAGCTCGCGAAAGGCGGCCCGCAGTGGCTTGTCGAGGCGGGAGAAGGGCTCGTCCAGCAGCAGGGCATCGGGTTCCGCCAACAGCGCCCGCAGCAGACTGACCCGCGCTCGCTGACCCCCTGACAACAGTTGTGGCAGCTTGTCAGCCTGATCCGCCAGTGCGACTTGTGCCAATGCGGCCAGTGCTTTTTCCCGCCGAGCGTGTTTTCCCTTGATGGCCGCAGGCATACCGAACATCAGGTTCTCCGCCACCGTCAGATGGTCAAACAGCAGGTCATCCTGAAACAGCATGCCGATGCGCCGCGCCTGCGGCGGTAGGGCGTTGAGTAGCCGCTCGCCAAGCCTTATCTCCCCCTCCAGCCGGATCGGGCCACTATCTGTCTGCGCGCCGGGCAGTACTCCTGCCAGCCCTGCCAGCAGGGAACTTTTACCGCAACCGCTCGGCCCCATCAGGGTCAATACCTCGCCGGGGGCCACCTGCAGGGGGGGCAGCGAAAGCAGCAGATTTTCATCAAGGTAAAGCCGAAGAGGCGTGGTGCTCAGCATATGGCTGTTTCCATCATCAGAGTTCATCGTGAGCCGCCCCCCTTGAGCGCCGGATTGATCCGCGCCGGTAACCAGAGCGCCAGCAGATAGATAATGAGCGGCAGCAGCAGTTGCAGCAGGCCGTAGAGTCCCGCCAGCCGTCTGTTGAGGCCGCTGCCAATGGCTACCGCTTCGGTGGTGATGGTGACCACCCTGCCAGCGCCAAACAGCAGGGTCGGCAGATACTGGGCCAAACTCACCGCCGCCCCGACTCCGAAGGCAAACAGCAGCGGGCGCGCCAGCAGCGGCGCTTTCACTTGCCACCAGGCTCGCCATGGCGTTGCCCCCAGCAGCAGGGCGCTCTGGGTGATCCGCGGATCGAACTGGCGATAGGGGCCGTGCAGACACAAATAGACATAGGGAAAGACAAACAGCAGCTGACTCCAGATCACCCAGCCCCAGCCAATGCCGCTGCTTATCGAGTCATGTGCAAGCCAGTCCAGCCCGAGCCGGATACCAAACAGCAGGCTCGCTTGCGGCAGCAACAACGGCAGGCAGATAAGCCAGAGAGGCCAGGGGCGGCGGCCGGCTTGTGCCTCCAGACTGCACACCGCCATTCCCAGTGCCAGCAAGCCGCTCACCAGCGCCAGCAGTGTGCTGGTTGTCAGCAGCGGCAGCAGGGTTGGCAGCAGATCCAGCCAGTAGTGACTGCTCCACTGGCTGGGCCAGAGGGCGGGAAAGGGCCAGCGGCGCGCCAGTGACCAGAGCAGCAGCGCCGCCAGCACCGCCAGATTGAGGGTGATCAGGGTGAAGGCAAAGCCCGCTGCGAGCCGGTTGGCAAAGAAGTGGGGCGCCGCCCGTTTGCCATCGAGCCAGCAGCCTTTGCCCATCTCTTTATGAAGCCACTCCAGTAATCTGAGCAGAGCGATGAGCAACGCCGTGATGGCGAGCAGCAGCAGGGCGCCGCTGGCGGTGGCTCCGCGCCAGAGCAGATCCGGGTCCTGATACCAGAGCCACAACCGCACCGCCAGCGGGGCGGGGGCATCGGGCCCGAGCAACTGGGCGAGATCCACCACCGCCACTCCGTAGGCCGCCACCGCATAGATGGGCAGGCGCAGGGCAGGCCACAGCGCTGGCAGCAGCAGGCGCCACCAGATCTGGGGGGCGCTGAAACCGAGGCTCGCCCCCAGCCACTGCTGGCGTGCCAGCAGGATGGGTTGCTGCGCGGCCATCGCCATCAGCAGCAGAAAGGGGGTCTCCTTGAAAACGAGCAGTGCAATCAGCCCGAGCCCCCAAGGATCCCGAATGGTCTGCCAATCGGGGGGAAGATCAAACCCCGTTAGAGCTGGCGAGAGGAGCCGCAGCAGCCAGCCGGAGGGGGCGAGCAGAAAGGCAAAGCCGATGGCAAAGGCGACGTGGGGCATGGCCAGCATGGGCGAGAGCAGGCGACGGAGCAGCCCGAAAGCCCGACTGTCGCTGTGGGCCAGCAGCAGGGCGGTCAACAGCAGGCTGCCAAGGGTCGAGGCGGCGCCAATCCACAGGCTCAGTGCTGCTGAGTGCCAAAGACCGGGTTGGGCGAGCAGCAAGGCGAGATGAGAGGCGGCCATCCCCTCCGCCAGCAGTTGCCACAGCCCCGCCAGTAGGGGGATGACAAAGATCGCCAGATAAATGACCGCCATCCCCACATTCATACTGGGATGGCGTGTCAAGCGGCGCCACGGTCGGGAGCGGGAAAGCGGGTGACCAGCGGCACTCATCAGTGACCGTAACGCTCGGCCCAGGCCGCTTCTAGCTTGATTTGCCAGCTGGGGTGAGGCTCGGCCACTGCTTTGAAGCGCAGCGCCGGTTGCCCCTTGGCTGAATCAGGCAGCGCATCGGTCCGCAGCACGCTGGGATCACCCCAGAAGGCCGGATTGGCCTTGCGCGCCTGAGCGGCAGGGCTTAGCAGGAAGTTGGCTACCACCTTGGCACCCGCACGGGCACTGGCGTTGAAGGGGATGGCGAGAAAATGGCTGTTGGTGAGCGCCCCTTTCTCCATGGCGACGGCTTCCACGCTGGGGGGCAGGGCGCCAATCTGGGCGGCGCTCTGCGCCTCCTGCGGATTGAAGCTGATGGCCATGGCCAGTTCGCCATCATCGAGTAGCTGGCGGGTTTCGGCGGCGCTGGTGGGGAACAGTTTGCCCTTGCGCCAGAGTGCCGGATGCAGCTCATCGAGCCAGGCCCAGAGCGGGGTGGTCACGTTGGCAAAGTCGCTCTCGGCCGCCTCCCGATAGAGGGGGGTGGGATCCGGCGTCAACTCCAGCAGGATCTGCTTGAGAAAGCTGGAGCCATGGAACTGGGGCGGCTTGGGATAGGTGAAACGGCCGGGATGGGCCTTGGCCCACGCAAGCAGGGCAGCTGCCGAGGTGGGCGGGCTGGCGACCTCTTCGGTGTTGACCATCAGATTGAGCTGGCCGATGCCCCAGGGGGCTTCCAGCCCTTCCACCGGCAGGGTGAAGTCCTCACTCACCGGCAGGCTGCTGTCGACCAGCGCCATGTTGGGCAGCTCAGTGGTAAAGGGAGCACCGAGCAGCCCCTGCTCCTTGAGCGCCTTGAAGTTCTCGCCGTTGACCCAGAGCAGATCGATGGGCCCGCCTGCTTGCTTGCCCGCCTGCTTGTTGGCCAGCAACTGGCTGACGCTCTGGGCGATGTCATCCACCTTCACCTGCACCAGTTTGACCTGATAGTCGCGTGCCAGCTCCTGCCCGGCCCACACCAGATAGGCGTTGATCTCCGGGCTGCCGCCCCAGGCGTTGAAGTAGACGGTCTGCCCCTTCGCCTCCTCAAGGGTCCGTTGCCAGTTGTCATCAGGGCTGGCTAACAGCGGGCCGCTTGCCAGCAGTGGCAGGGCGCACAGCAGGGCGTTTAGCCGCTGTTTGAGCTGTGAGTTGAGTTGTGAGAATGGCTTGAGCATAAATGTTTCCCTGATTGTCAGGCGCCACGGCGCCAGCGGTGATAACGAGCCAGCAACGCCAGCACCCGGGTGGGCTGGTGGGCCCGTTTCCATTCACCTGCCACGTATTTGTTCCCCTCCATCAGGGTGGGATAGGCGTGAATGGTGCCGAGGATCTTGCCTAGGCCGAGGCGGTGACGCATGGCGAGCACGAACTCGGCAATCCGCTCACCGGCGTGAGTGCCCACTATGGTGGCGCCAAGGATAGTATCCTTGCCCGGCACGGTCAGCACCTCGACAAAACCGTGGCGCTCGCCATCGGCGATGGCGCGATCCAGCTCGGCCAGCTCGAAGCGGGTCGCCTCGAAGGGAATTCCCTGCGCCTCGGCCTCCTTGCTATTGAGGCCAACCCGGGCAATCTCCGGAGTTGTGTAGGTGGCCGCCGGAATGACCCGATAGTCGGCCCGAAAGCGCTTGAACTGGCCAAACAGGGCATTTACTGCCGCATACCAGGCCTGATGGGCGGCAAAGTGGGTGAACTGGTAAGGGCCCGCTACGTCTCCCACTGCCAGTATGCTGGGGAAGTTGGTGGCAAGAAAACCATCGACTGCGATGGTGCCGCGGGGGGCCAGCTCGACCCCCAACGCTTCGAGCCCGAAGCCGCTGACGTTGGCGACTCGACCCAGTGCCAGCAGCAGTTGATCCCCTTCCACCACCTGTGTCTCATCGCCTCGGCGCAGTTGCAGCCGGATGGGGAGATCCCCCTTGGCTGCGGGCAGATAGTCGGCTCGCTCGGCGCGCCAGCCGGTGAGTAGCTGCACACCATCGCGGCTCATCTGCCCTGCCAGGGCGTCGGCTACCTCTCTCTCTTCGCGGGGCAGCAGTTGCTCCGAGAGTTCCACCAAGGTCACGGGAATGCCTAGCAGGGCGAAGCTCTGGGCCAGCTCGCAGCCGATGGGGCCGCCGCCCAGCACCAGCAGGCGGCGCGGCGGGGTGCGCAGTTGCCAGAGGCTATCCGAGGTGAGGTAAGGCACCTGATCCAGCCCCGGCAGGTTGGGCACCAGCGGTCGGGCACCGGTGGCGATAACGATATGGCGGCTGGCAAGGCGCTGGCCGTTAACCTCCACTTCCCAGGGGGAGACCAGTCGTGCCTCTCCCTCGATGCACTCCACCCCGAGCCCCTGATAGCGTTCGATGGAGTCGTGGGGCTCGACCTCCTTGATAACCTCAGCCACCCGCTCCATCACGGCGGCAAAATCGGCGCGGGAGTGGCTTGGGCTAAAGCCCAGCTCGTCGGCTTTACGCTGCTCTGCGGCAAAGCGGGCGCTTCGGATCAATGCCTTGGAGGGGACACAGCCGCTGTTGAGGCAATCGCCCCCCATCTTGTGCTTCTCGATGAGCGCCACCTTGGCCTTCACCGCTGCCGCGATATAGCTGGTAACCAGCCCACCGGCGCCCGCACCTATCACCAGCAGGTTGTAGTCATAGCGAGCGGGTTTGCGATAGGGGGCGAGCAGGCGCCGCTGGGCGAGGTGGGCGGTCAACTTCTTGACCAGCCAGGGCATCAGCCCCAGCAGGGTCAGCGCCACCATCAGGCCGGGGGAGAGGATATTGCCGGTGCTGGTTAACTGGCCAAGCTCGCTGCCCGCCAGTACATAGACGAAGGTGCCGGGTAGCATGCCAAGCTGGCTGACCCAGTAGTAGGTGCTGACTCTGATGGGGGTGAGCCCCATCAGCAGATTGACCAGAAAGAAGGGGAAGATGGGGATGAGGCGCAGGCTCAGCAGATAGAAAGCCCCCTCCTTCGCCATGCCGGACTGAAAGGTGGCCAGCTTGTCGCCAAAGCGGGCGGTGACCCAGTCGCGCAGCAGAAAGCGGGCGCTGAGAAAAGCCAGGGTTGCGCCTAGGGTGCTGGCGAAGGAGACCAGCAGCAGCCCCCAGCCGACGCCGAACACCGCGCTGCCACCCAGGGTGAGCAGGCTGGCGCCGGGCAGGGAGAGGGCGGTGCTCAGCACATAGATAAGCACGAACAGCAGGCTGGCCGAGACAAAGTGACTGTCGACCCATTGCGCCACTGCCGCCTGCTGGGCCTGCAAGGCGTCCAGAGTGAGGTAACGGCCAAGATCGAGGGCAAAAAAGGTGCCGATAAGGCCCCCCATCACCAGTGCAAGCAGCAGGCGGGTCCGGTTCATCAGGCGTCCTTGCTGTCTGGCTTGGCAGGGCGTTCCGGTTGCACCGGCAGCTGGCAGAAGCCCTGCGGCGCGATATCGAGGGCCGCGTTGAACTTGGCCGACATGTTCTGGAAGGCGATAAGGCCGGTCAACTCCACCATGGCATCGTCATCGAACCAGAGCTTGAGGCGGGCCGCCTGCTCGTCGCTCACCCCATCGAGGCCAGTCATCGCTTCTGTGTAGTCGAGCACCGCTTTTTCCCGCTCGTCGAACAAGGGGCTTTCGCGCCAGTTGGCCAGCGCCTCCACCTTCTCGCTGGAGCCGGCTCTCTTTACCAGGGTCATGGCGTTGATGTCGACGCAAAAACGACACCAGTTGAGCTGGGAGACCCGCACCGTCACCAGCGAGCGCAGCACGGGATCGATGGGGGAGCGCTTGCGGTTGATGACGCCGTAGAGGGTGGCGACGGCGGCAAAGAGGCGCGGCGAGCGGCCCCAGCACTTGCCCGGAATAAGCACCTGACCATAGTTGCGCTTTTGTAGCCAGAAAAAGGGGCGGATAAACCAGGCATATTCCCGGTCGGGTTTGACCTCAACGCGCATCAGTTACCTTCTTGTTGTTTCACACTTACGGTTTCAAATTGGGTTTGTAGGCCTGGCCGAGGCGCTCATTCAGGCGGGTCAGGAAATCCTCGATCCGCGCCCGGTTGGTGCCCAGATCGCTTTGCCCCTGACGGGAGGCTGATCGCATATCGATGCGGGTCTCTTTGAGGCCAGCAAAGACCCGCAGCGCCACATCATCCTGAAAGCCGAACCAGCCGGTGGTAACCACCGCATCCAGACCATCTGGGCTGGGTCGTACCTGCCAGCCCAGCTCCTGCATCAGTTCGTTGGCTTCAATCACCACTTCGGCAGGAGAGGCCTTGGTAAAGAGAGGACCGGGTTTTGCCTCAACTGCTTTCAGCGGTGCGCTATTTATTGGCAGATCCTGCGCCGTTCTGAGCTCTGCCGCCCAGCGCAGTTGGGGGGGATTGTAGGGATCTGTGCTCACATCGTTGATCAGCGGCATGCGCAGCGCCTGTGCCACAAAGGTCAGCGGTAGCAGCAGTGGCAAGGCGCCAAGGCCGCTGGCATAGCGGTTACGGCTCCAGGGCAGGCGTACCAGCAAGATCAGGGAGACAAGGGCTCCGATGAGACAGATCGCAAAACCGATCCACCAGGGCCAGAGATGAAAGCGGCTGCCGAGGGCGCCAGCGAGCGGGAGTAACCAGGCCAGCAGGGGCCACAAGCAAGAGCGGGGCATAGCACGGGATCCATCGTCGAATGTGGACAATGCCGAGAAGGATAAACTTAATTGCCTGATAACGTTAGTAAATTGATGAGAGTTTGGCGTGGTTTTGGTCAGTTTTGCGAGGGAGATGCAGAGGTCGGTGAAGCCCGCCTGACGGGAGCTTCACCGAGAAAATGGTCAGTTGCGATGACTTAGTTGCGATAGAGCACTTTGATCAGATGGAAGCCGAACTTGGTGCGCACCGGCCCCAGCACCTTGAGCAGTTCACCCTTGAAGACGGCATCGTCGAAGGGCTTGACCATATCCCCTTTATTGAACTCCCCCAGATCGCCGCTGCGTTTTGCAGAAGCGCAGGTAGAGAAGCGCTTGGCCATCTGGCCGAAGTCGGCTCCCTTCTCGATCTTCTCCTTGATCTCCAGACACTGTTTTTCGGTCTTGACCAGAATGTGCTGGGCACAGGCTTTTTTCATCGGGGCGCTCCTGGGAGTGATGGCGAAGGTTGTTAACGCCAGGGGTGGTGGCAAATCGGGGCGCAAGAGTACCCCAATTTGCCACTGGCGTCAGCCATCACAGCCCGCCCTTTATCGGCCGTATTATTGGCGAGCGCGGGTGGCCAGCACGGCGCGGGGACGCGCTTGCCAGATGATCTCCAGACCGAGCAGGGCGTAGAGGCTCCAGATGGCCAGCGGATTGAGCCACTCCCCCCCCAGTTGCAGGGTCATCAGGGCGCAACCTGCCAGCAGCAAGGTGATGCCCGGCAGCCGCCAGTGGACGGGCAGGGGGGCCAGCAGCGCCATCGCCAGCAGAATGCCGAGGCCAAACGGCAGGTTCAGGGCAGTAAAGGCCAGCGCCTGCTGGCCACTCATGCCGGTCAGCAGGGCCAGCAGGGCGCTGCAGCAGGCGAGAAAGGTGATGAACTCGAGACGATCGGCAATATAGTCAGCCATCTGTTCGCTACGTGCATGCATGATGTGTCTCCTTCAGTTGATGGTTCAAGTGTGAGGGAGGGACGTTCGCAAAGGCAGCGGGATAATTCGATTGTGCTGAACGAGCAATTCTTAATCACCCGCTACGGCGGGCTTTGGCGTGTGCCGGGTCTGTTAAACGGTGATGGTGGGGCGATGCCGACAAACTCTGTCGTGGTGGGTTTCTGGTGGTAAAGAGAGGGGGAGAGGTGACAAATGGTGCCTGACGACGAAGTGAACCTTGTTCAGGGCAGGTCAATTCGCCCTCATCGGGAAAGCGGGCGGCGTCATTGTCAGCAAAATGTGTGATTTGTGGTCAACCTCTTAAAAGATATGGTGAATTTGCCAATGGCGCCGCGCTGTCGCTGGCCGATGCCTATGTTAGGATAAGGTTCGCCATTTTTCTGGCGCGCATTTTTGTGTCACGGCCATGCACTGCATGGCGTGCTGCGCCGCATTCGGGGTTGGCCCGAAAGGGCGCTGGTTTCCTTCACCACAGATTCAGGAATATTGACCTTTGACAGGATGCATTTCATCCCTGCTGGCAGGGCGTTTACTGTCCGGCCCTGCGTTTCGCCGCGGCCTGCGGGTACTAGGGGTGGGCCTGTTGCTGTCGCTGCTGGCTTCGCCCGCGTTTGCTGCCAAGCTCACCTATCAGGTCAAGGGGTTGAAAGGGGAGAACAAGGATAACGTTGAAGCCTACCTCAATGCCCTGCCGGTCTATCAGGAGCGGCAATACCGTCCGGCCCGCGCCAAAATCACCGAGAGCGTGCAAAAGGCGCTGCAGGTTTATGGCTACTACCAGCCGAAAATCACCCTGAGCCGCGACAAGAAGACTCCGTCCAAAGTGGTGATTGAGGTGGACAAGGGGGAGCCGGTCATCGTCTCCCGCCTCGATATTCTGCTGGAGGGGGATGCAGGCAGCGACGAGCTCTACAGCGCCCTGCTGGACAAGTTGCCCCTCAAAGAGGGTGAACCCCTCAATCACGCCAAATATGAATCCATCAAGGCGGATCTGGGCAGCCTCGGGCTGGCCCGCGGTTACTTTGATGCCAAGCTGAGCAAGAGTCAGGTCAAGGTGTTCCCGGACAAGGGGACGGCAGAGATCTTTATTCTGTTCGAATCGGGCCATCGCTACCGTTTTGGCGAGATCCGCTACGATGCCACCCCCGAAGCGCTTCACCTGATCCGCCCGCTTATCAACATCAAGAGCGGCGACCCCTATCTCGCCATCCGTCTGGCCGAGATGTCGCAGGATGTCTCCTCCACCAAGCTGTTCCGTCAGGTCGATATCAAGCCGGTATTGAGCGAGGCGAGCAACTATCGGGTGCCCATTGCGGTGACGCTGGATAACCGGGTCGATCACGAAATCGAGGCAGGTATCGGTTACGCCACCGACGTAGGCCCGCGGATGAGTGCCACCTGGGAGAAGCCCTGGGTCAACCGCTACGGCCATCGCCTGTTTGCCACCGCCAAGGTGTCGGCGCCGGAGGCAGAGCTCAGCTTCGACTACCAGATCCCGGTGGGTAACCCGCTGCGGGACTACTACTCCATCCAGACCGGCTACCAGTACAAGGACAACAACGATACCCGCTCCGATCTCACTACCATCGGTGTACACCGCTGGACGCGGCGGCCGGAGAGCTGGGATCGGGACGTCTTTATCCGGCTGGAGAACGAGATCTATACCCAGGGCGCCGACGAGGGGAACAGCTTGCTGCTGATCCCCGGGGTCTCCTGGTCCCGACTGCGGGTGCGCGGTACTCTGGTGCCCGATTGGGGGGATCGCCAGCAGCTGACGCTGGAGTTCTCCGATCCCAGATGGGGCTCCGACATCAGCTTTATGCGGGTGTGGGGACGCAGCAAGTGGCTGCGAACTCTTGGCGATAACCACAGATTCCTGATGCGGGCCGAGCAGGGGGCCATCATAGGTGACAGCTTCTCGCTGGTGCCGCCTTCTCTGCGTTTCTTTACCGGTGGCGATCAGACGGTGCGCGGCTTTGGTTACGAGAGCATCTCCCCCACCGGGCCGGATGGCAAGCTGACCGGTGGCCGCTACACCAGCGTGGCCAGTCTGGAATACAACTACCGCTTCAGCGAGAAGTGGCTGGGGGCCATGTTTGTGGATGGCGGCACCTCCACCACCGATTACAGCGAGCCCTGGAAAATAGGTACTGGCGTCGGTGTGCGCTGGGTCACCCCCATCGGTCAGGTCAGGCTGGATCTGGCGGTCGGGGTATCGGAGGAGGACAAGCCCTTGCGGCTGCATTTCGCATTGGGGCCTGAATTATGATGTTGTCTAAACGCTTTTTTCTTTGGCCGCTGCGGCTGTATCTTGCGCGGGGGTCTGCATTGTGATCTGGCTAAAACGCATTTTTCTCTGGCTGATGGGGCTGGTGTTCCTGCTGCTCATCGGTGTCAGCCTGCTGGGCTTTACCCATCAGGGCAACAAGTGGCTGTGGCAACAGGCCAAGGGGGCGCTGCCCTCCCTCAAGGGGGAGCTGGTGGCCGGTCAGCTTGGCTATGGCTGGACTCTGGAAGGGGCGGGTTGGCAGGATGAGCTGGTGGATGTGACGGTGGATCGCGCCGTGCTCGACTGGGATCTCGGCAAGTTGCTGCAGGGCAAGCTCTGGATAAAATCCCTGGCGGTGACCCATCCGGTGGTCAAGGTAGCCGACTCCGAGCCTGCGCCGGAAGAGCCTTCCGAACCCTTTGTCTGGCGCCCGCTGCCACTCAAGATCCAGGTCGACAGCCTCAAGGTGGCCGATCTCGATCTGGCAGTGCCCGGCGTGGCTGTGACCCTGGGGTCCCTCGATATCGGCGCCACCCTCAATCGCAAGGGGCTGATTGTACGCGGCCCGGTGCTCGATAACCTGAAGGTGACGCTGGATGATGCGGCACCCGCCAGCGCAGCCAAATCTGCCAAGCAGCCGGCCGCTAACGAGAAGCGAGCCGGTGCTGCGGTGGCGCGCAACGACAAGGCCAGCGCCAAGACCGTCAAACAGGGCAAAGGGACGCCAGCTGCGAACACGGCAAAGGCTGCCCCCATTCTCCTGCCCGCCATTCATCTTCCTTTCCCCATCCAGCTGGAAGGGGTCAGCGCGACCCAGGTGCAATATAAGCAGGGCGAGCTGATTGAAGGGCTCGACAAGTTGCTGCTGTCGGCCACTGCTGCCGACGATCGCATCGAGGTGCGCGAGCTCTCGCTGCGCCACGCCATGGCCGATCTGGCGCTCAAGGGCCATATCCAGCTCAGTGACGACTACCCGCTGGCGGTGACCCTGGATGCCAAGGCACGCAAGGGGTTGCTCGGTGGCGAGCTGCTGGGGGAGCAGGCCACGCTGGCGCTGAGCGGTTCGGTCGGCAAGCTGGGGCTGGTGTTGTCGGCCAAGGGGCCGGTCGTCGCCAATCTCAAGGGCTCGCTGGCCGCTCTCGACCCGGATCTCCCTTTTGATCTGGCCCTCGACTGGAAGAGCCTCGGTTGGCCTCTTCACAAGCCTGCCAAAGATGAGCCGAGCTATCTGCTGGATAAAGGGAGCCTGACTGCCAAGGGCAAGCTCTCCGGCTATCAGTTTGCCCTCAATACCTCCGGCAAGGGAACCGATGTCCCCCCCTTCAAGCTCGCGCTGGACGGTAAGGGGGATCTGGAGCGGCTCAGCAAGATCGCCTTGCAGCTCAACGCCCTAAAGGGGGAGCTCAAACTCGATGGCAAGCTCGCCTGGAACAAGGGGCTCGAGTGGCAGGGAACCACCCTGTTCAAGGGGATCAATCCGGCCGAGCTGCTGCCCGAGCTGAAAGGGACGCTGGCCGGTGAGCTGGAGAGCAGTTTCGTGATGAACGAAGCGGGCCACTGGGAGCTGAAACTGCCCAAGCTCAAGGTTGATGGCAAGCTCAACCAGTACCCGCTGGCCCTCAAGGGGGAGCTTAGCGGTAACGACAAGATGGAGTGGCTGATCCCGGCGCTCTCGCTGCAAAGTGGCCCCAACCAGTTGCAGGCCAAGGGCAGTATCAGCAGCGCCCAGTGGAAGCTCGATGCCAACCTGCAGGCTCCCCAGCTGGGGGGCATCTATCCTGGCCTGAAAGGGGATATCAAGGGGCAGGTGAAGGTCAGTGGCAATCAGCAGACGCCAAAAATCGATGCGGATCTCGCCTCCGAGCGGCTCTACTATGCCGGCACCGACCTGAAGGGCATTACTCTCAAGGGCAATGCGGTGATCGGCGCCAAACCGGCCGGTGAGCTCGCGTTGTTGGTGGCGCAGCTGAAACAGGGGGAGACCAAGCTCAGCCAGCTGGCCCTGAACCTCAGCGGCGATATCAGTCAGCATCTGTTGACCCTGACCATGAAGGGTGACCCTGTTGCGGCCAATCTCAAACTGGGTGGCGGCGTGCGCGGGGATCACTGGCGCGGGGCGCTCTCCGAGTTGCGGCTGAAAACCCCGCTGCGCCGTTGGGACTTGAGCTCCCCTTGGGCACTGGATCTCGATCTGCCGCGTCAGCGGCTGGCGATGGGGGATCTCTGCCTCGGCTCCCAAGGGGCCAGCCTCTGCGTCAAGGGGAGTCAGGTCTCCGCTGCACAGGGCACTCTGGAGTTTGCTTTGAGTGAGTTTGATCTCAAGCGGCTACGCCCCTGGTTGCCGGACAACTTCCGCTGGCAGGCGATGCTCTCGGCCGATGGCCGCGCCAGCTGGCGTGGCAATCAGCCGACCCTGCATGCGGTGGTGCGCACCACGCCGGGCACTTTTGTGGCAGATGGCCTCAAGACCGACTATCAGCAGCTGGCTCTGGCCCTGGATTTCGAGCGGCAGCAGGCGGCCATTCGCCTCGATTTTGCCTCCAAACAGATCGGCAATATCGATACCGATCTGCTGATCAAGGAGCCCGCCGGTCGCGGTCTTCTCGGTGGTCAGCTCAAGTTTGACGATCTCAAGCTCAATACCTTCGCGCCGCTCATCCCTGAGGTGCGCTCCCTGCAAGGGATCATCTCCGCCGATGCCCGCTTCGACGGCACGCTGGCGGCGCCCCTGCTGTTTGGCCAGCTCAACCTGCGTGACGGTGAAGTGCAGACCCACTCCGACATGGTGACCCTGACCAAGCTGGTGACCCGCCTCAAGATCGAGGGCAACCGCGCCGAGCTCGATGGCTCCATGCTGGTGGGCAAGGGGCCGCTGGCACTGGGCGGCTGGCTCAGCTGGGCCAAGATGCCGGTCAGCGGCAGCCTCACCATTCAGGGCAAGGATCTGGAGGCGCAATATCCGGGCATGGGCCGGGTCAGAGTCTCGCCCGATATCGCGGTGTCGCTGGGGGAGGAGACCCGGATTACCGGTCAGGTGGATATTCCCTGGGCGCGCATTCTGGTCAAGAGCCTGCCGGATTCGGCGGTGGCGGTCTCCGACGATGTGACTGTGGTCTATGACGATCTGCCCCCGGCCCCCAAGCAGGCAAGTCTGCCGCTGGCGATGAAGGTGGCGATCCGCCTTGGCAACGATGTGAAACTTGATGCCATGGGACTGAAGACCGATGTCTCCGGCGGTCTCAATATCCGTCAGGATCCCGAGAAACCGCTGGCAGGCAACGGCCAGCTGGTGCTGACCAACGGCCGCTTCAAGGCCTATGGTCAGAACCTCATCATCAAGGAGGGGCGGATCCTCTTCTCCGGTCCGCTGGATCGGCCGTTCCTCAACATCGAAGCCAACCGGGATCCCGATACCATCGAGGGTCAGGTGACGGTCGGGGTGCGGGTGACAGGCCCTGCCAGCAAGCCTGAGATCACTGTCTACTCCGAGCCGCAGATGGCGCAGTCGGAACAGCTCTCCTATCTGCTGCGTGGCAAAGGGTTGCAGACTGGCGGTGAGGATGGCGGTTTCAACGGCCTGCTGGTGGCCGGTGCGGTGAGTCAGGCCAACGGCGTGGTGTCGAGCATTGGCGAGTCGCTCGGGATGAGCGATGTCTCCCTCGATACCGCGGGCAGTGGTGACAACACCCAGGTGACTCTGTCGGCCTATCTGCTGCCGGGCTTGCAGTTCCAGTACGGGGTCGGGGTCTTCAGTCCCATCGCCGAATTCAAGCTGCGCTACGAGGTATTGCCACGGCTCTATCTGCAGGCGATGAGCGGAGTGGCCCAGGCGGTCGATATCTTCTATCGCTTTACTCTGTAACGCTTCATCCCGTAACAGGGCTGATATGAACGTAAACGGGAGGCGCAGGCCTCCCGTTTTTTTATTGCGCGATCGGCCGCGGGCAAGCCGTGATAAAGGTTGGCAGTGCAGAGGGAGAATGAATTGCGATGGGCCAAAAATGCGAAAACCCGGCGCGAGGCTGGGTTTTCTGAATGATGGTGGAGGGAGAAGGATTCGAACCTTCGAAGGCAGAGCCGTCAGATTTACAGTCTGATCCCTTTGGCCGCTCGGGAACCCCTCCACGGTGTATTGCTTTCAACTTGTCGCACTTGAAATGGTGGAGGGAGAAGGATTCGAACCTTCGAAGGCAGAGCCGTCAGATTTACAGTCTGATCCCTTTGGCCGCTCGGGAACCCCTCCACAAGTGCGAGGCGCATACTAACAGATCTTCCGGTTTTGTGAACCCCCAAGCAGGATTTTTCCATTAAAAGAATTGGATTTGTGGCCGATAACCAGTGAAATCGCCATTTTCGAGAGTTATCTCATGCTGCCCAGTTCAATCCGTAATCACCTGCTCGTTGATGAGGGCCAGTTGGGGCAGCGCCTCAACCGTGACCTGCAGCATGGGGATCGGGCTGATTTCCGGTTGCATCTGGCCCTGCTGACCGATGCGGTGGAGGAACAGCCCTGGTTTGATGCCAAACCGGCGGCCACTCCCCAGAGCCGTGACTGGCGTCTGCACTTTGAGCTGAGACCGGTAGAGGTGCTGGTGGCTGAAGGGGCGGGGAGTGACTGCAGTGCCATCAATGAGCGGCTGCAGCAGGGGGGAAGTATGGTGGATGTGCGGCTCTGGCTGGCGCTGCAAACACCGCCGCTGGCGGTCAAACAGCCGCTGCTGGATGAGGCTGTCTACGACAACCTGTCGCCGCTGGCGCGGGAGCGGTTGCAAGGAAAGCTGGCCGATATGCCACGCCAAGAGGATCCGCTGGTATTGCTGCCGATCCTCGATCGTTTGCAACAGGGGGTGGATACCCGGTTGCACTGGCTCAGTTGATGGCGCCTGTTCACTGGTGTAACGCGATGCTTGTTGGCAAATCACAGGCAACAAAAAGGCGGGTAACCCCGCCTTTATGCTCTTTAGAATTTTTAGCCTTGCGGCATGCTATCAAGCGTCAGCTTCATCCGGTTGCGGCTGCTCTTTGAGGGCGGCATTGGCACGACGGGCAATCGGCTTTTCGGTGTGACGGTTGAGTTGGCGCTCCAGTTTTTGCCCCAGTTCGTTAATGGCGGCGTAGAGATCCTCATGCTCTGCCTGGGCAAACAGTTTGCCGTTGGGGATGCCAGCACTGGCTTCGACAGTGAACATCAGACGCTCTTTGGAAACAATCACATGGGGTGTGATGAGAGGCACCTGAAGACGTTCGAGCTTTTCAAAACGGGATTCGATGCGCTCGCGGATAGCCGGGGTGATGTCGATGATTTTGCTGGTAATTTCGATTTTCATATTGGCCCCCTTCGGGTCGTCTTGCTTGTGTCTTCACCTTCAGATTACTCATTGGTAAAGATTGAAATGTGATCTATGTCACATAACCTTCCCTTGGCTATTCAGCAACTTATAAATTGTGATCTTTTCCGGTTTCGTGCCAAAAACAGCTTGAGCTCCATGAAACTGGCAGGCAGTATGACGGGAATAGGATCGTTTCTGTCCCTTCTTGGCAGCACTTCGTGTCGACCTCATGCCCGGTTTCCACTGCTTGATATCGCATGTTTGTACTCTTCCCTCGCAACCTCTGATCTGATGAGCGGATGCAGGGGGCGTTGCTATGCCTGATTGGACATCAAACGTGGTTGGTTGTTGTGTTGGAGTGGTAAATGAAGCAGCAGGCCACGCAAGTCATGTGGTTTTTCGATCGGCAACATGATCAGTGGAGTCTCTCTGATCAGGGGGCCTACCAGCAGTGGCAAGGGGAGGGCAATCATCCTTGGGCCGCTCGCTTGTTACCGGAAGACGAGGCAGGCTTTGCCGACTTTCTCGTCCGGCTTCATGAATCACATCTGCCTGAACAGTTCATCGGTCATCTGAAAGATGATCAGGGGCAGCTCAACCATGTGCTCTGGAGCGGCCAGTTTGTGCCCACCCAGCAGATCTGCTGTGGCTGGCTGGCCCCTCTTGATACCGCCAACAGTGCAGTATCCTCTCTCAACCTCTCTTTGCCGTTGCTGCAAACCACCCTGCTCACCCAGTTGGCGCAGGCGCTCTCTGCCCGCACTGGGCTCGATTTCTTCAATACCCTGGTCAGCCAGCTGGCCCATATCCTCAAGGTGGATGCGGTCTGGGTGGGTGAGTTGTGCGGTGCCGACCGAGTCAAAGTGCTGGCTGCCGACGGGCTGGCGCAGAAGGACTATCTGCTGGCGGGATCCCCCTGTCAGGAGCTCTACAAGCAAGGGGCCATCTGTTTCGAGGTGATCGACGAGTCGCAGGAGTATCAACCCTGGCTGGCGGTCGGGCAGACTTATTATGGTCAGCCGCTGTTTGATGCCAGAGGCCAACTTCTGGGCCATCTGGCGCTGCTCTATTCGGCCCCGGCAGATACCAGCAATCTCACCTCGGTGCTCAATACCTTTTCGGTACGGATGGTGGCCGAGCTGGAGCGATTGCAATCAGATGCCCAGATGCGCCTCTCTGCCGTTGCATTCGAGACCCACGAAGGGATCATCATTACGGATCCGGGGTTCAAGATCCTGCGGGTCAACAACGCCTTCAGCCAGATCACCGGCTTTGACAGCCAGTCGGTGCTGGGCCTGCATCTGGAAGAGGATCTCTGGCCCAATTTGGGGGGGCTCGGCTACGAGCTCAATACTCTCAGTCGCTGGCAGGGGGAGACCCAGCGTCGCCATGTCGATGGTCACACCTATCCCCAGTGGGAGATAGTGACGCCGGTGCAGGACGAGAAGGGGGTGATCAGCCACTTTGTCATCTGCTTCGAGGATATCTCCGAGCGCAAGGCGGCCGAGCGACGCATTCAGGATCTCGCCTATTACGACGAGCTGACCGGATTGCCCAATCGCCGTCAGCTCCACGAGACTCTGGTGCAGACCTTCAACGAGGCGACCCGTGATGGCTTGATTGGCGCGCTGCTCTTTATCGATCTCGATCACTTCAAGACCATCAACGACTCCCTCGGCCACGCTACCGGTGACTGGCTGCTCAAGGAGGTCGCCGCCCGTCTCAAACGGTTGGTGCGGCAAGGAGATTGCCTGGCCCGCCTCGGCGGTGACGAGTTTGTGTTGCTGCTGCCATCGCTCTCGGCCAGCCCGCCCCAGGCGGAGATGCAGGCCGATGTCATTGCCGAGCGGCTTATCACCGAGATTGCCGCTCCTTATACCTATGTGGGGCAAGTGCTGCACATCGGCGCCAGTGTCGGCATTACCCTGTTTCCGGATCGGGAGCAGGGGGTCGATGATCTGCTCAAGCAGGCGGATACCGCCATGTATCAGGCCAAGTCCGCTGGCCGCAAGACCCGTCGCTTCTTCGATGCCTCGATGCAGCAGCAGGCGGATCGCCGTCTGCTCATTCACAACGAATTGCGCAACGCCCTCAGCCAGCAAGAGCTGACCCTCTACTATCAGCCCCAGCATATGGTCGATGGCGGCGATATCATTGGTGTCGAGGCGCTCATTCGCTGGCAGCCAGCCGGTCGCTCGCTGGTCTCGCCGGCCGAATTTATTCCCATTGCCGAGGAGACGGACCTGATTGTCGATATCGGCAACTGGGTGCTGCACGAGGCGTGCGCCCAGTATGTGCTGTGGGAGGAGAACGGCATCCACATTCCGCAGATCTCGGTCAACGTCAGTGCCAAGCAGTTCCATGCCACCGACTTTGTCGAGCGGATCCACGATGTGCTGGCGCAAACCGGCATGGATCCGGCCTGCCTCAATCTGGAGATCACCGAATCCGTGGTGCTGGGCCATGCCGAGGACACCATCAGCAAGATGACCGAGCTCAAGGAGCTCGGCATCAGCTTTGCCATCGACGATTTTGGCGCCGGTTACTCCTCCCTGAGCTACCTCAAGCGGTTGCCTGCCGATGAGCTCAAGATCGACCGCTCCTTCATTCAGGACATCCCGAAAGATGGCGACAACATGGCCATCGTCGAGGCGGTGATCGCCATGGCGCGACATATGGGGTTCAACGTCACGGCGGAAGGGGTGGAATCCCGCCAGCAACTGGAGTTTCTCAAGGCGCAGGGGTGCAGTTTCTATCAGGGCTATCTCGCTTCCAAGCCGCTGCCGGTGCCCTATCTGGAGAAATATGTACAGCGGCTGACCAGACCGGAGCAACTGCGCGAGATGCAGCTGAGCGAGTCAGAAAAATAGTCCCTGCTCCCCGCTGTAGCGCTGCCCGGCAACGGGTAGAATGAGAGGCAGTAGACCCACCGCCACCGGGCGGTGTATTGCCCTCAATGGAGATGTTCAGTGAAAGCTGTATGGGGAATTGTTTTGTCGGCGCTGTTTGTGCCGACCCTGATGGCGCAGACTGCCGACCAGACGCTCTACCGTCAGGCATATGACGCCGTACGGGCCAATGACCAGGCCCGTTTCCAGCAAATTCGTGCCCGTTTGACCCATTACCCCCTGCTCCCTTACCTCGACTACTATCAGCTCGCCTTTCGTCCGGGGGCGGCGGATTACAACGATGTGACCCGTTTTATCCGCCAGCATGGGGATACCCCCCAGTCCAACCGACTGGAGCGCAGCTATCTGACCTATCTGGCCCAGAGCCAGCAGTGGTCGCAGTTCCTGCGCTTCTATCCGGCCAAGCCGAGCTCCACCGACTTGCTCTGCATGCACTATCAGGCGCTCTATTACACCGGCAAGCCGAAAGAGGCGTTGCAGGGGGCGGGCAAGATCTGGATGAGCGGCCAATCCCGTCCCGATGCCTGCTCCCCGCTGTTCCAGCTGTGGCAGGCATCCGGTCAGCGAACCCAGGAGAAGATCTGGCAGCGGATGACGCTGGCGTTCGAGGCGGAAAACCCCAATCTGATCCGCCACCTTGGCGCGACCCTGGGTAGCGGCTTGCAGAGCTATGGCGATCAGATGGTGACCCTGTTCGAGCAGCCAGCCAAGGCGATGAACCCGGCCTATTTCAGCAGCAACCCCTATTCCCGCAAGCTGCTCTCCCTTGGTTTGACCCGCTATGCCAATCAGGAGCCGGAGTCGGTGCTGCGCCAGCTTGCGCTGTTTCGCAGCCGTTTCGGCCTGACCCAGGCCGAGGTGAAACCGGTAGAGCGTGCGATTGCCCGCCGCCTGCTGCTGGATCGCTCCATAGCCCAGCGCAGCTGGGTCGACAGCACGGTGAAAAAGCTGGCGGATCCCGACATTACCGAGCTGCGGGCACGACTGGCCATCTGGGAGCAGGATTGGCGTGGCCTCTCCGGCTGGGTGAAGATGATGCCGATGGCCCGTCAGAAAGAAGATCGCTGGCGCTACTGGATGGCGCGCTCCCTTGAAGTGCAGGGGCAGCAAAAACCGGCGCGGGATCTCTATCTGGAGACTGCCAACCTGCGCGGTTTCTACGGCTTTATGGCCGCCCAGCGCACCGGGGTGCCCTATCGCATCAAGAACCAGAGCGTCAAGCATGTACCGGACTGGCGCACGGCCAGCCAGCGCTGGCCCTTCCTGTTGCGGGTGCGCGAGCTGCTGTCGATGAACGAGATTGCGGCGGCCCGCTCGGAGTGGATCCACAATATGGATCGCAATCCGGTGGCCCAGCGCATCGAGTTTGGTCATATCGCCCTCAATCAGGGCTGGCACGAGCTGGCCATTCTCGCCAGCATTCGCGCCGAAGCGTGGGATGCTCTCGACCTGCGCTTCCCGCTGCCGCTCAAGCGCACCTTCTCCCAGATGGCGCAAGAGCGCACCATGAACACCAGTTTGCTCTACGCCATCTCCCGTCAGGAGAGTGCTCTCTATCCGCTGGCCCAGTCGCCGGTGGGGGCGCGCGGTCTGATGCAGCTGATGCCTGCTACTGCCAAAGAGACTGCCGGCAAGCTGGGGGTGCCCTATCGCAACGAGCAGCAACTGTTTGATCCGACGATGAATATTCGTCTGGGGAGCGCCTATCTCAAGCGCTTGCTGGATGTCTATGACGGCAACCGGATCCTGGCTGCTGCTGCCTACAACGCCGGGCCAGGACGGGTAAAACGCTGGCGAGAGCAGAGTGACAACAAGCCGATGGACGTGTGGGTCGAGAGCATTCCCTACAAGGAGACCCGCAACTACGTGCAAAACGTGTTGTCGTTCGATCTCATTTATCAGCACAAGCTGCAGCAGCCGCTGCGCTTCATGTCAGAGCGGGAGCTCAATCACGCCTATTGAGTCGGGGGCCGCAAGCCGGCCCCTGTTTTCAAATTTCCCTGCTGCCGGGTATCATCGGGTAAGGTTTTGTTACCAAAGGAAACATGCCTGGTGACCTGGCTCCGGGAATTGCATCAGGCCGCAGGGTATACTCGGGCGTCGGCATCGACAGGTTCCCCCACAATAAAGGAATGGATAGTGGCAACGATTAAAGACGTTTCTCAGCTGGCAAATGTGTCTATCTCCACCGTGTCGCGGGTTATCAACAACACGGCACAGGTAGCACCGGAAAAGCGTGAGGCCGTACTGGCGGCCATGAAGGAACTGAATTTTCGACCCAACAGTTTTGCCCAGGCACTGGTCAGCAAGCGTTCCAACTGCATTGGCGTGCTGGTTGGCGACCTCTGCGGCGGTCCCTTCTTTGCCCAGATGATGCGTGGCATCGAAACCATGGTCGATCAGGCCAACAAGTTCACCATCGTCATGTCTGGCAACCATGATATCGCGCGCGAGCGTCACGCCATTCAGGCGCTGCTGCAGCGCCAGTGCGATGCGCTGATCCTCCACAGCAAGGCGCTCCCGGACGAGGAGCTGAGCGAGCTGGCGGCTGGCTCTACCCCCATAGTGTTCATCAACCGTCAGGTGCCGGGCTTTGAGGATCGCTGCGTCTGGCTCGATAACCAGGCGGGGATCACCACCGCGTGCCAGCACTTGCTGGATGCCGGTCATCGCAACATCGCCTTTATCACCTCCGATGATGAAGAGTTTGTCGATGGTCAGCAGCGGATGGCCGGTTACACCCAGACCCTGGCCAGGGCCGGGATCGCCTTTGATCCTGCACTCGTCAGCCGCGCCTTTGCCGACGAAAATGGCGGCTATGTGGCGATGAGTGAACTGCTGGCCCGTGGTGTCGAGTTCACTGCCGTGCTCGGTTTCAACGACGGCATGGTGGCGGGGGCGATCTCTTGCCTGCTGGAGCGGGGTTACAAGATCCCGCAGCAGGTGTCGGTGGTGGGGTTCGACGATATCCCCTACGCCCGCTACATCTATCCCAAACTCACCACGGTGCGCTACCCCATCGAGGAGATGGGCAGCCGCGCTGCCGAGCTGGCGCTGCGTCTGCTCGATCACAAGCCGGTGGACGGCCTGGCGCTCAAGTTTGAAGCCCAGCTGGTGGAGCGTGAGTCAGTCGCCTGATGTGCGTCAAACAGTGAACAACAAGGTGGCCCCATCGGGGCCACACTCTTTTCTGCGTTATCTCTCTAATCCGCCATTTATCCCGCCAGGGCGATCCGGTGTTGACGGCGCGCCTCCACCCCTTCTGCCACCATATCGAGCAGCTGCCTTGTCTGTTCCCAGCCGATACAGCTATCGGTGATCGACTGGCCGTAGCGCAGCGGTTTGCTGCCAATCTCCTGACGCCCTTCGCCGATAAAACTTTCCACCATGATGGCGGCGATGGCATGGCTACCAGCACCCAGCTGGTCGGCAATGTCACGGGCAACCAGCAGCTGGCGGGCATGCTGCTTCTGGCTGTTGCCGTGGCTGCAATCGATCATCAGCCGGAGTGACAGATGATGCTGGCGCAGCAAGTCGCCAGCCTCTGCCACATGACAGCTCTGATAGTTGGGCTGGCGGCCACCGCGCAGGATCAGGTGGCAGTCGGGGTTGCCATGGCTGCGCACCAGTGCCAGCTGGCCATCACCGGAAGGCTGGGTATAGAGGTGGGCCGCTCGGCTGGCGAGGATCGCCTCTACCGCGATCCGGATATTGCCGTCGGTGCCGTTTTTAAAACCGATGGGGCAGGGGAGGGCGGAGGCCAGTTGGCGGTGGAGCTGGGATTCGGTGGTGCGGGTGCCAATGGCACCCCAGCTGATGAGATCCCCCAGATAGAGCATGCTGGTGAGATCGAGAAATTCGGTGGCACAGGCGAGCCCTTCCTGCCCAAGTGCCAACAGTAACTCCCGAGCCTGGGTTAGTCCCTTTTCCAGTTGATCGCTGCCATCGAGGTCGGGATCGAAGATAAATCCTTTCCAGCCGAGCGTCGTGCGCGGCTTTTCGAAATAGGTGCGCATCACCAGTTGCAGCTGCTCCCCGTATTGGCCCTGCAGTTCAGCGAGCTGGCCACCATAGTCGCGGGCGGCTGCCGGATCGTGAATGGAGCAGGGGCCGATCACCAGCAGTAGGCGATCATCCTCTCCCTGCAGAATATGGCGGGCTTGCTGGCGGCTGCGTGCGATTTGGCGAGTAAGCCGTGCCGGACAGAGTCTGGCCTTTAACATCTCGTCAGGGGTGGGCAATGTGGCAAGGGGTGAAGCATTCAGAAGTGAGGTGAACATGAGCGATCCTGATGACAAATGGAAATCTGCATGCTCTTTGCTGTCCAGTGGGGATCTTCCCCTTATTCTCTTGGTTAACAGAGCGCGGGCATGGGCCCGCGCTCTGTTATATCGGCCTTGGCTACCTTAGAAGCGGGCTGAGCCGCTGACGTAGTAGCTGCGACCCGGTTCGACGTTCTGGAAGACAGTATCTTTCTCTTGCAGGCGCACGTCGGTCAGGTTGTTGATCCCCAGTCGCAGGTCAAAGTTCTCGGTGACCTTGAAGCCGGTGCCGAGATCGAAGGTCTGATAGCTGGGCAGCTTGTGCAGTACGACAACCTTGTTGACGGTCTGCTCGGCAAACTGGGTGCCGGTGTAGGTGGTGCCGACAAAGGCATTGACCCGCTCGGTGGCCTGCCAGGTGATCTTGGCATTGGCCTTGTGCTCCGGCCGCTCGGGCAGTGCCTGACCCTGATCGCCTTCAGCCTTGAGGTAGGTGTAGTTGGCGCCAAGGTTGATATCGTCGGTCAGATCGAGCTTGCCGGTCAGCTCCAACCCCTTGGTGGTGGCCTTCTCCAGGTTGTACCAGGTGCGGTCAGTGGAGTTCGGCAACTGCTTGAAGGTGAGCATGTCGTCGATGTCGGAGTAGAAGAGGGTAGCGCTGGTCTCCCAGATCCCTTCTCCTGCGATGACACCCAGCTCGTAGTTGGTGCTGGTTTCCGGCTTGACCTTGTCGCTGCCATAGATGCGGCAGCTGCCGCCGCAGCTCTCGATGCTGTAGCCGTTGGAGTACTGGTGCGGCGCCGGTGCCTTGAAGGCCTGGCTGACACCGCCTTTCACTGTCACCACATCGTTCATCTCATAGACCAGATAGCCGCGCGGGGTGAAGTGGCTGCCGTAGATCTCGTGGTGATCGTAACGGCCGCCCAGCGTGAAGGTCAGGCTGTCGGTCAGGCCAATTTCGTCCTGAGCGAACAGCGCCTCCTGGGAGTGACTCTCCTTGCCGCCGATATCCTTGTAGCTCACCGCATCCACCAGCTCCCGATCCAGATATTCACCACCCAGGGTCAGGTAGTGGTTAGCCAGTGCCAGGTTGGTATAGCCCTTGAGGGTCAAGGTGTTCTCTTCCAGCTCCCGTTGCTGCGGGGCAGAGTAGCTGGTGTTGAAGTCGTCGATCTGGGAGCTTTCATAGTTGGCCATGACGGTGGTGTCACCCCAACTCCAGTTCCCCTTGTGGGTCAGGCCAAACAGGTTGCGATCGTTCTGCTGCTGGCGGCTGTGCACCTTGTTGCCGGTTTTGCGGAAGATATCGAGAGGCCGCTCATCCTGGTTGTAGAGGTAATCCAGCTCGAAGCGTTGCTGCTCATCCACCAGCCAGCTGAGGGTGGAGGCGAAGTTGCGGGTCTGCTTGGCTTCGATGAGCGGGATGCCATCGGCCGCTTCGGGCGGAGTCCAGGCCTGACGGTCGTACACTTCGCCATTCATCCGGATCAGCAGGTTGTCGGTCAGCGGGCCGGTAAAGCCCAGGTTGGTTCTGTGCTGATCGCCGCCATCTTTGCCCTCGATGGCCTTGAAGTCGGCATCGGCTGCCCCTTGCCAGGTTTTGCCCGGCTGCTTGGTGATGATGTTGATGACACCACCGATGGCATCGGAGCCGTAAAGTGCCGACATGGGGCCACGGATCACCTCGACCCGCTCGATCATGCCAAGGGGGACCGGGGTGTTGTCGAAGTTGCCACCGCGCCACAGGGCATTGGAGGAGGAGAGGCGTTTGCCATCCACCAGCACTAGCGTGTACTTGCCGGACATGCCGCGAATGCCGATATCGCTGCGGCCATTGGTGTCAGCTTCAGCCTGAATGCCCACTTCGTGGCGCAGCAGGTCGGCAAGATCATTGACGGGCGCGGCGGCGATCTGTTCTGCGGTGATGACAGAGATAGAGGCCGGTGCCGAGCGGGTATTGTGCGCCGTGGTGGTGACGGTAATCACCTCATCGGCTTGAGGGGCGTTGCTGGCGGCGATCGCTTGCTGGGTCAGCAGGGTGACGATGGTAGTGGCCAGCAGGCTGGGAGCAATAAAACGGGAGGTTGAGGATTTCATTATTTACATCTTCCATAATATACAAATGATAAGCGTTATCATTATCAAATTGAATTTGCTCCGATCGCAACTCTTTTTTATCGGCGAAGTTAAGTTTCGTTCGTCACCCTCTTTTGACTAAAAAGAAGTTAATGAAATTGATTCTCATTTGTATTGATCGTTATTTCGCTCCTTGTTAGGATGCCGTTCACCCTGACATCTGGTGAGTCAAATGACTCACTTTAAGTCGTGTCAGGCAGTGATTCATTCCAAGGAGTAGCACCGTCATGTGTGACCATGCACTGGAAGGAGAGTGGCCCGCCACAGCGGCCGGGTTGGATAAAGTGTGCTGTTTTGCCAGCGGTGACAGGGTACTGGTCGCTTCCGGTATCCACGACAGTTTTACCGGCATTCCACCGGAAAAACTGCTCGCCCATCTGCGTCAGTTGCGCCAACAGGGGATGGACAATCCCATCGCCATCGGCGCCATTCCGTTTGATACCCAATCCCCCTGGCATCTGGTGATCCCGGCGCAATCGCAGTGGGTTGCAAGGGATGCCCTGTTGCCCGCCCGCTGTTGCCAGCTCCATGGTGCGGTGAGTGAAGTGACCGGCGCTGCCCACTATCAGGGGGCGGTGCGGGCGGCGCTGCAGCAGTTTAGCGAGGGGAGGCTTGAGAAAGTGGTGTTGTCGCGCGCCATCGACGTGCAGAGCGCAGAGCAGACCTCCCCCGCACACGCCTATGGCTCTCTGCTGGCCCAGAATCCGGGCGCCTATGTGTTCCAGATCCCGCTGCCGGATGGGGAGACCCTGCTTGGCGCCAGCCCCGAGCTGCTGGTATCGCGCAGCGAGATGGCGGTGGTGAGCAATCCGCTGGCGGGATCCCGTCCGCGCCACGCTTTTCCTGATCAACCGGCGGCCAGTGCCGAGCTGCTGGGGGCGCAAAAAGATCGCTATGAACATGCGCTGGTGGCCGATGCAGTCGCTGCGGCCCTCGCTCCCTTCTGTCGCGAGCTGGACGTCCCTCTGGAGCCGCAGGTGATCGCCACTCCTACCATGTGGCACCTCTCGACCCGCATCGCCGGACGGCTCCATGAGCCCTCTCCCGTGCTGGCTCTGGCGCTGGCGCTGCACCCGACACCGGCGGTGTGCGGCACGCCGCTCTCGGCAGCGCGTCAGGCCATCGCCCGGCTTGAGGGGTACGATCGCCGCTTCTACTGCGGCGCCGTTGGTTGGATGGATGCCGATGGCAATGGCGAGTGGGTAGTCACCATTCGCTGTGGCGTGCTGGCCGGCAGGCAACTGCGGCTCTATGCCGGCGCCGGGGTAGTGGTGGGCTCCTCGCCGGAAGCGGAGTGGCAGGAGACCGCCGCCAAGCTCGGCACCATGCTGCGGGCGTTTGGCCTCGAGAGCCGGGAGCCGGAGGTAACTGCATGAAGCCGCTGGTGCCCTTTACCCCCTGGCCCGCCGAGCTGGCGGCCCACTACCGGGCGCAAGGGTGGTGGTGCGGACAACCGCTCACCGCACTGCTCGATGACTCCGCCGCACGTTATCCCGAGCGCACGGCCCTGATCTGCGGCGAGCGAACCCTCAATTATGGCCAGTTAAAGCGTGAGGTCGATGCACTGGCGGCGCGGCTGGCTGCGCGCGGGCTGGGCCACGGCGATACCGCGCTGGTGCAGTTGCCCAACTGCGCAGAGTTCTATATCTGCTGGTTTGCCCTGATCCGCTGCGGAGTGGTGGCGGTGCACGCCCTCTACAGCCATCAGCGGCGCGAGCTGGTGGCCTTTGCCCGCCAGATTGAGCCCGCCTTGCTGGTACTCAGCCCCTCCCATCCCGGCTTTGCCGGTGAAGCTGGGAGCCTCGTGGCCCTTGATGAGCTGGTATCGCCTTCCTGCCAGACACTGCTGTTCGAGCAGGCAGAAGGCTCCGATCTTCAGTCAGGATTTGCATGGTGTCAGCCTGACCCGATAGCCCGTGCTGATGGTTCGCCGCTGACGGCTATCGAGCCAACTCCTACCCCGGCCGATCAAGTCGCTTTTTTCCAGCTCTCCGGCGGCAGCACCGGCACCCCCAAACTGATCCCCCGTACCCACGATGACTATGGCTACAGCGTGCGCCAGAGCGTAGCGGTGTGCGGCTGGGATGAGCGGGTGATCTATCTCTGCGCTCTGCCAGCGCCCCACAACTTTCCCCTGAGCTCCCCCGGGGCACTCGGGGTGTTTTATGTCGGTGGCTGCGTGGTGCTGGCAAAGGATCCTTCCGCCGCAACCTGTCTGCCGCTGGTGCAGCGCCATCAGGTCAACTGGGCGGCACTGGTGCCACCGGCTCTGGCGCTCTGGCTGGAGGCGGCCAGCCACTATCCGCAGACCTCTCTGGAGTGTGTGCAGGTGGGAGGTGCGCGCCTCAGCCCGGCTCATGCCGAGGCGGTGGCGAGCCGCCTTGGTTGCCGTTTGCAGCAGGTGTTTGGCATGGCCGAGGGGCTGGTCAACTACACCCGCATCGAGGATGACCAGTGGCACATCGTCAATACCCAGGGCCGTCCAATGAGCCCGGGCGACGAGGTGGAAGTGAGGGATAGCGACGGGCGCCCCTTGCCCGATGGTGAGTGCGGCGAGCTCTGGACGCGTGGCCCCTACACCTTTCGCGGCTACTTCAAGGCTGATGCCCACAATCAGCGGGCTTTTGACCGGGACGGTTTCTACTGCACCGGCGATCTGGTCTGCCGCTTGCCCGGCGGTCATCTGATGGTGGTGGGGCGCAACAAGGATCAGATCAACCGGGGTGGCGAGAAGATCGACGCCCTCGAGATTGAAGAGCTGTTGCTGACCCACCCGGAGGTGCGGCAGGCGGCGCTGGTCGCCATGCCCGATCCCATGCTCGGGGAGCGCAGCTGCGCCTTTTTGATGTGCCGCGAGCCCCTCAATCTGCCCCGTTTGCGCCGTTTCCTGCGCGAGCAGGGGGTGGCCGATTACAAACTGCCCGATCGCTTGGTGCTGGTGGAGCAACTGCCCCACACCCCGGTCGGCAAGATAGACAAACAGACGCTGCGCGAGCAGCTCGCCAAGGAGTGTGCATGACCATTCAATCCCTCGCCGCCTATCCGCTGCCTACCGCAGAAGAGCTGCCAACCGGGCGGGTAAACTGGCCCTTCGAACCGGGCCGTGCCGCTTTGCTGGTCCACGATATGCAGCACTATTTCGTCGATTTCTACGGGCCGGGCAATCCGCTGATCAATCAGGTTATCGACCATATCGCCACCCTGATCCGTCAGGCGCGAGTTCTTGGCATGCCGGTGGTCTATACCGCCCAGCCCGCCGAGCAGAGCCAGGCCGATCGGGCGCTGCTCAACGACATGTGGGGGCCGGGGTTGACCCGGGCGCCGGAGCGTCAACCTATCGTTCCGGCGCTGGCGCCCGAGCCGCAGGATACGGTGCTGACCAAGTGGCGCTACAGCGCTTTTTGCCGCTCTCCACTGGCCGAGCTGATGGCCCAATGGGGGCGAGATCAGCTGGTGATCTGCGGCATCTACGGCCATATCGGGGTGATGCAGACGGCGGTCGATGCCTTTATGCGCGATATTCGCCCCTTCCTGGTGGCTGATGCCATCGCCGACTTCTCCCGCGAGGATCATCTGTTGGCGCTCTCCTACGTCAGCCGCAATGCCGGTCGGGTGATTACCGTGGCCGAGGTGATGGCGGCCAGCAAACGCCCCATGACTCGCGAATCTCTACGCGCTCAGGTGCTGGCACGGTTGCCCGCCGAGATGCAGCAGGAGCAGCCCGCCGAGGATGACAACCTGCTCGACTACGGTCTCGACTCGCTGGCGGTGATGGGGCTGGTGGAAGAGTGGCGTCAGCGGGGGCTGGTGGTGGAGCTGGCCGAGCTGGCCCGCACGCCGACCCTGGCTCACTGGTGGGATCTCCTCTCCCGTCAGCACAATGTCAGTCAACCCAATGTCAGTCAGGCCACGGCTTATCAGGTCAACGAAGAGCACGTCAGCGAACCGGAGTGCACCCCATGAGCGAGTGGCAAGGCAGAACCATCTGGGTGACCGGCGCGGCGCAGGGAATTGGCCATGCGGTGGCGCGCACTTTTGCCGAGGCAGGAGCCAGCGTGGTGGCGTTCGATCTGCAACTGGCCGAGGCACTGCCCGGCAACATGAAGAGGGTGGTGATCGACGTGAGTGACAGCGAGGCCGTGACCCGCTGCTGCGAACAGCTGCTGGACGAGGGGCTGGGGCCCGATGTGCTGGTCAATGTCGCGGGCGTACTGGCGACCGGCAGGATCGATGAGGTGGATGACGCCCTCTTGCAGCGCACCTTCGCCATCAATACCTTCGCCCCCTTCTACCTGATGCGGGCCCTGACCCCCTGGTTTCAGGGGCGGCGCAGGGGCGCCATCGTCAATGTATCCTCCAATGCTGGTCGGGTGCCGCGAGTGGGGATGGGCATCTATGGCGCCTCCAAGGCGGCGCTGACCAGCCTCACTCAAACGGCAGGGCTGGAACTTGCCCCCTATGGGGTGCGCTGCAATCTGGTGTCACCGGGCTCGACCCGTACCCCGATGCTGTACGGCATGTGGCAGGAGGGGGAGGCTGAGCAGCGGGAGGGAGAACAGCGCACTATCGCGGGTCTGCCCGGGCAGTTCAAGCTGGGGATCCCCCTTGGCAAATTGGGTACACCCGACGAGGTGGCTGCCTGCGTGCTGTTTCTCGCCTCCGATGCGGCCAGCCATATCACCCTGCAGGATCTGGTGGTCGATGGCGGTGCCACCCTGGGGGTTTAGCCGACGCGCTGCCGGTCTGGCAGGCGTGACACCTTCTTAATGGAGGAGGCCTGGCCTCCTCGCTTTTCAGCCATGCGGGCAGGGGCAAGCCACTGCCCGCTCGATGTTTGCGCAAGGACATTTCCATGGAACAGACAATGGCGATGCGCGCCACCCACCAGCGTGGTGAGCACTCGCGCTGGCCGCTTACCACCGCTCAGGCGGGCATCTGGTTTGCCCAGCAAAAATACCCGCAGAGCCCCGCCTGCAATACCGGCGAGTACTGGCTGCTGGAGGGGGCGCTGGCTCCCCATCACTTCACCCGCGCGGTGCGCCAGACTATCGACGAGATCCCCTGTCTGCACTGCGCTTTTGTAGCCACTGCCGATGGCCCGCAGATGGTGGCCAACCCCGCCTGCTGGCAGCTGGCAGAGCGGGATCTGCGCAGCGAAGCTGACCCGCTCGCCGCCGCGCAGGCCGAGATGCGTGCGCAGCTGGCAGTCCCCTTCAATCTGGCCGGGGGGCCGCTGTTTGCCACCACCCTCTATCGCCTTGGCGAGGGGCGGTGGGCCTGGTTTATCGCCGTGCACCATATCGCCATCGACGGCTTTGGCCTGAGCCTGCTCTGCCAGCGGGTGGCAAATTGGTATGAGGCGCTCTGTGCCGGCGAGCAGCCTGCACCCTGTCGTTATGCGACCCAGCAGGAGTTGCTGGCTGAAGAGGCGGCCTATCAGGATTCGCCGCGCGCCGCGCGGGATCGCGATTTCTTCGTGCAGCAGCTGGCCGGGGTGGAGAATCCGGCGTCGCTCTCCCGCCGTCCGGCGCAAGGGCCGGGCCCCACATATCGTCTTGAGCAGCGGCTGGCTGGCCGCCAGTGGCAGGCATTGGTGGCACGGGCGAGTCGTTCGGCCTGTCACCCATACAGTCTGCTGCTGGCGGCGGTGGCCAGCTATGTGCAGCGGATGAGCGGCGCTGGCGAGGTGGTGCTGGGTATTCCGCTGATGGGGAGGCTGGGTTCAGCGGCGGCCGATACCCCCAGCATGAAGGTCAATGTGGTGCCACTGCGTATCGAGCTGAGCGGCACCAGCCGGGTAGGGGAGTTGCTGGCACAGGTAGAGCGGCAATTTGCCGCCCTGCGCCGTCATCAGGGCTGCCGTCAGGAGTGGTTGCAACAGCGTCAGCCGGGCCAGTCGCTGTTTGGCCCTCAGGTCAATTTAATGCCCTTTGCCCGTACCCTCAGCTTTGGTGAAGGGCACAACCAGGTTCGTGGTGAGGTGCAGGTGCTGGCGGCGGGGCCGGTGGAGGAGTGCGCATTCTACTTTGCCGAGGAGGCAGGCGCGATGACCCTGACCCTCGAAGCACATCAGGGGCGTTTCAGCCAACAGGAGAGCGAACGTCATCTGGCCCGGCTGGTCGCCTATCTGGCGGCCTGGAGGGAGGCGGATGACGAGGCCGAAGCGGTGCGCTTGCCGCTGTTGCTGCCCTGTGAGCAGGTTGAGCTGGCGCGCTGGAACCAAACCGACCATCCGTTGCCGACAACCACCCTGAGCGCACTGCTGGCCGAGGGGCTGGCGGCGGCAGATCAGAGCGCCATCGCGCTGGAGTGTGGTGCCGAGCGCTGGAGTGTGGCCGAGCTGCGTCAGCGTACCTGTCAGTTGGCCAGCTATCTGGCGGGAAGGGGCGTGGTCCCCGGTTGTCGGGTGGCGGTGGTGATCCCGCGCTCTCCCGAGCTGATTCTCGCCCAGCAGGCCATCATGGCGGTGGGTGCCGTCTACGTGCCCGTTGATCCGGACTATCCGGCGGAGCGGATCGGCTACATTCTCGCCAGCAGCGATCCTGCGCTGGTGCTGACCAGTCGTACGCTTCAGATGCCGCTCGATGTGGCTGCGCCACTTGTCAGCCTCGATGCCCCCGGTGTGGCAGAGCAGCTGGCGACGATAGACGTGGCGGGGATAGCACCTTGTGATCTGCCAGCCCCCAAACCGGAAGATGCGGCCTACATAATCTACACCTCCGGCTCGACCGGTCGGCCCAAAGGGGTGGTGGTGAGCCATGGCGCCATCGTCAATCGGCTGCTCTGGATGCAGCACATGTATCCCATCGGCCCGGCGGATCGGGTGCTGCAAAAGACCCCGGCCGGTTTTGATGTATCCATTTGGGAGTTTTTCTGGCCCTTTATGACCGGTGCGCGACTGGTGCTCGCCAAACCGGGCGGCCACAAGGATCCCGCCTACCTTGCCGAGCTGATTGAGCAGGCCGGGATCACCACCTTGCACTTTGTCCCCTCTATGCTGCAGATCTTTGTCACTCAGGCCGAGCCTGCGCGTTGCCAGGCACTGCGGCAGGTCTTCTGCTCCGGTGAGGCGCTGCCCGCGGATCTGGTGCAGCGCTGGTATGGGACATTCTCCGCCCCTCTGCACAACCTCTATGGCCCGACCGAGGCGGCGGTGGATGTCACCTGGTATCTCTGCCGGGCAGACGAGGCGGTGACCAGCGTGCCCATCGGCTATCCGGTCTGGAATACCAGCATCCACATTCTTGACCCCTGGTTGCAGCCGGTGCCGCCCGGTGTGGCGGGGGAGCTCTGGATCGGCGGCGTACAGGTGGCGGAGGGCTACTTTGGCCAGCCCGAGCTCACCGCCGAGCGCTTTATTGCCAACCCCTTCGGAGCGGGACGGCTCTATCGCAGCGGCGATCTGGCCGCCTGGCGCGAGGATGGCGCCATCGAGTATCTGGGGCGCCTCGATTTTCAGGTGAAGATCCGTGGTCAACGCATCGAACTGGAAGAGATCGAGCAGGTGCTGCTGCGCCATCCCCGGGTGGCGCAGGCGGTGGTGCTGGCCCCCGAATTTGCCCCCGGCGATCGCCGTCTGGTGGCCTATGTGGTGACCGCAGATAGCACAGAGCTGACGCTGGCCGAGCTGGCACCCGCCCTTGGCGCTGCCTTGCCCGATTACATGGTACCGGGGCTCCTGGTAAACCTGGCTGAGCTGCCGCTTACCCCCAATGGCAAGCTGGATCGCAAGGGGCTGCTGCTGCCCGACATGGCGTCGGCGGTGGGTCAGTCACTGCCGAAAACCTTGCTGGAGGAGCGGCTCTGTCGCCTCTTCGCCGAGGTTCTGGGGCTGGCGCGGGTCGGCGCCGACGATAACTTCTTTGCCCTCGGCGGCCACTCCCTGCTGGCGGCGCAGTTGGTGGTGCGTATTGAAGAGTCGCTTGGACAGACTCTCACTCTGGCTAGCCTGTTCGAAGCACCGAGCCCTGCCCAGCTGGCGCGCCGTCTTGGCGGCGAGCGGGAGGCCATGCCCATGCTGTTGCCCCTGCGGGCGCATGGTACGCAGTCTGGCACATCGTGCCCCACCCTCTTTTGCGTCCACCCCGCAGGGGGGCTCGGCTGGTGTTATGCGCCACTGGTGCCCCATCTGCCGACCGACATGGCCGTCTATGCCCTGCAGGCGCGGGCGCTCTGTCAGCCGGATGCGCCGCTGCCCGCCAGTTTCGACGAGCTGGCACTCGACTATGTGACCGAGCTGCGTCGTCAACAGAGCGAGGGGCCCTACTGGCTGCTCGGCTGGTCGCTCGGGGGCATGCTGGTGCACCGGATGGCCGCCATGCTGCAAGAGCAGGGACAAGAGGTGGCCATGGTGCTGCTGCTCGATGCCTACCCCTGTCAGCAGTGGCAGACCCAGCCGCTGCCCGACGAGCAGCGGATGCTCGATGCGCTGCTGCGAATGGGGGGCATTGCGGTTGCGGATGAGGCGCTCGACTCCCTCACTCGAGACGAGGTGGTGGCCCGACTGGGGGCGGAGGGGAGTGCGCTGGCCATGCTCGACGAGCAGGTGGTGAGCGCCATGATTGAGCTGGTGGGCCACAACAACCGGCTCATCCGTGAGCCGGTCGACTACTGCTACCACGGGGAGGTGATCTTTATCGAAGCGTCAGCTTCCCGCCAGCCCTGGCTGGATGGACGTGGCTGGGAGCCGCTGACAAAAGGGGAAATCCGCTATGAGCGCTTCCCCTGCCTGCATCAGGAGATGGTGCATCCCGACTGGCTGGCGCAGGTCGGCGCCCTTATTGGTGAGCGGGTCGATGGGGTCGGGCAACAACCGCACATCCGGCTGGAGGGGGGCGCATGACCCCGGTTGCCGCCATCCGGGAAGCCTTGCTGGCGGGCAAGCTGGTGGGGCTGGGGGAGCCGCATTGGCACCCGGATTTTATCCGGCGCCAGCACGCCTGGCTCTGTGATCCGGTGCTCTGGGGAATCATGACCGATCTGGTGCTGGAGTGCGGCAACCGCCGCCATCAAGGCTTGCTCGATGCCTGGCTGACGGGGGAGGAGAGCTGGCAGGGTGAGCCGCTGACGCTGGCACGGCTCTATCCGGTCTGGCTCGACTCCTGTGCCTTTCCCGCCTGGATGGCCCCCGAGTTTCCGGCCTTCTTTGCCGCCCTGCGCCAGAGCAATCTGGCGCGCCCCGAACATGTGCGGCTGCGGGTGCATCTCTGCGAGCCCTTATTCGAGTGGCAGGAGATGAGCCCGGAGCGGTGGCAGCAACACAACAGGGGGCGGGATCAGGCGCTGGCCGACTATCTTCTTGCACTTCCCGCCCGCGGCGTGGTGGTGCTGGCAGGGGCGCGCCATATGCTCAAAGTTGCAGGGGATCCCCACTTTGCGCAGCCGACGCTGGGCCAGTTGCTGGAGGCCGCACGGCCGGGTTGGCTGCAGGTGCTTCACCCCTGGCCAATGGCTGATGGAAAGGGAGATGAGGAAGAGGATCGGGTGTGCGAGCTGGCCGATATCACAACTGTCTACCTCTATCCCCACTGGCCGGTGCATCCGCCGCTGGAAACTCTTATCGACAGGTTGGTGCGCGTGGCTGACAGGGGGCGGGAGATGCGAATTTGCCCCACCTTGCTGGCCGAGCCCTGGCGCAGCCGCTTGCTAAGTCGCGCTCACTTGCTGCCAGCGGGTATGGCCCGCCAGCTGCAACAGTGGCTGGTGTAACTGCTGGTTGGAGTAACCCCTGACAAGAAGTAACAGCTAACTGAAGTAACTCAATGGGGGAGCCAGGCTCCCCTTTTTCACATTTTGCATCCTGCATTCAGCGCTGCAAAGTTGCACCATTTACGGCATACCTTGCCACTCATCGCCGAAAATTCAGCTCCTTCGCTACTTTAAAGAAGTTTCTACTGGTCTTACCTGAGTAAATCCCTTTGCTTTTTATTTAACAAGGTATTTACATCTAGATGTCACCAGCATCGGTGACGCTCACAACGGCAAGGAGCCAGTTATGACCCATGTCGACATCCCTTTCCTTCGTTACCTCGATGCGGAAGGGGGCCCGGTCGCAACCTTACCGACCTGGCTGGACAAGGCGATACTGCACACCTTCTACCGCAATATGGTGATGGTGCGCAGCTATGACAAAAAAGCGATTGCGCTGCAACGAACCGGCAAGCTCGGTACTTTTCCCTCCCATCTCGGCGCAGAAGCCGTAGGGATTGGCATTGGTCTGGCCATGCAGCCGCAGGATGTCTACGTCCCCTACTATCGGGACATGCCCACCCTCTATGTGCGGGGCGTGCCGATGGAGAAAAACTTGCAATATTGGGGTGGTGACGAGCGGGGCAGTTATTTTCTCAAACCCGATGGGACTCCCTCTGAAGATCTCCCTATCTGCGTCCCCATCGCCACCCAGATCACCCACGCCTGCGGTATTGCCTCGGCTTTCAAACTGCGTAATCAACCGCGCGTTGCCGTAGTCACCATCGGCGACGGCGGCACCTCCAAGGGGGATTTTCTGGAGGGGCTCAACTGCGCCGGGGTCTGGCACCTGCCGATGGTCATCATCGTCAACAACAACCAGTGGGCTATCTCGGTGCCGCGCAAGCTGCAATCGAGCGCTCCTACGCTGGCCCAAAAGGGGATTGGTGCAGGGGTGCGCAGCCTGCAGGTGGATGGCAACGATGTGGTGGCGGTCTACGATGCCGCCCGCAGTGCCGTCGAACGGGCTCGCAGCGGCAAGGGGCCGACCCTGATCGAGGCGGTCAGTTATCGCCTCGGCGATCACACCACGGCCGACGATGCCACTCGCTATCGCGATGGGGCCGAGGTCGAGGCCGCCTGGGCGAAAGAGCCGGTCAAGCGGCTGCGCCAGTTTATGCACAGCCAGGGCTGGTGGGATGAAGAGCAGGAGCAGAGCCTGCTGGCGGAGGCTACCCGAGAGGTAGAACAGGCGGTTTCCCGTTATGAGGCGATGGCGCCCCAGCCACCGGAGGCGATGCTCGATTATCACTACGCCAGCCTGCCCGCCGAACTCTTGCCCCAGCGCGAGCGAGTAATTGCCAAGGGGATGAAGCAGGAGGTTGGCCATGAGTGAGATCAGTTTGCTGGAAGCGGTCAACATGGCTCTTCACTACGAGATGGAGCACGACCCGGATGTGGTGGTACTGGGCGAGGATGTGGGGGTCAACGGCGGGGTGTTTCGCGCCACTGTGGGCCTGCGCGACAAGTTCGGTTTCAAGCGGGTGATCGACACGCCGCTTGCCGAAGGATTGATCGCCGGGGTGGCTGTCGGCATGGCGACCCAGGGGCTCAAGCCGGTGGCTGAGTTCCAGTTTCAGGGCTTCATCTTCCCCGGGATGGAGCAGATCATCTGTCAGGCGGCGCGGATGCGAAACCGCACCCGTGGCCGCCTCTCCTGTCCCCTCGTCTATCGCTCTCCCTATGGCGCAGGCATTCACTCGCCGGAACACCACAGCGAAAGTGTCGAGGCGCTGTTTGCCCATATTCCGGGGCTACGGGTAGTGATCCCCTCCAGCCCGAGACGCGCCTATGGCCTGCTGCTCTCGGCCATCCGTGATCCGGATCCCGTGATGTTTTTCGAACCGGATCGCATCTATCGCTCGATGAAATCCGAGGTGGTGGATGACGGTGTCGGCCTGCCACTGGATGTCTGTTTCACCCTGCGCCCGGGCCGGGATATCACGGTAGTGGCCTGGGGGGCCTGCATTCAGGAGGTGATGCGGGCGGCGAACCTGCTGGCCGAGCAGGATATCCAGTGCGAGGTGCTGGATCTGGCCACCATCAAGCCGCTGGATATGGAGACCATCCTCACTTCGGTGCGCAAGACCGGCCGTTTACTGGTGGTACACGAGGCGTGCGGCAGCTTCGGGGTCGGGGCCGAAATTGTGGCGCGGGTGACCGAGCAGGCACTTCCCTGCCTCAAGGCGCCGCCCAAGCGGCTGACCGGTGTGGATGCCGCCGTCCCCTACTATCGCAACGAAGCGTATTACCTCATCACCGAGCAGGATATCGCCGATGCCGCTCACCAGCTGATGGAGAACCAGTGGCTATGAAATTTTTCAAATTACCGGATCTGGGTGAAGGGTTGGCCGAAGCCGAGATCGTCGAATGGAAGGTGAGTGCCGGTGATACCGTTGCGGTCGATCAGGTGCTCTTGTCGGTGGAAACCGCCAAGGCGCTGGTGGATGTGCCCTCACCGGTGGCCGGGGTGATCGCCCGTCTCTGCGGCGCCGAGGGGGATATCCTCCATATCGGTGCGCCGCTGGTGGAATTCGAGGGGGGGGAGGATGATGGCACCGTGGTGGGCAAGGTGAGCGTCCATCAGCAACATATCGAGGATCACTTCGTAGTGGGGGCCATTGCCCCGGGTGGCGCGCTGGTACAAGCCATGCCAGCGGTGCGACTGCTGGCACAAAAACTGGGTCTGGATATCGACCGGATCAAGGGGAGTGGCAGCGGCGGCATGGTGACCGAGCTGGATGTGCAGCAGGCATTCGAGGCCCAGCAGAGCAGTGGCAACGAATTCCTCAAAGGGTCGCGCAGGGCCATGGCCAAGGCGATGGAGCTCTCTCATCAGACTGTGGTGCCGGTCAGCATCACCGACGAGGTGGATTTGCGTCACTGGCGGCCTGATGAGGATGTGACGGTGCGCCTTATCAAGGCCATTGGCGTGGCGTGCCGCGCCGAGCCTTCGATGAACGCCTGGTTTGATGGCGACACCCTGTCACGGCGGCTGTTCAAAGAGGTCAATGTAGCCATCGCGGTGGATTCCAAACATGGCCTCTATGTGCCGGTGATGGAGAACGTGGCCGAGCGGGAGGGGGCCGATCTGCGGCAGGGATTGGATCGGATGATCGCCGATGTGAAGGCGCGCGCCGTGCCGCGCGAAATGTTGCAGGGGGCGACCATTACGCTCACCAACTTCGGCGCCATCGCTGGCCGCTATGCCAGCCCCATCGTCACGCCGCCACAGGTGGCCATCATAGGGGCAGGCAAACTGTTCGAAAAAATGGTGTTCATCCATGGCGAGGCGCGCCCCGTCAGGGCATTGCCACTGTCGATGACATTTGACCACAGGGCGTGCACTGGCGGGGAGGCGGCCCGTTTTCTCAGAGCGTTGGTCGAAGCGTTGGAAGCAGCCACCTTATAACGGTTTGTGCCCTGTCATTGGCAGGGCACAAATTTGTTTGCGTAATCTACAAAGCCACGTATAATCCAAACCAGCTTGAAAGGGCGATAGTTATGTCAATGAATACGATGTTTCACATCTTGTCCTGTTGTTCATAAGTTAATCCCGTTTTTTGAGCTTTACCCGCTGAAAAGCATAAGTAATTATTTTGAATACAGGTTTAAAAGATATGTCTAACATGATCACCGGTACCGTTAAGTTTTTCAACGAAACCAAAGGTTTTGGCTTCATCCAGCAAGAAAACGGCCCGGACGTTTTCGTTCACTTCAGCGCCATTCAAGGTAACGGTTTCCGTACCCTGGCTGAAGGTCAGCGCGTACAGTTCTCTGTGACCCAAGGTCAGAAAGGCCCGCAGGCTGAGAACGTAACCGCTCTGTAATTCTTACAGAATTTAAGAAAGCCGTGGTACCTCTGGTGCCACGGCTTTTTGTTTATCTTGCTTCTGCTACTGACTCCCATGTGCTGAATCATGCTGCTATCGCTCCTGCTTGCTGCCACCTTGACTCCGACGTCCGATGCGCCGGTACCGGTTCAATCCGCGATGGAAGCGCAGGTGATTTGCCAGCAATTTGTCCAGTTCCGGATGGGCGCTGCGTTGCAACCCGATGAGGTAAATGCGCGACTGGTACCTGAAAGGGAGGGGGAGTGGCTGGTGGATGGCAAAGTAAAAGGACCCGAAGGTCCTTTGCTGTTTGCCTGTCATCTTCACCAAGGGGTGCGCTGGGAGCTACTCAACTTTTCGCTCTGGGCACCACAGCCGGTCAAAGCGGTTTGAGTGCGACCAACAGATGTTGCAGGTGTTCAACCATGGTCATGCCAAATGGGGTGAGATAGCCGCCATCTTCTGCGCTGATGAGCCCCTGTTGATGCAGACGGGCTGCCGCCTGGCACAACTCTTCAGACATATCGCTGCGTAATTTAATCCCCAGGCTCATGTTGGCCGGATCAAAGCATGCCAGTATTTTCAAATCGTTCACGAATTCGTTAGAAACCTGGTCGATCCCAATCATGGATTTACTCCTTACGCTAAAGATGTATGCAAACTAACATCCCCGGATCCACTTTAGTGGGCGCTGGCTCAAATTATTGATCTTTGGCTGGATGCTGCGTTTCAAATGCTGTTTTTTTCGGCGTAATCAGATGGTTGGCTGACAGCTTCGCCAAGGGCCGAGCCGGATCAAACGTGGTAGGATAGGGCACTTCTTTATATCGGACGGTCTATTGGTGGCTGTTCGCCCTGTTCAAGGTATCGCTCATGGTCAAGATCACTCTGGTATCCCTGCTGCATTCACTTTGTACCCGCTTTCCGGTTTACCCCGCTGCTTCGTTGACGTCCCTGCTGGATGCCCATCAGGGCGAGGTATGGTTACCTGCACGCAAGGGGGCCGACATTGCACTGTTGCGCAAGCATGCCAATGGGGCTCATGAGCTGGCGTCACTCGATGCGGGCTGGTGTGATTTTGCCGCTAGCGACAGCGGTGATACACCCGAGCTGGATGCACTGGCCAACTACGACAGCGAGATGATGGATAACCTGCTGATGTACTGGCACACCGCCGCCAAGATCAACAGCCCGATCACCGATAACCTGTTCGAGCTGCGTCGCGAAGTGGTGGATGAGGCCCACGGTGCCAAACTCGCTGCCGCCTGGGAGCAGCAACAACAGCTGCGTTTTGAGCAGCTGATGGCGATGGCGGCCAATGGCCGGGATCTGCTCTGCTTTGTCGAGGTGGAGTCCGCCTACTGGCTGCGGCAAAAACTGAGCGAGCAGCCTGATGTGGAGCTGATCACCCCTGCGCTGTAAAAGGGGCAATATGATGGCTGGCGGTCTCGCTATCGAGGAGGCTGCTCTATCCTTATTTGCGTCATTGTCCTCCCCATCCGGTGCCAAGGGGCTGCAAGCTGGACAAGCTGACGACAAGATGTGAACATGGCGCCCTTTATCGAGAGAGAGACTTGGCCAATGAGCTATGAACTGAGCGACACCGAGCGCAATGCCGCGCTGCAACTGAACGCTGATTACCGTTACGATCACTTCATCAGCAAGCTGGTCGAGCATGAAGAGCTGTTCGTCCTGACAGACGAGCATGGCGTCATGATGCTGACCACCGACGATGAAGATTGCATCCCGGTATGGCCGCACCCGGAGTACGCCAAGGCGTGGGCTGAAGGCGAGTGGGCCGATTGCAAGCCGCAGTCCATCACCCTGAAGGTATGGCTGGAGCGCTGGGTTGACGGTATGGAGCAGGATGAGCTGTGTGTTGCTGTGTTCCCGACCCCGGATCAGGAAGGCATCGTACTGGAGCCGGCCGACGTGGCTGACGCCATTGCCGAGAAGCAGGCCAAACGCGGCTGATCACCGAGCTATTCGCAACACCGGTTGCCAACAAAGACCCCGCTATCTGGCGGGGTCTTTGTTTTAGGTCTGTTTGCCAAACGAGTTGTGGCTATCAGGGCTGGCGATAGGTGGTGTCGATGATGGGCTCGGCCGGGAAAGTCTTGCCACTCTTGATGGCTGCCCTGGTCTCGGATTTTAGCTCTTCATCGATCCACAGCAGACCGCCATAGCTGTAACCGCTGTTGTCGCCACCGAGGGGCCAGTAGAGCTGCTCGCTCTTGGGGGTTGCTGGTACTTTTGGCAGTTTGATCCAGCGCCAGGCGCCTTCCCGGGTGTAGGGCACCTGATAGGCAGGGACGAAGCTTGCCAGCTCATAGAGCCGCTGCTGGATCTGCCGTGACAGGGCCGCCTTTTTGGCAAAGTCGAACTCCTTGTCATACTGCTCCACCAGAGCCGTGATGGCATCGTCATTGATGTTCATGATGTTGTTGGTCTGGGGCTTGTTGGCGTTGACCTTGTGGAAGAACTCCCAATAGGCGGGATAGCGGCTACCCGCCCAGGCCATCCAGGCGCTCTGGTGTTTTTTCTCCAGCATCGATTTGAACCCGGCCGAGGCATCCATCAGGTTGAGCTCCAGATTAAGCCCCGCCTTCTTGGCCTCTTCCCGCAACAGCGTGAGCCGCTGGGCGTGCTCTGCTGTGGTGTAGGTGATGGCGAGGGTCAGTGACTGCCCCTTGTCGTTTTGCAAAATCCCCTGCGGCCCCACTTTGTTAAAGCCTGCCTTGGCAAAGTATTCCCGTGCCAGTTTGGGATCGAACGGACGGGCCTTGATCTCGCTGTTGGTAAACTCCCCCTGACCGGAGCCATAACTGTTGAGGCGCTGGTAATCCCCCCGCAGCAGGGTGGTGAGCATCTTGTCGAGGTTGAGGGCATGCTGGATCCCGAGCCGCACATCGAGATTATTCAGCTGCGGATCGGCGGTGTTGAGATAGAGCCCCATCGGCGATTGCGGAGTCTGGTTGTAGAACCAGGTGCGCGCGATATACCCCTTATCGAACTCGGCGGTTTTGGTCTTGTCGTGCCACCAGTTGGGCATCACCAGCGGGAAGGTGTCGAGATCGCCGCGCAGGAAGTGCTGCCAGGCGATGTTCAGATCCCTGAGCACCTTGATCTCGATCCGCGCAGGATTGAAGCGATGCTGGAAGTAGCGCTCGTCATCCCCCCACCAGTGTTCAATCCGTTTGAAGGTGACCGATTTGCCCTTTTTTACCTGATCGATCTGATAGGGGCCGGTGACTGGCAACACCTTCCAGTTGTACTCCTTGACCCAGTTGGCGGTGAGCTTGATGGCGTGGCTCGGCTCCGGGCTGATGGGCAGTGATTCGAGCAGATCCTGGCGGCTCTTTTCGGTGCCGCTGGTGATGGCCAGGGTGTGATCATCAAACTTGGTGATGTCTGCTATCTGGGTGCTGTAGTAGTTGTTGTACCAGGGGTCGTTGATCTCTTTGCTGCGCATCATCTTGAGGGTAAAGAGCCAGTCATCGGCGGTGACCGGTTGGCCATCTGACCAGCGCGCCTTGGGATTGATGCGAAAATAGAGGGTCTTGTTGTCGGCGCCGAAAGCCCACTCGTTTGCCAGCATCGGCATGGGGTTGCCGGTGACGGGGTGGGTGCTCAGCAGTGGCAGGTTGGTTTCCCGCACGTAACCGGCAAAGCCGCCGTTGGAGTCGGGGCCATATTTGCGCAGGGTCAGGGGGAAGCTGGTCATAAAGGTGCGAAAGGTGCCGCCGCGCTTGGCGGCCGGATCGGCATAGAGAGGATCCTGGTTGTTGCTCTCCCACTTCAAGTCAGCGGGCAGCGTGGCACTCCAGCCAAACGGGCTCCAGCACAGGGTCAGTGTGATGGCGGTGGCGCGAATGATAGGGGGGAGTCGGCGCTCCCCGGCGGTGATGGTCGATGGCATGTCCTTGCTCTCCTGAAGTCTGCTTCCTGCAGATCACACACTGGTGATGTCAGTCCCGATGGGGACTGGCTCATCATGAAAATTTTATCCTGTCAGGTCAATGAAATAGCGTGAATTAGCGGGTGGCCTAGGCCGCAACGCAGTGCAGGCTGATCCCCTTGGCCGCGATGGCGGCCCGCATGGGGGCGGGCAGGGCATCGTCGGTAACCAGCACGTTGATCTGGCCCGGCGCGCCAAGCTGGCTCGGGTGGATGGCCCCAAATTTGCTGCTGTCGGTGATCACCACATTGGTCATCCCCTTGGCCAGCACGCTGTTGACCACATCGGCCCGCATCATATCGCGGCCGGTGAAACCCATCTCGGGATGAAAGCCATCCACCCCGATAAAGGCCTTGGAGAAGTGCACCTGCTCGATACAGAGGCGCGTCAGCGGCCCCACCACGCTCTCGCTCTGATGCTGGAACAGTCCGCCAAGCAGTACCACCTGAGCCGGGGTGTCTTTGAGCAGATGGGCGATATAGCTGCTGATGGTGATGATGGTGACCCGTTTGTGCAGGGCCAGATGGCGGGCCAGTATGGCGTTGGCGCTGCCCCCTTCGATAAAGACCGTCTCGCCATCTTCCACCAGCTGGGCGGCACGCTCGGCGAGGCGCTCCTTGAGCAGGTAATTGATGTTCATCCGGGCATCCGGGTCATCGGTCTCCAGCGCCATGGCCGAGCCGTGTACCCGTCTGAGCAGTCCCTGTTTCTCCAGCACGGTGAGGTCGTTGCGCACCGTCACCTCAGACACGCCTGTGTGTCGGGAGAGTTCACTCACGCTCATCTTGCGAGCCTGATGGACCAGAGTGAGGATCAATTGGTGGCGTGGATTCATGGTGCGCTCACATAGAAGGTGGTGGATAGCGGCAAGCCACCCGTGGGGTGGCTTGCCAATCATATGACGTCACAGGCGCCATGGGGAGCGCCCCGTCAGAGACTGTGCTCGGTGCGGGCGATGATATCATCTTGCGCATCCGGGGATAAGGCGGTGAAGAAGGCCGAATAGCCCGCCACCCGCACCACCAGATCCCGGTACTGATCGGGATGGGCCTTTGCTGCCAGCAGGGTCTCCCGCGAGACGATGTTGTACTGCACATGCCACCCCTTGTGCACTTCGAAGAAGGTGCGCAGCAGGATCATCAGCTTGGCTTTGTCCCGCTCGTTCTCAAGGCTCGCCGGGCTCAGCTTCTGGTTGAGCAGCACCCCGCCGAGAATGGCCGCCGTGGGTAGCTTGCCGATGGAGTTGAATACCGCCGTCGGGCCGAGACGATCCGAACCTGACGACGGGCTGGCCCCTTCCGCCAGCGGCGTGCGGGCGTGTCGACCATCCGGGGTGGCCATGGTGGCGGCACCGAACGGCACGTTGGCGGAGATGGAGGAGGTGCCGGCATAGTAGGTACCGCCGATGGGGCCGCGGCCGAAGCGGGTGTTGTGCAGTCCCTTGAGCTCGTCGATGTAGCTCTGGTAAGCCTGCACCAGAAGCAGGTCTACCTCGTCCAGATCGTTGCCATATTTGGGGGCGGCGTTGGTGAGGCGTTGACGCAGCTGCTCCCCCGCCAGACCTGAAAAATCTTGCTCGAGTGCTTCGGCCAGCTCTTGCTGATCCACAATCCCCTGCTCGAACACCAGTTTCTTCAGGGCTGCCAGGCTGTTACCGAGGTTGGCGATCCCCACCTGCAGACCGGAGACCCAGTCATAGACGGCGCCCCCCTCCTTGATGGTCTTGCCGCGCTCGATGCAGTCATCTACCAGGGTGCTGCAGAGGATGTCATGGGCTTGGGCTTCCAGCACGCTGTCGACCACGCAGTCGATCTCGATGGATTTGCGGGTGAAGTAGCGCACCTGCTCATCCCAGCGGGCCATCACCTCGTCAAAGTTGCCAAAGTTACCGTCTCGCAGCGATTGGGTTTGGGGCAGGAAGACCTTGCCGGTGGTGGCATCGCGGCCGCCATCAAGGGAGGCCAGCAGGATGCGGGCGAAGTTGATAAAGCTCATGCCGGTGCAACGGTAGCCCCACTTGCCGGGCACGGCGGTCTCGATGCAACCGATGGCGGCGTAGTGGTGGGCATCTTCCACGCTCACCCCGAGCTTGATGAACTCGGGGATCACCACCTCGTCGTTGTTGAAGGCGGGCATGCCGAAGCCGCAGCGGATCACCTGAATGCAGGCGTCGAGGAAATCCTCGCTCATCCCGGCGTGGTAGCGCACCGAGAGGTTGGGCTGGGTGGAGCGCAGCTGGCCGCAGGACTCCAGAATCGCGTAGGAGAGGCCGTTGACTGCGTCATGGGCACTGCCATCCCGCCAGTTCTGGCCGCCAATGGTGACGTTCTGGTAGAGCGGGCTGCCAGCGGAGGCTTTGGAGTGGGTGCCGGAGCGGATCTTGTTCACCTCCAGCAACTTGAGCCAGCACCCTTGCAGCAGCTCGATGGCGCGGGGGCGAGACAGGGATTCTGACAGCTCCACTTCGCGGCGATACCAGGGATAGAGGTACTGATCCATCCGGCCGAACGACACCGAGTGGCCGTTGGATTCGATCTGCAGAATGAGCTGGATAAAGTAGCAGAGCTGCAGTGCCTGCCAAAAGGTTTCGGGTGGCTGGTGGGCGATGTGGGCACAGTTGAGCGCTATGGTCTCAAGCTCGTTTCGGCGCTCGGGGCGAGATTCTTGTGCTGCCATATCATGGGCAAGTGCGGCGTAGCGCGAGATGTGAGCGCTGACCGCATCCAGAGTGATGGCGACGGCGTGCAGGAACTGCTCGCGCTGCAGGTCGGCCCAATCCGCCAGATCCAGCTGACTGCGCCGCTCGGCCACCTTGGCCTTGAAGCCATCGAGCCCCAGCGTGAGCAGCTCCTCATAGTTGACCGCGAGGTGGGCATCCCCCGAGGTCATGTTGCCCTCGGCCTTGATGATGCCGCTCTCCAGCAGCGCTTTCTGCTCATCGGTAAAGAGGCCAAAGCAGCGATCCTGCACCGTCTGGCCGCGCCAGAAGGGGGTGAGGGCGTGGATGATCGCCTTGTCGGTTTCGCTGACTGCAAAACCGGCACCGGGGCGGTCTGCCAGCTCGTCGATCTCCTTCTCAATCCAGCTCACAGTGTATTCGGGAAATAGCGGCGCCGCCCGTACCTGACTGGCCTGATTGCCGACGATAAGCTCGTCGTGCTTGATCCAGATGGTGCGCTCCTTGAGGTGATGAGCCAGCGCCAGGGCGCGGCGCACCGGCAGCGGGCGGGCGAGGTTAGCCTGATAGGCCTCGGTGTAGTGGCGGGCACGCTCGGTGCAAACCGGTGGCTGAACGATGTGGATCAGGCTCTCTTTGTGGGCGCGGATCCGTGGGCTGAGGGTATTGAGGTCGAGCTGGGTCATGATCTTATCCTCTGGTCACAGGGGTCAGCCCCTGACGTTGGGCGTATGCATGGGCAAAGTGGAGTAAATCGGGGTCGTCGAGCGGTGTCTCCGGCGCCTGATAGGGCAGATCCAGCAGGGCATATTTGCCCATCCCCAGGGTGTGGTAGGGGAGGAAGTGGATCTCCTGCACGGTGCCGAGGCTGGCGGCGGTGTCGGTGATGGCGCTGATCGATGCGCGGTCGGCATTGAAGCCGGGAATGAGCGGCACCCGGATCTGCATCGGCATGCCGTATTTGGCGAGGCGTTTGAGGTTCGCGATGGGCAACTCCACTTTGCCGCGGGTCCAGTGGAAGAATCGTTCTTTATCCACGTGTTTGAGATCTGCCAGCACCAGATCCAGTGAGGGGAGGCTTGGCTCAATCTGGTGCCATGGCACATGGAGGCAGCTCTCGACCGCGGTGTGCAGCCCTTCGGCCTTGCAGCGGGCCAGCAAAGCGGCGGCAAAGTCGGGCTGCATAAAAGGCTCGCCACCGGAGAGGGTGACGCCACCGCCGCTGCGCTCGAAGAAGGGGCGATCCCGCAAGATGGTGTCCATCAGGGTGTCCAGGGGTTCATCGCGGCCGCACACCTGCAGCGCTTCGCTGGGGCAGAGGCCGCGCAGCCGTTCCATATCGTCGGCCTTGAGGGCAGAACGACTGAGCTGGATGCCCTCGCTGTCACGCAAGATTGCCGGACAGGCCTGGCAGCAGAGCTGGCATCCCTCGATGCATTGGCGCCGGTCGAGTAGTATGTCCGGCTTGGGAGAGCGGCTTTCCGGGTTTTGACACCAGCGACAGGCCAGCGAGCACCCCTTGAGAAACACCAGGGTGCGAATGCCGGGGCCGTCGTGAGTTGAATATCGTTGCAGGTCGAAAATCATACCGCCTCCTTTTGTATTTGCATTCTATTTACTTTCATTCGAAAGTTGATTTGATTTCGATCAAGCTATTTGCAGATGTTTTATCGCTAGAATGGCGACATATTGAACATCCCGTTAAGGAGTCAGAGATGGAGCTGTATCTCGATACCGCTGATGTGGCGGCAGTACGTCGCTGGTCACGGATCCTGCCGTTGGCCGGTGTCACCACCAATCCTTCCATTACCGCCGCCGGGGGATTGCCGCTCTGTGAGCTGCTGCCCGCCCTGCGCGACGTGCTGGGGCCCAAGGCGCGCCTGTTTGCCCAGGTGATGGCCAAAACCGAAACCGAGATGGTGCGCGAGGCGTTCGCTCTGCGTGAGCTGGACCCGGATCTGGTGATCAAGATCCCGGTATGCGCAGAGGGGCTGGCTGCCATCAAGAGCCTGACAGCCAACGGTGTGCCGACTTTGGGCACCGCTGTCTATACCCCGCTGCAGGGTTGGCTGGCGGCGGTGGCGGGGGCGGAATATGTCGCGCCCTACGTTAACCGGCTGGATGCCCAGGGTGGCGATGGCATTGCCACCGTGCAGGAGTTGCAACAGCTGCTTGCGCTGCACGCACCGAACAGCAAGGTGCTGGCGGCGTCATTCCGTACCCCGCGCCAAGCGCTCGACTGCCTGCTGGCGGGTTGTCAGTCCATCACCTTGCCGCTCGATGTGGCGGAGCAGCTGCTGAATGTGCCTGCGGTGGATGCGGCGCTGGTGAAGTTTGAGCAGGATTGGCAGCGCGTCTTCGGTCGCTGATCCCGGTGACAAGCTGATTGCCGTGATTGAGGGGGGAGGGTGAAGAAGCGCGGGTGATGGGGATTGACCGACTAGACTGGAAAGGGGTGGCCACGTTCGCGGGCCGCCCTGCAGTCTACCGGAGGTATCCCATGAGCGACCATCTGCTACTGCCCCATGGTGAAGATTTGCGTCGTGCGGTGCGTTGGCTCAGCGAGCATCACCAGCACGATCTCGCCGCCATTGAAGAGGCCAGCCTGCGTTTTGATCTCTCGCCGCTGGATGAGGAGTTTCTGATCCGGCACTGGCTCGACAGCCAGCGCCAATCATGAATATCTGAGGTGAGAGATTTAGAAGAAGTTGGCGAGGTTGATGCCAAACTCTTTGGGGTCGACCGTGTTTTCGATGCTCTCCTGCACCCCTGACTTGGCCAGATCCAGCCACTGTACGTCGAGGTAGTGACGCTGGGTGGCGTGATAGATCACCTTGACCACTGGCTTGAGCGGCTGCTGCTCGTTGCGCTGCATCACGATAGCCAGGCGCTGGTTTGAGAGCTGTACCAGGGTTCCCACCGGATAGACCCCCATGCACTTGATGAACTTGGTAACCAGTTCAGCATCGAAGTGCTGATTGATCCCCTTGAGCAGGATGCGGAAGGCCTGGGTCGGCTGCATACCTGCTTTGTAGACCCGATCCGCGGTGATGGCATCATAGACATCGACGATACCGCTCATCCGGGTATAGAGGGAGAGCTGCTCCCCCTTGAGTCGCTGCGGGTAGCCGGAGCCATCGAGCCGCTCGTGGTGGTTGGCGGCCACCTCCAGCATGGTGGGGGTAATGCCAGGGGTATTGCTGAGGATCTCGTAACTGTGCACCACATGCTGGCGCATGATGGCGAACTCCTCATCAGTCAGCTTGCCCGGTTTGTGGAGCACCTCGTCCGGGGTCATGATCTTGCCCACGTCGTGCAGCAGGCCACCCAGGGTCAGCTCCTTGAGCACGCTGCGCTCCAGTCCCAGATAGCGGCCGAAGTTGGCCAGCAGAATGGCCACGTTCATGGAGTGCTCCATCAGGTAGGCATCCTTGGCGCGAATACGGGCCAGACAGAGCATGGCATCGCCGTGGGTGAACATTGTGTCCACCATCTCTTCGGCAACTTCGGCCAGCGGGGTGATGTCGATGGGCTCACCCGCTTTGAGGTGGCGAATGAACTTGCCTTGCAGCTCGCGCGCTTCCTGATAGAGGCGTCGGATTTTAAGCTCTCGTCCTTCGCCGTTGGCACTGGCCCGGCGCCCTACCTGGGCGCTGTTGGCATTGAGATCGGGGGAGGTAACGGCGTCACTCTCGGCACTGCCCAGCTTGCTGCGGGCCAGATCGATGCGTACCGTGAGCACCCCCTGACGTACCAGATTGGCAATTTGCGCCACGCTGGTCACCAAGCCCATCTGGGCGATCTCCATCCCACCTGTCTGGCTGGCGATAGCAATGACATACATGCCGGGTTTCAGCTGGTTGACGGGAATGACGGGATAGGATGCTTGAGACTTCATGAGGGCTTCCTGACTCTTATTATTATGAGTATCGTTCGGATGGGTCACACCGGAGAAGTGTAACATCGGATGACCAGTTCGTCATAATTGGCAACCCCTTAACAGTGGCGTTGTCGCCCCCGCCCGATATAATGACGCCCCTTTACTTGTTGGACTCCGAGGTTGTGAATGCGGCTTGATAAATTTCTGTGCGATTGTTCCGATTTGACCCGCTCGCTGGCAGGCAAACTGATCCGTCAGGGCGAGGTCATGGTGGATGGCATTGTGGTCAAGCAGCCCGCCTTTCATATCAATGAGCAGAGCCAGATCGAGTTTGACGGCGTGCTGCTGACGCTGGAGCAGCGCAACCGCTATTTCATGCTGCACAAGCCGGAAGGGTATGTCTGCTCCAACGAGGATCCGGATCACCCGACCGTCTTCTTCCTGATGGATGAACCGGCGATGGGCAAGCTGCACGTAGTGGGTCGCCTCGACCTCGATACCACGGGTCTGGTGCTGGTGACCGATGATGGTCAATGGTCCCACCGCATCACCTCACCGCGTCACGAGTGTGCCAAGACCTATCACGTCTGGCTGGCCGATCCGGTAAGCCCGGATGCGATCGCGCTGTTCGCCGAAGGGGTCTACCTGCGTAACGAGACCGATAAAACGCGTCCTGCCCAGCTGGAAATTCTCGGCGAGTGCGAGGCACGCCTGACCATCCACGAAGGCAAGTACCACCAGGTCAAGCGGATGTTTGCCTCCATCGGCAACAAGGTCGTTGGCTTGCATCGCGAGCGGGTGGGCGGGCTGACGCTGGACGAAGATCTGGCCCCCGGTGAATACCGCGAGCTGACCGCTGAGGAGATTGCCCTGTTCTGATCTGGGATGGTGCCGGGTGTCAGTGAGTGCTGAAACCCAGCACCAGCGCCGTGCCCAGGGTGGCAATCAGTGCACCTGCCCAGGCGGCAATGGATGGCCGCTCCCCCGAGTGCCACCACAACAGCGGCAGCAGCAGTACCGGCGTGGTGGAGGAGAGAATGGCTACCATGCCCACCTCGCCCTGCCGCAGTGCCATCAGGATCAGCGTCATCCCCAGCCCCATCGCCAGAAAGCCGTTGGTGGCAATCATGGCGAGGATATGGCGATTGACCGGTTTTAGCGGCATGGCCAGCGGCAAGCGCCCCAGCCGAAGGACGCAGTGGGCCAGCAGGGCACTGCCCATCCGGATACCCGATGCACTCACCGCATCCACCTCACCACTCATCATCACCGGCTTGGCGATGATGGTTCCCACGCTCTGACACAGTGCCGCCGTCAGGCCAAGGCCAATTCCCAGCGCCAGATGGCCACGGATCTGCTCCCACTCGTTGCTGCTACTGCGTCTGCCAAACAGGATCGCCAGCATCACGCCGGCAAAGACCAGCACGGCCCCCAGCAGTCGCCAGCCTGTCAGCTGTTCATTAAAGAGCCAGAGCCCAAGCAGGGCGGAAAACAGCGCATGGCAGGAGAAGAGCAGGGCGCTGCGCCTTGGCCCCAACCGGTTCATGCAGGCAAACAGCGCCGTATCGCCCACGAAGATGCCGACCAGCCCCGAGATGGCGAGCAGGGGCAGGGCGCTTGCGGTGAGGGTTTGCCAGCCACCGGTGAGCAGACTCATGGTGCCGAGCATCAGGCTGACCAGAAACATGCGCCAGCGGCTGTAGGCAAATGCGCCGAGATGACGGGCCGGTTTGACCGAAATTAGCGCTGCAACTGCCCATAAACTGGCCGACGCGAGGGCCAGCCACTCATAACCCATAAAAACTCCTGAAAAAATTAACCCGAAAGACTCCATCTCCCGGGCAAGCCCGATACAATACGGGGCGTTTTCGGGGATAACAAGAGCGGCATCAGGCATTCATCAGGCGCGCCGTCGGCCTTCCCCTCCTGCAGTGGTTTTATTCGAGGTTTTGTCATGAGGTATGGTTTCTTCCCCAAGCTGGCGCAACGCTGGCTCTCCCCGCTATTGCTTGCCGTGCTGGCAGGGCCCCTGGCCCATGCCACCACCGTTGAGCAGCAGCCTCTGCTTGCCGATCGGCAAACCCTGGTAAAGGGCAACGGTGCCGAGCCGGAGTCGCTGGATCCGGCGCTGGTGCGCTCCGGTTTTCCGGGGGAGGCTGTGCTGGTCGATCTGTTTGAAGGGCTGGTCAGTGATGATGGGCAGGGGAATATCGTTCCTGCTCAGGCACAGCGCTGGGAGGTGAGTGACGATGGGCTGGAGTGGCGATTCTTCCTGCGCCCTCAACTGAAATGGTCCAATGGCGAGCCGCTGGTGGCCGCTGATTTCGTCTATGCCTGGCGCCGTCTGCTCGATCCGGCCATCAACTCCCCTTCTGCCGGATTGCTGCTGGCGACGGGGATCAACAATGCGCAATCCATCTATGCCGGTGCGCTGGAGCTCGGCAATCTGGGCATTGAAGCGCAAAGCGATCAGATTTTGAAAATCACCCTGGAGCGGCCGGCTCCCTATTTCCTGCAGCTCATCAGTCAGCGCCCCTTTGTGCCGGTCAATCAGAAGGCGATAGCTAAATTTGGCAAACAGTGGACCGAGCCCGGCAAGCTGGTGAGCAATGGTGCTTACCGGCTGACAAGTTGGACGCCAAACGAGCGGATAGAAGCCGAGCGCAATATTCACTACTGGGATGACCTTCACACCCGTATCGGACGGGTCACCTACCTGCCGATCACCTCGCAACATGCCGAACGGCTGCGCTATGATGCTGGTGAAATCCAGCTCACCAACAAGGTCTCCCTCGGCTATTACCAGAAGATGAAGCGCGAATCTCCGGAGCGGCTCTGGGGATTGCCGCTGTTTGGCACCTATCTCTATGCGTTCAATTTGAAGCGACCCGAACTGCAGGATGTGCGGGTGCGTCAGGCGCTCTCCATGGCGGTTGATCGACAGCAGCTCATTGGATCGGTGAGCGGGCAGGATGAACAGGCAGCATGGTCGCTGTTGCCGGAGATGCCGGGTTACCCCCGGGTGATATTGCCTGTGGCGCTTGAAGATATGCCGACCCGCCAGGCCAAAGCGGCAGCGTTGTTGTCAGCGGCCGGGTATAACAGTGCCAATCCACTCAAGCTGAGCATTACCTACAACAGCGCAGAAACCCACAAGCAGATGGCGATGGCCATTGCCGCCATGTGGCAGAGGCTGGGGGTACAGGTCACCCTCAACAGTCTGGAGTGGGGTGCCTATCAGGTGGCCAAGGATAGCGGTGATTTCCAGGTGGCCAGAAGCTTCCTGTTTGGCGATTACGTGGAGCCGTCTGCCATGCTGGGCAGCTTCCGTTGTCAGGATCTGCGCAACGAGAGCGGCTACTGCAATCCCGACTTTGATCTGTTGCTGGAGCAGGCTGCCAATACGCTGGACTGCGCGAGCCGGGTTGAACTCTACCGGCATGCCGAACAGTTGCTGCTTGAGGAGGCGCCGATCCTCCCCGTGTATCATTACAATCAGATGAGACTGGTCGATCCCACCCTGCGGGGACTGCCCAGCCAGAATTTGAAAGGGACGATTGCCACCAAGGATCTCTATTTCAGCCCGCAGTGAGGAGCATTTCATGAAACTTGCCATCATTTCCGACATCCACGGCAGCATCATTGCGCTGGAGCGGGTGCTGACCCAACTTGAGCCCTGGCAGCCGGATCACTATCTGCTGCTCGGCGATCTGCTCAACCATGGCCCGCGCAATCCTCTGCCGGAAGGGTATAACCCGGCCGCTGTGGCCGATCGGCTCAACGAGCTGGCGCCACAGATCATCGCGGTGCGGGGCAATTGCGATTCCGAAGTGGATCAGATGCTGTTGCGCTTTCCCATCACAGCCCCCTACAACCAGTTGCTGATCGATGAGCGGCGCTGGTTTGTCAGCCATGGCCATCTTTATCGCCCGGACGAGGTACAGCTGCCTGTGGGCAGTCTGTTCCTGAGCGGTCACACCCATGTGCCGGTGCTGGAGTGGCAGGGGGAGCGGGTATTGATGAACCCGGGGTCGATCTGTTTCCCGCGCGGCGAGTTGCCTGCCAGTTACGGGAGCTATGAGGGCGGGGTACTGCGCGTCAATGCGTGTGAGGACGGGCGAGAGTTGTTGCGACTGGTGCTTTAAAACGGAGAGCAAAAATGCAAGGCCTGATAAGAGATGTCAGGCCTTGATACCGTAGGAGCGGGTGCCAGAGCGAGTGTTACCCTTGGCGTCATATGTGAGGCTGTTGCGATCGCGCAGCTGACTCAGAAAGGTTGCCAGACGACGGTTTGATACGATGCTCAATTCAAGCAAGCGACCGTTGATATCATTTTGTGCCTGGCAGGCATCCAGTTTTGCACGAAGCTGTGCCATCTCGTCGGGATAGGCTGCCAGCTGCAGTGCCAGTTCCGGCATCTCTGCCAGTGTCTTGTCCAGAGTTTCTATCGCAGCAAGCAACTGCTGTTTGCGCTCGGTCAGTGCGGGCAGGGCCAGTGCCTGACGCTGTTCGAGCAAGCTGAACTCCTCTTCCAGAATGCCTTGCATCTGGCTGAGGTAATCATCTTGGGTGTGCAGTAACGAAGGTAAATCCATCATCCCAGAACTTTGTCCAGATTGGCCTCGAAACTGAACATCTTCTTGGCCACAGCGTCGCTGTTAACCTGATATTCACCACTCGCGACGGCTTTTTTCAGCCGTTCGACCTTGCTCTCATTGCCGGTCGAGGCGGTATTGAGGTTTTGTTGCATCTTTTGCAATTGTTGCGCCTCACTGGTCAAGGAGACGGAGTCCAGCTTGACAGTAGCCGCTTTGTTTTCGGGCGATGAGGTGACTGACTTGCTGCCTGTCCCCTGGCTATTAGCGGTATTTTGCAACCGATTATTCGCCAAGTTGTTGATATTGTTGATGGCCATTTTAGTTACCTTCGTCTGCTTTAAGGTTTGCTTACCTGTTTATCGGTGCGGCAGATCAAAACTTTAGAAAAAAGTTGTCAAGGATCCGGATTTAAAAAGTGACCGATACGGCACCTACTGCACTGACTTTACCCTCAACGGTTTTGCCGGAGCGAATATTGACGAGTTTGATGATCTCTCCGAAGCTGCCATCCTGCAAGGCTCGGGCCATGGTTTTGATCTGGAAGTTGCTATTTTCTGCCGTCAGGGTGACCTGATCCCCTTTGCACACGACACAAACCTGGCTCAAACGGATGGGTTGCCCAGGTTTTAGCTCCCGCTTGCTGCGTACTCCGACAAGAGGGGCTGTGTCAGTCAGGTAGTCGCCGCGGATCAGGGTCTGATCCTGATAGGCCAACACCAGCTGGCTTTCACTCAGCAGGTCCCCCTTGGCGATGGGGTTGGTCACAGTGACATAGGGTTTTTGAATGCTGACCCGCACCGGGAGATAGACGTCCCAGGGCCTCTCTTCCTCACATTTAAGGTAAACTGTTGTATTACGGCGAATTTCCATTTTTGCTGGTAAGCTGATAGTGAGCAGATCTTCGCAGCGGGTCAGTGGGAGCCGTTCATCCAGCGTGGCAGAGGTGACCTCGGCTCTGGCATCCAACGGAATATCCAGCTGGCTGTAAACGAACTCTTGTGCCTTTTCTTGCAGATAAGTAGTGACGTCCGAGGCGTAGCTGGAAGATATACTGCCAAAAAAGAGGCTGATGAGTAAAAGTCGGTTAATCATTTTCGCTCGTTGGTCGATAAGTTGTTCACGCATATCACCATATTTAACTATGATTGCTTCAGAATCTGTTCGTTGTCACATCGATAGTCTGACGCAATCCATCACGCATGCATGATTAATGCCAAGCGTTTTTAGGGAGTGTTTATGGCCAGTATCCTGGACTCGGTCAACCAACGTACCCAGCTAGTGGGGCAAAACCGGCTGGAGTTGTTGTTGTTTCGTCTCAATGGACGTCAAAGATTTGGCATCAACGTATTCAAAGTGCGTGAAGTGTTGCAGTGTCCCCCCTTGACCGTGATGCCCAAACTGAACTCCTGCATCCGCGGGGTTGCACATATTCGTGGCCAGACGATTTCGGTTATCGACCTCAGCATGGCGGTTGGCAAACGCCCGATTGATGATCTGAGCAAATGCTTCATTATCATCTCCGAGTACAACCGCTCTATTCAGGGATTTCTGGTGCATTCGGTCGAGCGCATCATCAATATGAACTGGGAATCCATCCTGCCTCCGCCCAAAGGTGCGGGTCGCATCAACTACATGACAGCCGTGACTGAAGTCGACGGCGAGTTGGTCGAAATTCTTGATGTTGAGCGGATATTGAACGAAATTTCTCCGGTTGCAACGGATGTGAGTGAGGAGTTGGTTCAGGCCAGCGTCGACCACCCGACTCTGGGGCGTCCTGTTCTTGTTGCGGATGACTCCTCAGTGGCACGCAAACAGGTACAACGTGCGCTTGAGGCTATCGGTGTCGAGTGCGTGTTGGCAAAAGATGGCCGCGAAGCATTGAACATGCTGCTGGAAATGACCAAAAATGGTCCTATCAAGGATCAGGTTGCGCTGGTTATTTCGGATATCGAAATGCCGGAAATGGATGGTTATACCTTCACTGCCGAGATCCGGAATAATCCCAATCTCAAGGATTTGCATGTTATTTTGCATACCTCGCTCAGTGGAGTATTCAACCAGGCAATGGTGCAGAAAGTTGGTGCGAACAATTTTATCGCCAAGTTCCAGCCTGATGAATTGGCCAAGGCCGTACAAAACGCACTCTAATAAAGAAGAACAGCTGCATGAAGACACTTTCGGACGACTTATACAAACAGTTCAGCAACTTTCTGGCGGTACAGAGCGGAATTGTGCTGGGGGATAACAAACAGTATCTGGTGAAGAGCCGTCTTTCACCTTTGATGGCTCAGTTTGGCATCGAGAGTCTGTCTGATCTGGTTACCCGTGCAATGAGTGTGCGAGAGCGTGACCTGAAAATGGCCGTGGTGGATGCCATGACGACTAACGAGACCCTCTGGTTTCGTGATACTTATCCGTTTCAGCTTCTTACCGACAAGATTTTCCCCGAGTTGGGGAAAAGTGGCCGCCCCATCAAGATCTGGTCTGCCGCATCCTCGTCAGGTCAGGAACCCTATTCCATTGCCATGACGGCACTGGAGCAGCAGATGAAAAAGCCGGGGACCTTGCCTGGTGGCGTGCAGATTGTCGGGACGGATATTTCGACGACCATGCTCAATCAGTGTAAGGAAGGCGTTTACGATAGCCTTGCTCTTGCACGCGGTTTGTCACCGGAGCGCAAGAAGATGTTTTTTGAGCCTTACGGTGACAACAAGATGCGGGTCGCTGAGCGAGTCAGAAAATTGACCACCTTCCGGCCACTCAACTTGCTGGAGAGTTATAGTCTGCTCGGCAAGTTTGACATTATCTTTTGCCGTAACGTGCTCATCTATTTTGCGCCGGAAGTGAAGTCGAAGATCCTCAACCAGTTTGCTGCCAGTCTCAATCCCGGTGGATATCTGATGCTGGGCGCGTCGGAGTCACTGGCCGGGTTAACCGATCGGTTCGAGATGATCCGCTGCAATCCGGGGATTGTTTACAAGGTAAAATAGGCTTGATGGCCTTGATATTAGGGGTTCTGCCGGATATTGCCCGTTCATGCAAAGAGGGAAGCTACGAGCTTCCCTCTTTCTTTATCTACAGCTCAGTCTTTCTATTTACCTACCATATCTCGCCACTGCAAAAGTGGTTGAAGCCTTAAGGTGGCCAAATGATGCCGTCTGACTCAATGCGCGAGATGCTCCTGCCGTTTTCGGTCTGAAATGTGCTCATACCCAAACCATCGAACTGAGTGATTTGCTTATGGCACACCTCTTGCAAACAAAATATACCAAGCAGGAGGTGTGCTATGGCTCTTTCATTTGACAAGGCATTCGGTGTGCATCAACACACCATAAGCGTTCGCGCCAAGCGTGCAGAGGTGCTTTCCAGCAATATTGCCAACGCAGATACCCCTGGCTTTAAAGCCAGGGATATCAATTTTGCTCAGGCATTGCAGGAGGCTCAGTCGCATCAGGGTTTTGGTTTGGCAACGACCAGCGAAAAGCACTTTGCCTTGAATATGGACGCTCCGGGTACCGTGCAATATCGCAACCCGCTGCAACCGGATACCGGTGACGGCAATACAGTCGATGTGCAGCAGGAGCGCAGCGAATTTCTGCGCAATAGCCTCGAGTATCAAACCTCCCTTGAATTTATGAATAGCAAGATCAGTGGCCTGCTCAAGGCCCTGAAAGGAGAGCAGTGATGAGTTTGTTCAAGGTCTTTGACATAGCAGGCTCGGCTATGAGTGCACAGTCAGTGCGCCTCAACACGGTTGCCAGCAACATGGCCAACGCGGACAGCGTCAGCTCCAGTGTGGAAAATACTTACCACGCCAGGCGGCCAGTCTTTGCCGCCCAGCTCGATCAGGCGATGTCTGACAAGCAGGGCTCGGTCGGGGTTGAGGTGAAGGGGATTGTCGAGAGCAAGGCGCCACTGCTCAAGGAGTACAACCCCAACCACCCGATGGCGGATAAAGACGGTTTTATCTTCAAGCCAAACGTCAACATGGTTGAAGAGATGGCCGACATGATCAACGCCTCGCGCAGCTACCAGACCAACGTACAGGTTGCAGATTCGGCCAAAAAGATGCTGCAGCAGACGCTCCAGCTTGGCAAGTCCTGATAGGAGGGATGCAGCATGGTCGATACAACCAACAGTGCTAACGGTATAAGCCGTACCACGACCCAGACGACAGGCATAACCACGACGCCCAAGAAAGAGCTGGATCAGGCTTCATTTATGAAACTGCTGACCATGCAGCTGTCATATCAGGATCCCTTCAAGCCGGTCGACAATGCCCAGATGCTTTCCCAGATGGCATCCATGTCGACATCCGAGGGGATCAGTAGTCTGTCTACCCAGATGGGCAAGCTTAATGACCAGATGATATCCAGCCAGGCTCTCCAAGCGTCTTCTCTGGTGGGCCAAAATGTATTGCTACAGGGCAATACAGGATTTTTAGACAAGGATGGTTCGTTATCTGCGGTCGTTGCTGTAGGCACAACGAATAAATATGCGGGCGTCAAAATTACCGTTGAGGATGAAAAGGGACAGGTTATCAAGGAGTTTCCCCTCGAAGGCGACCAAAAAGGTAATGTGGAAATTGCTTGGGATGGTAAAGACAAGGCCGGTAACCGAGTCGCCGCAGGCAAGTATGTCATCAAAGCCAGCGGCACTCTCGATGGCAAGTCGGAAAGTATTGCCACATTTGCTTATGCCAAAGTAGATAGCGTTGCTTTGGGCAATGCCACCAACCCGACTCGTCTCAACTTGAGAGGGCTGGGGAGCGAATATCTGAACAATATTCTGCAAATTTCAGGCACCAATTCAAATCCGACGGTTACACCGTCAAAAACCACGTCGACAGCATCGATCTAAGGAGCTGGATATGTCATTTAACAATGCCTTGAGCGGTGTCAACGCGGCACAAAAAGACTTGAACGTCACCGCCAACAACATTGCCAACGTTAACACCATGGGCTTTAAAGAGTCCCGTGCCGAGTTTGCGGATGTCTACGCCAACTCCATCTTTGTCAATGCCAAGACCCAGGTCGGTAACGGTGTGGCAACCGGTGCGGTTGCCCAACAGTTCCATCAGGGGGCGCTGCAATTCACCAATAACGCACTGGATCTGGCGATTCAGGGGAATGGATTCTTTGTGACCTCCGATGGCCTGACCAACCTGGATCGCACCTATACCCGTGCGGGTGCCTTCAAGCTCAATGAAAACAGCTATATGGTTAATAATCAGGGTCATTACCTGCAAGGCTATGAAATTAACGCCGATGGCACCCCGAAGGCGGTCAGTATTAACTCTACCAAGCCGATCCAGATCCCTGATAAGGCGGGTGAGCCTGTGAAAACGACCAAGATCGAGGCAAGTTACAACTTGCCAGCTAATACAAAGCCGCTTCCGGCCGGTGCTACGGCACCAACGGTTCCTGTTCCTAACCCGCCTGATGCATCTACATTTAATCGAAAAGACTCAAATACCTATTCTGCGTCCACGTCAATTACGGTTTACGATTCGCTTGGTGAGCCACATACCATTACCCAATATTTTGTTAAAGAAGCAGATCCTGCCAATCTTGCTAACCCAGCAAATCCTACAGCATGGCGCATGTATCTTTACCAGGGAGATAAGCCTATTGATATCGATGGTGTTGGTGCGGTTACTCCGACGATGGCACCTGGTTTGGATCAGGCTCCTGCTGGTGCGAGAATCACATTTGATGCTGATGGAAAAATGATTTCACCGACTGCACCGGCGGTTATCAAGACCGAAGCATTAGGAGCTGGCGCAGGGATAATCAATAATGGTGCAGACCCTACCCAAGTCATTGAAATTTCTTTAGGTAATCTTACCTCTTACGCTTCTCCTTTCGAGGCCTATAAGTTGACGCAAGACGGCTCGACAGTCGGTCGTTTGACCAAAGTTGAAATTACCCCTGACGGTATTGTGTCTGCAACTTATAGCAATGCGACTACTGTCAAAGTTGCCATGGTGGCAATGGCCAAGTTTGCTAATGCGCAAGGACTAACTCAGGTCGGAGATACTTCCTGGAGACAATCGTTGCTTTCCGGAGACGCGTTACCGGGTATGGCAAACTCGGGCACTTTCGGGACCATCAAATCATCGGCGCTGGAGCAGTCCAACGTGGATTTGACCTCGGAGCTGGTGGACCTGATCACTGCCCAGCGTAACTTCCAGGCCAACTCCCGTTCTCTGGAGGTCAATAGTTCGCTGCAGCAAACCATCCTGCAGATCCGTTAATCGCGCAATACATGATAATGAGAGGGGGCTTGGCCCCCTCTCTGTTTCTGTCGCATTCCCATCCTCCTTATCCCCCCATATCTCTGCTGTTGGCACTCTAATTGCATTTCTCCTGTCAGAGTCATCTGTTTGACGGAGAATTCCATGGATCACCTGCTTTATATCGCCATGTCCGGGGCCAAAGAGACCATGAACAGCCTGGCTGTTCGGGGCAACAACCTCGCTAATGCCAATACCACCGGCTTCAAGTCCGATTTTGAGCAGGCCAGAAGCATGCAGGCGTTCGGAGAGGGCTTGCCAAGCCGGGTGTTTGCCATGGCTGAGCGCCCGGGTCAGAACCTGCAGCATGGCATGCTGATGACCACCGGACGGGATCTGGACGTGGCGGTAGATGGTCCTGGCTGGATTGCCGTGCAGGATCCCAAGGGCGGCGAGGCCTATACCCGCATGGGGAATTTGCAGGTCAATGCGACCGGCAATTTGCAGACCTCGACCGGTCTGAATGTGGTGGATGACGGTGGTCAGCCCATCGTGCTGCCGATGCCGATGGAGAAACTCGAGATAAATCGGGATGGCACCATCAGCGGTCGTCCGGAGGGGGCAGCCGCCAACTTGCCGGAAGATTTTCAGCGGATCAAGCTGGTCAACCCGGCCGCCGATGCGGTGGAGAAGGGGCAAGATGGTCTGTTTCGCCGCAAAGATGGCCAGAATGAACCCGCCTCTGCCAATGTCGGCCTGATTGCCGGCTCCCTTGAGGGGAGCAACGTCAATGTGGTGGATGAGATGACCAACCTGATCCGGCTGCAACGCCAGTTCGAAACCCAGGTCAAAATCATGAAGACGGCCGAAGAGAATGATGAAGCTCAAACCCAACTGCTGCGAATCAGCTAATCAAGGAGTTACCTATGAATCCCGCACTCTGGATCAGCAAGACCGGGTTGGATGCACAGCAGACCAATATTTCGGTCACTTCGAACAACCTGGCGAACGCCAGCACCGTGGGCTTTAAAAAGTCACGGGCCATCTTTGAAGATCTGCTGTATCAAAACATCAACCAGCCCGGTGGCCGCTCCTCTGCCGATACCGAGCTCCCCTCCGGCCTGATGCTGGGGGTGGGTGCCAAGGTGGTGGCGACCCAGAAAAACCACAGCCAGGGCAACGTGCAAACCACCGACAACTCGCTGGACCTGATGATCAGTGGTCGTGGTTACTTTGAAATTCAGCTGCCGGATGGTAGTGCGGCCTATACCCGCAACGGTCAGTTCACCCTCAACGATGAAGGGACCATAGTGACCCCGGGTAATGGCTACCCGCTGCAACCGGAAATCCAGATCCCGGAAAACGCCCAGAGCGTTACGGTGGGTGAAGATGGTCAGGTCTCGGTGCAGCTCAAGGGCGATGGCGCTTCTCAGGTCGTCGGTCAGATCAACATCTCCGACTTCGTCAACGCCAGCGGCTTGCAGCCGATGGGGGAGAACATGTTTGTCGAGACCCAATCCAGTGGTGCTGCCGCTCAGGGGACTGCCGGTGCCGATGGTTTGGGGGTGATCAAGCAGGGGATGCTGGAGACTTCCAACGTCAACGTGACCGAAGAGCTGGTGAACCTCATTCAGGCTCAGCGGGTCTACGAGATGAACTCCAAGGTGCTCTCCGCCGTGGACGGCATGATGTCCTTCCTGATCCAGCGTACCTAATTAGGAGGTGCATGATGAAAGCCGTATGGATGCTGGGATTGTTGGTGCTGGGAGGGTGTAGCAGCACTCCCAATACGCCCAAGCCTGATGATCCCGAGTTTTCCCCCGTCTACGGGGAGTCGGAGCCGGTGTCGGTGCGACCGACAGGGGCGATTTTCCAGCCGGATCAGGTCAATGGCATCTATTCGGATATCAAGGCACACAAGGTAGGTGACATCATTACCATCGAGTTGTCGGAGTCGACCTCTGCCTCGAAAAAGGCCAATACCCAGAGTGGCAAGAATAACAAGTTCAATCTGGACCCGGTCAAGTTGGGTGGCGTGCCCGTGACCGCCAGCCCCTATGATCTCTCAGCCTCCATTGCTCAAGACAGCGCGTTCAAGGGCCAGGCCAAGGCGGATCAGAGCAACAGCCTGCAGGGCAATATTTCGGTCAGCGTGGCCAAGGTACTGCCCAACGGCAATCTGGTGGTGCGCGGTGAGAAGTGGATCATGCTCAACAATGGCAATGAATATATCCGGATCACCGGCCTTATTCGCCCGGAGGACGTGACGTCTGATAACAGCGTTTCGTCCCAGAAAGTGGCCAATGCCCGCATTTACTACGGTGGTACCGGCGATCTGGCCAATAGCCAGGAGCAAGGGTGGCTTACCAGCTTTTTCAATGGTCCCTGGTGGCCGCTCTAGGAGATGTTATGAAGTCACTCCGTCTTGTCACTCTGCTTTGCTGTCTGCTGCCCTTGGGTGTGGCCAATGCGGCCCGGATCAAGGACATCAGCTCGGTTGAAGGGGTGCGTAACAACCAGCTGATTGGTTACGGTCTGGTGGTGGGGTTGCCCGGTACTGGCGAGAAGAACAACGCCTTCACCGAGCAGACCTTCCGTACCATGCTCAACAACTTTGGCATCAAGGTGCCGGATAACATCAAGCCCAAGATCAAGGATGTGGCACCGGTGGCGATTCATGCCGACCTGCCCCCCTTCTCCAAGCCGGGCCAGACCATCGACGTAACGGTGTCGGCCATTGGCGAGGCCAAGAGCCTGCGGGGCGGCACCCTGTTGCAAAGCTTCCTGAAAGGGCTCGATGGGCGGGTTTATGCGGTCGCCCAGGGCAGTCTGGTGGTTGGTGGTCTGGGGGCCGAGGGGGCTGATGGTTCCAAGGTAGTGATCAATACCCCGACCGTCGGGCGGATTGCCAACGGTGCGACCGTGGAGCGGGAGGTGCCCAACTCCTTCAGTCAGGGTGACACTATCACCTTCAACCTTAACCGACCCGACTTTACTACGGCGCGCCGTCTGGCCGATGTGGTCAACGATCTGGTGGGGTCCAATACCGCTCAGGCGCTCGATGCCACCTCGGTCAAGGTCTATGCCCCGCGGGATCCGGGTCAGCGCGTCTCCTATCTCGCCACCATCGAGAATCTGGAGGTGGATCCGGCCAACGAGGCGGCCAAGATCATCGTCAACTCCCGCACTGGCACCATAGTGATCGGCAGTCAGGTCAAGCTCAAACCGGCGGCCATCAGCCACGGCGGGTTGACGGTGACCATCGCCGAAAACCAGCAGGTCTCCCAGCCCAACCCGCTGGCGGGAGGAGAGACGACGGTGACCAACAACTCGACCATCAATGTCCAGCAGGAGCCGGGGCGGATGTTCAAGTTTGATACCGGTGCGACCCTGGACGATCTGGTCCGGGCGGTCAATCAGGTCGGGGTCGCCCCCGGTGATTTGATGGCCATCCTTGAGGCACTGCAGCAGGCAGGCGCCATCGAGGGGCAACTGGTTATATTGTAACAAGCGGCAAGTGGTTGCCACGGGTGGCAATGAGGTAAGCAAAATGGCGGAGTTTGACAGCAACAGCGGCATGAATCTCGGGATGGTACAGGACATCAAGAACCTGGACCGTCTGCGCCAGATGAGCCAAAGCAAAGAGGGACAGGCCGAAGCGCTCAAGAGTGCGTCACGCCAGTTCGAGTCAATCTTTACCCAGATGCTGTTTCAGAGCATGCGTCAGGCCAACGGGGTGTTGACTCAGGACAACCCGATGAACAGCAGCTATACCCAGTTCTATGAAGGGATGCTGGATGAGCAGCGGGTTGCCGACATGTCCAGCAAGGGGGGGATGGGATTGGCTGACATGGTGGCCAAGCAGCTCTCTCCCGAGACTTTTACCCATCAGGATGGACGGGTGCTCAAGATGCCTCAGCGCACCGAAAGGACCTACAAACCCTATCAGCCCCCTACGGCGGCTGCCGATGATTTGATCGCAGCATCAAAAGTTGGCAAAGATTTTGCTGAGAAAGAGATGACCGAGGGGGCAAATGAGAGTCACGCACTCACTATGCCCCGTCGTCCTCACCGCAGCATTCCGCCCATGGGGCGCATGGCCAGTGAAGAGGGCAGTGCCACCGGTAGTGGGGGCAAAGAGTTCGATACACCGGAAGAGTTCGTCAATCGCCTGATGCCGCTTGCCAAGAAAGCGGCCGACAAGTTGGGGTTAAGCCCGGCGGTACTGGTCGCTCAGGCGGCACTGGAGAGCGGTTGGGGCAAGCGGGTGATCAAGGATGGCGAGGGGCAGGTGACCCATAACCTGTTTGGCATCAAGGCCGATCCGCGCTGGGAAGGGCCCAAGGCGGTGGTCAGCACGCTCGAGTATGAGCAAGGCGTTGCCTCCCGCCAGAAAGCGGCATTTCGCTCCTATGAGTCGTTTGAAGAGAGCTTCAACGACTATGTGGACTTCCTCACTTCCGGCTCTCGCTACAAGGGAGCCCTAGCGAAGGTGGATAGCCCTGATCGCTACTTCGAGGCGCTGCAACAGGCGGGTTATGCCACCGACCCGCACTACGCCAGAAAATTGAAACAGGTATTGCGCAGTGATGCCATTGCCCAATACAACGAGATGGAGCTGTAACGTATGGCAAGCGACCTGCTTGGGATTGGTTCATCGGGCGTGCTGGCACAGCAACGCCTGCTGCAGACCACCAGTAACAACATAGTGAACGTCAATAGCCAGGGCTATGTGCGTGAGCGTACGCTGGTGTATACCAATACCATCGGTCTTGGGACCGGTGACATCAAGACCCAGCGGGTGATCAATGACTATATGCAGGGGGAGGTGCGCCGTGATACCTCCGCCTATCATGCCTCCCTGACCCATTATGAGCAGCTGGCTGGCGTTGACAGCTTGCTTGGGGATACCAGCAATAGCGTGGGGGCGGCCATCACCTCCTACTTCAAGTCATTTCACTCAGCCAATGAATCGCCTGCCGAGATCGGTGGGCGCAAGGTGGTGATGACGGAGTTGAGTGGCATGGTCAACCGTTTTCATACCCTTTCGGCGCAGCTCGACAAGCAGAGCGATACCCTCAACACCCGTATTGAAGATGAAACCAAGCAGCTCAACAGCCTGCTCACCAGCATCAATGATCTTAATCAGGCCATCATCCGCACCCAGGGGTCACCCGAAGAGAACCTGATGCTGTTTGATCAGAGGGATGAGGCGATCCGCCAGCTGTCGGAAAAGATGGATATTCGCACCGTAGCCCAACCCAACGGCAGCATGCTGGTCAATATGAGCACTGGCCATTCGTTGGTACTAAACGGCGGCGTGGCTCAGTTTAAAGTGATGCCCAGTGATCCTGATTCGAGAGATTTAGAGCTGCAATTAACTTTGGGTGATAATGAAGCGCTTATTGACAACGAGACCTTTGGTGGCGCCGTGGGAGGCCTCTTCAAAGCACGTAACGACCTTGAACCTACCAAGCGCGAACTGGGGCAGCTGGCCGTGGCGATGGCCGATGCAATGAACCAGCAGAACCGCCTCGGGATGGATTTGGATAATGAAATTGGCGGTGATATCTTCACCCTGCCAACCAGCAAGGGATTACCCTACGACGACAATACAGGAACTGTTGAGGCTAATGTCAGCTTCGTGCCGGGCAAGGGGACATCAGTGACCCCGTTTGATTACGAAGTGCGCTTTAGCAGCGCCACCGGTTATGAGGTGTTCTCGCTGGACAAGTCTGGTAATCGAACCTCTGTGGCGACTGGCACGACCCCTCCTGCAACGTTTGAACTCACGGGTCACGGCATTTCAATCGATCTCACCGGTACGCCGGCTGCGGGTGACAAACTGTTGCTGCAACCCACCAAAAGTGCGGCCGCCGGTCTGGGTCAGCTGATCACCCGACCGGAAGATTTGGCCCTGGCCTCTCCGCTTAAAGCGGAAAAGACCACCAATAATGGCGGCGGGGCAGATATCAAACTGGGTGGCGTATTCAATACAGGTGCAGGGTCAGGTTTTGGTACCAATAGTCTGAGCCCGACAGCGCCCCAGGTGGTCAAAATTGATGGCAGTGGTAACTATCAGGTGTTTCAAGCCGATGGTACTACCTTGATTGGCACTGCCCCTGCGAGCAGCAAAGGGCAAAACCTGATGTCTGCGATCGTCAACCCTTTTCCCGCCGGAGCCGCAGTCTATGCCAACCCGAAACAGGCCCCCGGCTACGAGTTCAGCATCACCGGGACGGTGGATGCCGGTGACAGCTTCAAGCTCAGTTACAACAGCAATGGCTTTGCCGATAACAGCAATGGCCTGGTTCTGGCCGAGCTGCAAAACAAGGATCTGGTGCGCAAGAGCACCAATGGTGGGACGACCAACGACAAGATGACCTTCAATCAGGCCTATTCCGGGTTGGTGATGGAAGTGGGTAACAATACCAGTCAGGCAAAAACGCTGCTCAAGGCCAATGAGTCCAAGCTTATCCAGAGCACCGGCATCTTTGAAAGCGTGTCTGGGGTCAATTTGGAGGAGGAAGCTGCCAATCTGATCCGCTTCCAGCAATCCTATGCGGCATCGGCGCAAATCGTCAGCACGGCCAAAACCATTTTCGATACACTGCTCTCTTCCGTGAGGTAACGTCATGCGCATCACCACCAACATGATCTACGACCGGAATTTATATTCCCTCAACAGTGCCAACGAGCGGTTGAATACTGCCTATCAACAGTTGCAAACCGGCAATAAATTTCAGACTGCCGGCGAAGATCCCGCAGGGATGAGCCAGAAGATGGCTCTGACCAAGGAGATTGACCTGTTCAAGCAGTACAGTGTCAATGGCAGCTTGCTGGAAAACAGCCTGGGGCATGAAGAGACAGTATTGGATTCTCTTAATACGGCAATGCTCAGTGCCCAGACCCTGATCCAGAAGTCAAATAACGGCTCTATCAGTGACGATGATCGCAAGGCCATCGCCAGCGAGCTTGAAGGGTTGCAGCAGCAGATGTTCGACCTGATGAATAGCAAAAACTCATCGGGTGAATTTATATTTGGTGGCAATCAGAGCAAGACCCAGCCATATATAAAAGACGTCAACGGAAAATATATTTATCAGGGTGATCCAGGTCAGCGAAATATTCAGGTCTCACCCACAGTACAAATCGCAGCCAATGATTCCGGGCAGGATCTGTTTGAAATCGTGGCGACCAGAAGAACCGCCAGTGCAACCACCGCAAATATCAAGGTCGGGGTCGGCGATCAGGGTAACTTTGATAATTTCTATAAGTCCAATTATAACTCGGCACTGCCCAGCAACACTTATACCGTATCAACCACCATAGGCCCGCCGGATACCTATGATATCAAGGATGCCGGTGGCAATACGTTGCAAACGGGTAACTATACTGCTGGCACCAAGATCCCCTTCAATGGTCTGGAGTTGACCCTTGATTTGCCTGCAGGTGGTGCGGCTCAGCAGTTTGACCTTAATCCACCGAAGAATGACAACATATTGAATGGTATGTCGGATTTTATTACCGCCTTGCGTGATCCTGCTATTACCGCTGACAACTTTGCGCTGGAAGTAGCCGATGCCACCGTTCATATGAAAAATGCCCGCCTGAATATTGACCATGGATTGGGTGAGTTGGGCGGCCGGATGAACAGTCTGGAGCAGGCTATGGGCTCCAATGAGGGATTGAGTACCCTCAACGCCGAGGCGAGAGCCAAGGTATCGGAAGCGGATCTCTATGAAGTGATTTCCGCGCTGTCAAAAGAGGATGCGGCATTGAGTGCCTCGCAACTCTCTTTCAGCAAAATAAGCCGTCTGACGTTATTTGACTATATTCGCTAATTAAGAGGGGCCCTTTGGGGCCTTTTCTTTTGTCCAGACTATGAAAATTGGTTCCGTGTCATCTCCTGCCAATTGTAACAAGCTGTTGCCGTTGCCCATTTAATGGGAGCTGCGGGGTTGACCTCCCTGCGGGATTGGATAATCATGCCGCCCGCACAACAGAGGGTTGTGCGAATTATTTGCAGCATCTCGTTAGGCGAGGCTCCTGTATAAACACAGGCCACTGATCTCACGACGTCCAGAGACGCCCAAGATCAGGACAGTTTTCATCGGATTAAGGTGTAAACCCAAGTGGCTTCCGGCATGCCGGATACGTTATACAGTGCTAAAGCTGGTACGTGGGGATGATGACACGCCGAACGGCGTCATTTCCTGCCTATTACTCGTCAATCAAATTGCTGTTTTCTTGTCGTTGCATCCGGCTATTTCCGGAGGCATTCAGGCTCGCCTGAAATCACATGAGGATATCTGTGATGAAGAAAACACATACCATTCTTAACCGTCACCAACTGCTCGATCTGGCCGCCCTGCAGGGTTGGCTGGAACATAATCTGGATCCGGTTCAGCGCGCCGATCAACTGCTGACCCTGCGTCCGGAAGAGCTCAACTGCATCTTTGATACCCTGCCAATTCCGCAAGGGGCCGAACTGCTTGGTTCACTCTCAGCCGAGAGTGCCGGGCGCCTGTTGCAGCGGCTCCATGGCAGCATCGTCAGCGTGTTGCAGGAGGCCATTCCCCGTCGCGAGATGGTCGCCATCCTGCGCAAACTGGGTCGTCAGGATCGCACCATGTTGCTGGCTCGCTTCCCGACCCAGGCGCAGGCCATGTATTACTCCCTGCTGGATTGGCCCACCGAGTCGGTGGGGGCCAACATGCGCCACGAATATCTGGCGGTACGGGAGGAGGACACGGTCGGTCACGCCAAACAGCTGATCCATGATGCCTGGGATAATGCCCAGCTGTTTCGCCATATCTATGTGGTCAACGGGGATGGTCGTCTGCAAGGAAGCCTCTCCCTCAAGACCTTGCTGATCGCCGACCCGCTGGCCAGTGTCGCGACCCTGATGGATCGGGAGACTGTGCGGATCAACGCCCGTGCGGATCAGGAGTTGGCAGCGCGCCTGCTGATCGACCGCGACCTGTCGGTATTGCCGGTCGAGGATCAGGGGCGACTGGTCGGTATTTTCCACGTCGATGATGCTGCGGATATTCTGGAGCTCGAATCCACCGAGGATGCCGAGATGCAGGGTGGCTCCTCGCCACTCGATACTCCCTATCTGCAGGCGACTCCCTGGCAGCTGTGGCGCAAACGGGTGGGCTGGCTGCTCATCCTGTTTGTGGCAGAAGCCTACACCGGCACCGTGCTGCGGGCATTTGAGGAGCAGCTGGAAGCGGCCATCGCGCTGGCCTTCTTTATTCCGCTCCTGATCGGTACTGGCGGTAACAGCGGCACCCAGATCACCACCACCATAGTACGTGCCATGGCGGTCGGGGAGGTGAGCTTGCGCAATCTCGGTACCGTGCTGAAAAAGGAGCTCTCCACCGGTCTGCTCATCTCGGGTGCCATTGCCATGGCGGCCTGGGTACGGGCATGGAGTCTCGGCGTCGGTCCCCAGATTGGCATGGTGGTGACCTTTACCATCATCGCCATCGTGCTCTGGAGTGCCACGGTCGCATCCATTATTCCCATGGTGCTGCGTCGTTTCCGCATCGATCCGGCGGTGGTCTCTGCGCCATTCATCGCGACACTGGTGGATGGCACCGGCCTTATCATCTACTTCGAGATGGCCAAGTGGTTGTTGCCCGAGTTGCAGTAACCGGGAGATTGAGATGCAAAAGGCAGCCAGTGGGCTGCCTTTTTAATTTATCTTTCCGGTTTAGCCGAGCTGGAACAACAGTGGCCAGCCCTGCTCCTGACAGTAGCGGTGCTCCTTCTCCAGATTTTGCATCAGGAGACGGTTCTCCTCGCACCAGTCGATCGGCAGGGTCACGACCAGCTGATCGCCTTGCACTGCGACTTGCCACTCGGGCAGCAGGTTGTCCTGACGCTTGTGGTGAGCGGCGACTGCGAGGCGAAGGATGCGGATGCAGCGCAGCACCGTCTGCATGTCGTGGTTGGGCAGGGGAGGCAGCTCGGAGAGCTTGAGCCCCTTGCGCTGAAAGCGTACCAGCGCCGCCAGCAGGGCCTGATCGTCCTGGTTGAAGCCAGGCAGGTCGGTGTGTTGCAGGATATAGGCGGAGTGGCGGTGAATGCCGCTATAGTTGATGGCAAGGCCAATTTCGTGCAGCCGCGCCGCCCAGCCGAGGATGGCGCGATAGGGCTCTATCTCCATCTGCCAGGGCTCTTGCAAGGCATCAAACAGCGTCAGCACGCTCTGCTCCACCCGGGCGGCTTGTTTGCGGTCCATCCGGTAGTGGGTGCCTAGCGCCTGTGCGGTACGCTCGCGAATATCGTGGTGCTGCAAGCGCTCCTCGAATTCATAAAGCAACCCTTCGCGCAGGGCACCGTCGGAGTAGTCGAGCCGCTCGATGGGCAGCGAGGTAAACAGCCCGAGCAGGATGGCGACCGCAGCGGCAAACACCTCCTGACGCTCCTCGGTAAGCCCTGTCAGCTTGAGGTTATCGACTCGCTTGCGCTCAATCATCAGCGCCTTGAGCCGCTCCAGCCCCTCCAGCGTAATACTGCCATCGGTCAGCCCCTCACCTTGCAGCACATCGCGCACGGTGCGGATCGAACCTGAGCTGCCAAGGCAGCTCTGCCAGCCCAGCTTGCGGTACTGGTTGACGATGGGGGCGAGCTGGTGCTGCGCCTCCAGCACGGCATTGGTGAAGTGCTTGTCGCTCAGCTTGCCGCTGGCGAAGAAGCTTTGGGTAAAGCTGACGCAGCCCATCTTGCGACTGGTAAGGGCCTTGTGTTCAAACCCTTCACCGATGATGAGTTCGGTGCTGCCGCCGCCGATATCGATCACCAGTACCTGGCCCTCGATATGCTGGGTATGGGCAACCCCCTGATAGATGAGGCGTGCTTCTTCCTGCCCGCTGATGATCTCGATGGGGTGGTTGAGCACCTTGGCTGCTTCACTCACAAATTCGCGGGCGTTGCTGGCGCGGCGCAGGGTATAGGTACCTGCGATGCGGATCTGATCCGGTTTGATGTTGGTGAGCCGCTCGGCAAACAGCGACAGGCAGGCGAGGCCGCGTTCCATCGCCTCCGGGCTCATCCGCTTTTGCTCATCCATCCCTTCCGCCAGCCGTACCCGCTCCTTGATGCGATCGACGATGCGAAAACGCCCTTCGCTCAGATGGGCGATCACCATGTGAAAACTGTTGGAGCCGAGATCCACGGCGGCATAGAGACTATTGTCCATTGTTTGACTCGATACGTTTGAGATAGTCGTAAATCGCCACCTGAGAGCGGATCTTGCGGCGGTTGCCCCGCTTCACATATTCGTTCTGCTGGTCGGCATCAATGACCCGCGCCTTGCAGGTATCACTCAGTTGTAGCTCGAGAATGTCCATGATGCGCTGCTTGAGGCGCTCATTATAAATGGGGGTGCCCACCTCAATACGGCCGTCGATATTGCGGCTCATCCAGTCGGCGCTGGAGATATAGAGCTGGGGGTTGCCCTTGTTGTGGAACACCATCACCCGCGGGTGCTCGAGGAAGCGGTCGATGATGCTGATCACCTTGATGTTGTCACTGAGGCCCGGTACGCCCGGACGCAGGGCGCACATGCCACGGATGATCATCTGGATCGGCACCCCGGCCTGCCCGGCAGCATAGAGACGGTTGATGAGATCCTTGTCCACCAGATTGTTGATCTTGAGGATGATGCCGCTCGGCTGGCCCGCCTTGGCGTTGGAGAGCTCGTTGTCGATGAGGCGATAGAGCTGACGGCGGCTGTTGATGGGGGAGACCAGCAGGTGGTTGAACTTGTAACGCTTATAGGGGTACTCGATGTATTCAAACACCCCTTCCACTTCGGCGGTGATATCCGGATTGCGGGTCAGCAGCGAGAAGTCGGTGTAGATCTTGGCGGTCTTCTCGTTGAAGTTGCCTGTGCCGATATGGGCATAGCGCACCGGCTCGCCATTTTCGTGGCGGGTGATGAGGCAGAGCTTGGAGTGGATCTTGAGGCTCGGTACCCCGAACACCACCTTGACTCCGGCATCGGTAAGGATGTTGGCCCAGTCGATGTTGGCCGCCTCGTCGAAACGGGCGCGCAGCTCGACCACCACGGTCACCTTCTTGCCGTTGTTGGCGGCATCGATGAGGGAGTGGATGATCCGCGACTTCTTGGCCACCCGGTAGATATTGATGCGAATGGCGCTGACCGCCGGATCGAACGCCGCTTGGCGCACCAGTTCGGTGAAGTGGTGGAACTTGTGATACGGGTAGTAGAGCAGAATATCCTGCTTGGTGATGGCATCGAAGGCGTTGACGAAGCCGTCAAAATCGCGGCAATCGAGGGCCGGCAGTTTGGGGTTTTCCAGATAGTCACGGCCCACATTGGGGAAACCGATGAAATCCTTGAAGTTGTGATAGCGCCCACCCGGCATGATGGCGTCGTAGGAGCTGATCTGCAACTTGAGCTTGAGGAAGCTTATCATGGCAGCGGGCATCTCCCGCTCGTAGACGAAGCGCACCGGCATGGCGGTAAGGCGCTGCTTCAAGCCGTCACTCATCTTGTCCACCAGGCTCAAGTCCAGCTGGTCGGAGAGATCGTATTCGGCATCCCGGGTCAGCTTCACCGCATAGGCGGCAATCTCGTCGTAGTCGAAGAAGCCTTTGAAAATCTCGTCGAGACAGAAGCGGATGACGTTATCCAGAATGATGATCTGCTTCTTGCGGCGGGTCCCTTCCGGCGGCAGCTGGAAGAAGCGGGGCAGGTCGTCGGTCGGCACTTCCACCAGGGCGTACTGGATCACCTGACCGTTCTTCTTCATCTCGATGGCCAGATAGGTGTACTCATCCTTGAGGAATTTGACCGGATTGACCTCCTTGTTGAGCAGGATCGGGATGATGTGACGCAGCACCTTCTCCTTGAAGAAGACCCGCAGCCACTTCTGAATGGCATCGGAGAGCTGGTTCTCGTTGACCAGGAAGATGTTGTGGCGAGCGAGCGCAATCAACAGCTCCTTGTAGGTGTTGTCGAACGCTTCACCGAGCGTCATCACTTTTTGCTGGATGGCACGCAGCAGCACTTTCGCTTCATCGTCGCCACCATGTACTTCATTGATGAGGATGCGGCGCTTGACGTCCGATACCCGTACCTTGAAGAACTCATCCTGGTTGGAGGAGAAGATCCCCAGAAAACGAACCCGCTCGATGAGGGGCACCGTCTTGTCCATTGCCTCTTGCAACACCCGTTCATTGAATGAGAGCCAGCTCAGCTCTTTCTCTTCATACTGCTTGTCGGTGCTCATCTTGTGCCTCTGTTTCAGGTCGCGTCTGCGCGGCAGTTATGGCGTTAATATATGACAAATAAATGACAGGATTATGACTCGCTGAACGCTTCGTCGATGTCGACCACCAGATCGTCGGAGAGGGATTCCAGCGCGGTGATAAGCGTATCCATCGCGAGCCCGTCGGGCAGGGCAACCAGCGCATGGGCATAGAAGAGCGGGGCGCCGGAGTGGGGAGCCGGTTCACAGCCGGTGGTGAGATCGGCCACGTTGATCTCGAGCTGGCGCAGGATGCTGGCTACTTCATGGACGATGCCGGGGCGGTCGTTGCCGGTCACTGTCATCATGACTTGATGAGCTGGCTCGGCGGTAGGTGTCCCTTCGGCAAAGCTGATGGTCAGACCCGGTAGCAGGGCCAGTGCTTCGCACAGGCTGCGATAGTGCTCATCGGGGACAGAGGCATGGAGGATACCGGCAAATTGGCCCGCCAGTTCGCTCATGGCGCTGCCCAGCCAGTTGCCCTGCTCGCGGCTGATGACTGCTGCCAGACTCTCGACGATCCCGGGTTTGTCTGCACCGATCACGGTGACCACCAATTGCTTTTGCATCCTGCTCTCCTTGAAATGGGATTTCTTGCTCTATCCCTATTGTGCCTGCTGGGGCTGGTCATATGAACCCCCGCCTGCTGACAAATAGATAAAAAGATGGGACTTTTCACTTTCTATACACGGGTCTGCTGCCTTGCTCCGTGGCGGCTGTGGTAAAGTAATTCCCCTTTCGTGTCGTGAACTGGATCGTGCTCTCATGAATACCCTTGTCCTATCGGGATTGTTGTTGCTGGCGCTGCTTGTGCTGGCGATCTTCTGGAGCAGAGGCAGACAGCAAAAGCGCCTGCCCTATGATATGCAGGAGACCCTGTTCAGTCCTGCCGAACGATCGTTCCTTGGGGTGCTGGATCTGGCGGTGGGTGACAAGGCCCGGGTCTTTGCCAAGGTGCGGGTGGCCGATGTGCTGACGCCGCAGGCCGGGATCGGCAAGAGCAAATGGCAGCAGCACTTCAACAAGATCAGTGCCAAGCATTTCGACTATCTGCTTTGCCACCCCGCGGATCTCTCCTTTATCTGCGCCATCGAACTCGATGACAGCTCCCATCGTCACCAGAAGCGCAAGGCGCGCGACCTTTTTCTGAAAACCGCCTGCGACAGCGCCGGTCTGCCGTTGCTGCAGATCCCGGCAAGTGCCAGCTATCTGGTGGAAGAGCTGCGCGAACAGATCCTGCCGCTGCTGGTCAAAACCAGCGAACCATTGATCGACGATTTGCCGCACGGGGCGCGCCGCGAGCCGACGTTCAACCCTCTGCTGCTGGACGGTGTGGATGTAGGTGCCGGGATGCGTGGCCGTACTGCCCATGCCGAGGCGATCTCGCCTGCGTCGCTCCACGAGCCCGCCATCCAGCCCAAGGGGGTGATGGAGGCGCCACAGAGTGAGGGGGAGCTGGTCGATAGCCTGTTCGCCGATGTAGAGGATGACGAGGAGCATGAAGTACACCACTGCCCCCGTTGCAATGCGCCGCTGGTGGAGCGGGAGGCGAAAAAAGGCCCCCACGCCGGTCGACTCTTTCTGGCTTGCAGCCGTTTTCCAGAGTGTCGTTACGCGGCGCCGCACCACCATAATCGCCACTGAGTGCGCTTCACCGTGTTGCATGCTGCCCTCTGACGAGGGCAGTTTTCTTTCCGCCATTGGCGGCGTTTGTTAACGGCGCCAATGCAGAAAATTCCTCGGCAAAATTTATCTAATCTCCCGTTTCTGTCGATACACTTAGCCTGAATACGACAATTTTTGACAATGTGTCGGAATTTTGGCACTTTGTGTGCCAGCAAAAAGACAGTCGGTAGCTGTTTTATCATCAAATAAAACAATAAGTTAGTTCAGGACATCGCGAGGAATGGATATGGTGGAGATGGGCGTGTTGATTGTTGATGCCGATGCGCAGCGGCGCCAACAGTTGGGAACCGTGCTCTCGTTTATGGGGATCCCGTGGCAGGAGGTGGCACAAAGTGATCTGGATGTGGCCATCGAATCCTCCGGTCCGCTGCAAGGGGTGCTGGTGGGTGAGCTGACCGACCGTCCCTTGTCAGATCTGCTGGCCGCCTTCCCCCGTACCCCCTTCCTCTCGCTGGTTGAGGCCGATCTGCCCAACAGCAACTTTATCGGGGTCGCGATCTCGCCCTTTACCTATGAATCCCTTACTCGTCATCTGCACTTCTGTCAGGCCTTTGTATCCTTGCATCCCCGTCAGCAGACCCATGACAAGGGGCAGGCCCTGCTGCGTTTGCTGGTGGGCAAAGGGAAGGGGATCCAGGAGGTACGCCGCCTCATCAGCCAGGTGGCCGAGACCGATGCCAACGTGCTGATCCTCGGGGAGTCTGGCACTGGTAAAGAGGTGGTGGCGCGCGCTATCCATGAACTCTCTTCCCGCAGCAGTGGCCCCTTCGTGCCCATCAACTGCGGCGCTATTCCGGCCGAATTGCTGGAGAGCGAACTGTTTGGCCACGAGAAGGGGGCGTTTACCGGTGCCATCGCGGCTCGTCGCGGTCGCTTCGAGCTGGCGCAGGGGGGCACCCTGTTCCTCGACGAGATCGGCGACATGCCGATGCCGATGCAGGTCAAACTGCTGCGGGTGCTGCAGGAGCGGTTGTTCGACCGGGTCGGTGGCGGCAAGCCCATTCAGGCCGATGTGCGCATCATAGCGGCGACCCACCGGGATCTGGAGGCGATGATCCGCACTCAGGGTTTTCGTGAAGATCTCTACTACCGCCTCAACGTCTTCCCCATTGAGACGCCGCCGCTGCGGGATCGCATCGATGACATCCCGCTGCTGCTGCAGGAGCTGCTCAACCGCCATGCCGAGCAGCACCATGGCTTTATCCGGTTGACCCAGCGGGCGCTGGAGTCACTGATGCAGTACCCCTGGCCCGGCAACGTGCGCGAGCTCTCTAACCTGCTGGAGCGGCTGTTGATCCTCTATCCACACCAGATCGTCGATGTGGCGGATCTGCCGAGCCGTTATCGCCTGCTGCCGAGCGAGCCGCGGGATGAGCGGCTGACCGAGATGGATGAACGGGATGCGCTGGCGGCGGTGTTTCAGGATCCGCCCGAGCTGGATCACTCCCTCGCTTCGGCCCGCACCATGCAGCTGCCGGAGGAGGGGGTCAACCTCAAAGAGATGCTGGCCGACCTTGAAGTGGAGCTGATCCGTCAGGCGCTGGAGTCTCAGGACGGGGTGGTGGCCCGCGCCGCCGATCTGCTTGGCATGCGGCGTACTACCCTGGTGGAGAAGATGAAAAAGTACGGGATGAGCAAGGACGTCTAAGGGTCAAAGCCTTGACGCTAATGCGCAATTCATTGTTTTAATTCATATAATTTAGTGGCATGAAAATTGAATAACCTGACCCAATAGCCAGTTTGAGGTCAGGTTTATGACAATCCAGCAGCAGGACATGCCACTCCAGTCCCACGAAGTGAGCCAGCTCTATGCCATCTTCAAGGCGCTCCCCACCGGGGTGTTGCTGCTTGACGGGGCTGGAGTGGTCACCCGCGCGAATCCGGCGGCCATCTCCCTGCTGGGGGAGCCGTTGGAAGGGGAGCTCTGGCGCCACATCATTGCGCGCTGCTTCGAGCCGCGCGAGGATGATGGCCACGAGATCTCCCTGCGCGACGGGCGCCGGGTCCAGCTCTCGACCCAGCCGCTGCCGGATCAGCCCGGCCAGCTGGTCTTTATCAATGACCTGACCGAAACCCGTAAACTGCAAGACCGCATCAATCACATGAAGCGGCTGTCGGCGCTCGGCAATATGGCGGCCTCGCTCGCCCACCAGATCCGCACACCGCTCTCCGCTGCCATGCTTTATGCCGCAAACCTGGCCAACCGCACCCTCAAGCCGGAATCCCGCACTCAGTTTCAGCAAAAGCTGATGGCCCGTTTGCAGGATCTGGAGAAGCAGATCAACGACATCCTGCTGTTCGCCCGCAACGGTGACAATCAGGTGGTCACCCCGATCTCGGTACAAGGGCTGCTGGCCGAAGTGCAGGCCGGTGCCGAGGCCTTCTGTCAGCAACAGGGCTGCGAGCTGCACATGGAGGCGCCAGAGCCCGATCTCTGTCTGCTGGCCAACAGCAGCGCGTTGGCGGGAGCCATCAACAATCTGATTGCCAATGCCCAGCAGGCGGGGGCCACCTCACTCTTGGTCAGCGCGGTGCGCAGCGGTGCCCGGGTGGAGATGCGGGTCATCGATAATGGCAAGGGGATCCCTTCCCATCAGCTCGGTCAGGTATTCGAACCCTTCTTTACCACTCGCTCCCAAGGCACTGGTCTCGGACTGGCGGTGGTGCAATCTGTAGTGCGTGCCCATCAGGGGGAGGTCGGTGTGGCCTCGGTTCCCGGTGAAGGCACCTGCTTTACTCTGTCGTTCCCCCTGCACCAGCAAACGGTGCAGCTTGGAGGTGTAGCATGACACAGGCCAGGATCCTGGTAGTTGAAGATGACAATGGCCTGCGCGAAGCGCTGGTGGATACCTTGTTGCTCGGCGGTTATGAGTGCCGTGAAGCGGACAGCGGCGAGCGGGCTCTGCTGGCCCTCTCCCGTCAGCCGTTTGACATGGTGATCTCCGATATCCAGATGGGGGGGATGGACGGCCTCACCCTGTTGGCTACCATCCGCCAGCAATATCCGCAGATACCTGTGCTGCTTATGACCGCCTACGCCAATATCGATGGCGCGGTGCGCGCCATGCGTGAAGGGGCCATCGACTATCTGGCCAAGCCATTTTCGCCAGAGGTGCTGCTCAATCAGGTCAGCCGCTATGTGCCCGCCCAGAAGGTGGAGAAGCGCGCCGTGGTCTACGGGGATCCCAAAACTGCCGAGCTGTTCCAGCTGGCGACCCGGGTGGCCAGAAGCGAAGCGACCGTGATGGTGACCGGCCCGAGCGGGACGGGTAAAGAGGTGCTGGCCCGTTACATTCACGATAACTCCAGCCGCGCCGAGCAGCCCTTCGTCGCCATCAACTGTGCCGCCATTCCGGAAAACATGCTGGAGGCGACCCTGTTTGGCTACGAGAAGGGGGCCTTCACCGGTGCGGTGCAGGGGTGCCCGGGCAAGTTCGAGCAGGCGCAGGGAGGCACCCTGCTGCTTGACGAGATCACCGAGATGGATCAGGGGCTGCAAGCCAAATTGCTGCGGGTGTTGCAGGAGAAAGAGGTGGAGCGGCTCGGCAGTCGCAAGATGATCCCGCTGGATGTGCGGGTCATCGCTACCAGCAACCGGGATTTGAAAAAAGCGGTGCAGGATGGCCTGTTTCGCGAAGATCTTTACTATCGTCTCAACGTCTTTCCGCTGCGCTGGTCTGCCCTCTGCGAGCGGCCCGGGGATATTCTGCCGCTGGCGGAACATCTGCTGGCGCTTCATGCCAGTCAGCAGGGGTTACCGACACCACAGTTGACGGACGCCTCGCGGGAGCGACTGCTGGCCCACCCCTGGCCCGGCAATGTGCGGGAGCTGGACAACGTGGTACAGCGCGCCCTGATCCTCAGCCCCGATGGGGTCATTGATTGTGACCACCTTATTCTGGAAGAGCTGGACGAGCAGGAGATGGAGTTTGTCAGCGTGGAGCGCAGCTATGGCGGCGATCGCCTCGGCAGCGAACTCAAGCAGCAGGAGCACCAGATCATCCTCGACACCCTGCAAGATTGTAACGGCAGCCGCAAGGCGGTGGCCGACCGACTCGGCATCAGCCCGCGCACCCTGCGCTACAAACTGGCCCAGATGCGGGAGGCGGGGATCGATCTGCCAGCCTGAGGCCGGGAGGGAAACCGCACTGTGTGGGGGCTGTCATGGTCTTGATGGCCCGGCTCGATTATCATGGGGCCCTTGGCGCTTTGAGCCTGGGCCCTGTTTTTATTGGTAAAGCAGGGGACCGAGCCTTAATAAGGGACCCCTATGATCTCTCATCGAAAACTCGAAACCGTACTGAACCATCTGCTCGAACCGCACGCTATCAAGGATTACTGCCCCAACGGCTTGCAAGTGGAGGGGCGTGAGCGCATTCGCAAGGTAGTGACCGGTGTCACTGCCAGTCAGGCGCTTATCGACGCGGCGGTGGCTGCCGAGGCCGATGCCATTCTGGTCCATCACGGCTACTTCTGGAGCGGTGAACCGGCCCAGATCACCGGCATGAAGCAGCGTCGGCTCAAGACCCTGCTGACCCACGATATCAACCTGTTTGCCTACCACTTGCCGCTGGATGTTCACCCCGAGGTGGGTAATAACGCCCAGCTCGCCAAGCTGCTCGACATCAAGGTACGCCGTGGTCTGGAGCCGTGGAACAGCAAGAGCGTCGCCATGGTGGGCAAGCTGGAAGAGCCGATGAGCGGCGCCGACTTTGCCAAACTGATTGCCGAGCGCCTTGGCCGTGAACCACTCTATTGTGGCGACAGCGGCCCCGAGCTGATCCGCTCCGTGGCCTGGTGCACCGGCGGCGGTCAGAGCTACATCAATCTGGCGGCGGAGCAGGGCATCGATGCCTTTATCTCCGGTGAAGCCTCCGAGCAGACCATTCACACCGCTCGCGAGATGGGGATGCACTTCTACGCCGCTGGCCATCACGCTACCGAGCGTTACGGCGTCAAGGCGCTGGGGGAGTGGCTGGCGACTGTGCACGGGCTGGATGTGACCTTTATCGATATCGACAATCCGGTCTAAACCTGTCCACGATCTGGCTACGAAACCGTGATCAAGGCTCATGTGCTGCTCGGAATCCTCACGTATGTCTATACGCTCCGGTTCCTGTGCTGCTCTTCACCTTGTTGACGGTTTCTCGCTGCAGGTCGTGAACAGGTTTAAGCCTGTGCCTGTGGTGGGAAAATTCAGGAAATAAAAAGGAGGCCATCGGCCTCCTTTTTCACATTTCGACAAGACGTCTGCTTACTCGCAGGCGTAACCAGCGAGGCCCAGCAGGGCGCCATCCAGTTGCACAGCGCCGTCCACCATCTGCAGCCTGCCTTCGCAGAACCAGCGCACCACCAGCGGGTAGATGCTGTGCTCCTGCGCCTGTACTCGTGCCGCTACCTCGTCCGCCGTGTCTCCTTCAAAGATGGGCACGCGGGCCTGCAGGATCACCGGGCCGCCATCCAGTTCTTCGGTCACGAAGTGGACACTGGCGCCGTGTTCACTGTCACCGGCATCTATGGCGCGCTGGTGGGTGTGCAGGCCCTGATACTTGGGCAGCAGGGAGGGGTGGATATTGATCATCCTGCCGGCGAAATGGCGCACCAGATCGCCGCTCAATATCCGCATAAACCCGGCCAGCACCACCAGGTCAGGCTGATAGTCTGCCATCAGCGCCAGCAGGGCGGCGTCATACTCCTCCCGGCTGGCAAACTGCTGCTGGGCCAGAATGGAGGTCGCCACGCCAGCTTCTTTGGCGCGAACCAGACCATAGGCATCGGCCTTGTTGCTGATAACGCCGACCACTTCACCGGCAATCTTGCCGCTGGCGCAGTGGTCGAGGATCGCCTGCAGGTTGCTGCCGCTGCCAGAGATTAGGACGAGGATCCGCATCATTTGATGACGACCTGCTCCTCACCGTCTGCTGCCTTGGCGATATGACCGATGTGCCATGCGTTCTCGCCTTCTGCCTTGAGCAGGGTCAGCGCCTTCTCCAGCTGGTTGGCGGGCAGGGCGATGATCATGCCGACGCCGCAGTTGAAGGTGCGATACATTTCGTGACGGGTGACGTTGCCAGCCTGCTGCAGCCAGCTGAACACTGCCGGCCACTGCCAGCTCTGCTCGTCGATCACCGCTTGGGTGTTGGCGGGCAGGACACGGGGGATGTTCTCCCAGAAGCCACCGCCGGTGATGTGGGACAGGGCGTGGATCTCGCACTCCTTGATGAGCTTGAGCACAGGTTTCACATAGATGCGGGTCGGCTCCAACAGGGCGTTGGCCAGGGTGGTGTCACCCAGCGGCTGATGCACGTCGGCTTTGGAGACTTCCAGAATTTTACGGATCAGGGAGAAGCCGTTGGAGTGAGGGCCGCTGGCAGCCAGCGCGATCAGGGCATCCCCTTCACCGACCTTGCTGCCGTCGATGATTTCGCTCTTCTCCACCACACCGACGCAGAAACCGGCGATGTCGTAGTCTTCCCCTTCATACATACCCGGCATCTCGGCGGTCTCGCCGCCCACCAGGGCACAGCCTGACTGCTCGCAACCGGCACCGATCCCGGTGACTACCGCGGCTGCGGTGTCCACGTCCAGCTTGCCGGTTGCATAGTAGTCGAGGAAGAACAGCGGCTCGGCGCCCTGTACGATCAGGTCATTGACGCACATGGCCACCAGATCGATGCCCACGGTGTCGTGCTTCTTCAGGTCGATGGCCAGCCGCAGCTTGGTGCCCACACCATCGGTACCGGAGACCAGTACCGGCTCCTTGTAGCCCGCAGGGATTTGACACAAGGCCCCAAAGCCGCCAAGACCACCAAGGACTTCAGGACGACGAGTGCGCTTTGACACGCCCTTGATACGTTCAACCAGTGCATTGCCGGCATCGATATCTACGCCAGCATCCTTGTAGCTCAGTGAGGTTTTGTCAGTCACGAGTATTCCCCGTCATGTAAAGAAGTGGAGGGTAAAATTCGGGGCGTATTCTAACAGTGGCGGTGAAAAACCAGAAAGGAAATCGTTTGCGCGTTTTTGCGCGGAAATGCTCTACAAGCGGTGGCTTTTGTTGTATGATTCCGCGATTTTTTTGCGGCAGGTTAGAGGAGATAATAATGAAAGTCGTTGAAGTCAAACACCCCCTGGTCAAACACAAGATCGGTCTGATGCGCGAAGGCGATATCAGCACCAAGCGTTTCCGTGAACTGGCCAAAGAAGTGGGCAGTTTGTTGACCTATGAAGCGACCTCTGACTTCGAAACCGAGAAGGTTATCATCGATGGCTGGAATGGGCCAGTAGAAGTTGACCAGATCAAAGGCAAGAAGGTAACCGTCGTACCCATCCTGCGTGCCGGCCTTGGCATGATGGATGGCGTGCTGGAGCACATGCCGAGCGCCCGCGTCAGCGTGGTCGGTATCTACCGTGATGAAGAGACCCTGCAACCGGTTCCCTATTTCGAAAAGATCGTCAGCAACATCGAAGAGCGTCTGGCGCTGGTCATCGATCCGATGCTGGCCACCGGCGGTTCCATGATCGCCACCATCGATCTGCTGAAGAAGAAAGGCTGCCAATCCATCAAGGTGCTGGTACTGGTTGCCGCGCCGGAAGGGATCAAGGCGCTGGAAGCCGCACACCCTGACGTAGAGCTCTATTGTGCTTCTGTCGACCAGGGGCTGAACGAGAAGGGCTACATCGTGCCGGGTCTGGGCGATGCAGGCGACAAGATCTTCGGTACCAAGTAACTTAATGCTTTAACCTGCTTCCCATGTGGAAGGGGTGATCGGAGCCGGCGCATCGCCGGCTCTGCTGTTTGTGGCCGCTTGTGCCAGCCTTGCCGCAGGATGCGCCTTGCCGCTACCATAAGCACACTCTCCCATTTCGAGACTCTGTTCATGTTCAAACGTGTTGTGACCGCCCTCTGCTGCGGCTTGTCATTCATGGCCTCGGCCGCTCAGGTGACCGACCTCTATCAGGGCAAGGCCCCGACCAGTGGCGACATGGTGGCCGCTCAAGGGCAGGCACTGGGTCAGGTGCTGATCAAGGTGACCGGCAAGCGCGACATCCTCACCCAGCCGGTGGTGGTCAAGGCGCTGGCGGCCCCGGGCGATTATGTCAAAAGCTATGGCTATCAGGATCAGGACGCCGTCAAGTATCTGAAAGCCGAGTTCAAGAGTGATAAGGTCAACAGCCTGGTCTCCGAGAGCCAGTTTGCCCTGCTTGGCCCTGCGCGTCCCCAGATGGCCATCTGGCTGGTGGTGGATCAGGGTGAGCGTCGCTTGCTGGCGGATCAATCCAGCGATGGTTGGGCGCAAGCCTTGCGCGAGCAGGCCCAGACGCTGGGGCTACCCATCAGCATTCCGCTGATGGATCTCGATGACAACATGGCGGTCAGTGCCACCGACGTCTGGGGACGCTTTGCCGACCCGATTTTGCAGGCAAGCCAGCGCTATGGCGCCGAGATGGTGGTGTTGGGCAAGCTGACACCGGAAGGTGACAAGTGGAGCATCGATTGGGGACTCTACGGCCCCAAAGCGGCCGGTGAAGTGGCCGAGCTGACCCGTGGCAATAACACCGGCACTCAGGCCGAAGTGGCGCAAGGGTTCGCCGATACCCTGGCGGCCTGGCTGGTGAAAAACTACGGTGCCCGCATTTCGGGTCCGGCAACCAGCCAGACCCTGGTGGTGGATGGCCTCTCCGAAGTGGACAGCATGATCGCCGTGCAGAAGATGCTGCAGGGGATGGCCAACGTCAGCAAGGTGGCGATCGGCAAACTGGAGGGGGACCAGGTCACCTTCAACTTTACCCTGCAAGGGGAGCAGGCCGAGCTGGTGCGGGCGCTGCAGCTTGAGAGTCGTTTGCGCAAGGTTGACGATAATGGCAGCGGTTTGCGTTACCAATGGTCGCAGCCCTGATTTTATAAGGCTTTTGTAGACCGCCCGGCTTGCCCGGGCGGTTCTCTATCTGCCTTTGCGATGATACACTTAGCCACAAATGTCACAGTCAAAGCCCAACGAGTGAAGCAACCGGCCCAACTGTCTTTAGCCGTACAACTACCGGATGATGAAACCTTCGTCAGTTTTTATCCCGGCAACAATGCTCATCTGATCACCGCCCTCAAGAATGCGGCCATCGGTCAGGGATCGCCTTTCCTCTATTTCTGGGGAGCCAAGGGATCCGGACGCTCTCATCTGCTCCACGCCACCTGTGCTGAGGTCAACGCCCGCGATGCGGCGGCTGCCTATCTTTCTCTCGATCAGTTTGAACAGCTCGATCCCAGTATGCTCGATGCCCTCGAAAGCTTGCCGCTGGTCTGTCTCGACAGCCTTGAGGCGATCGCCGGCAATGCCGTGTGGGAGCGGGCGCTGTTCGATTTCTACAACCGCTGGCAGGAGAAGGGCGAGGGGACGCTGGTGGTCACCGGCTGCAGCGCACCGCGCAAACTGGGGCTGCAACTGCCGGATCTCGCTTCGCGCCTCGACTGGGGGGTGAGTTTCCATCTCGAAGAGCTGGATGACGAAGGCAAGCTCAGTGCCCTGCAGCTGCGTGCCGAGCTGCGGGGCTTCAAACTGCCCATCGATGTGGGCCGCTTCCTGCTCAACCGACTCTCCCGCGATATGCGAACCCTGCTCACCACTCTCAATCAGCTCGACAACGCCTCATTTCGCGCCAAGCGCAAGCTCACCATTCCCTTTGTCAAAGAGATCCTCGACCTCTGAGAACCTAGCCACGTTCTTACTGCGAGGCCGTGAGCAAGGCTCATGTGCTGCTCTTCACCTTGCTGACGACCTCTCGTCACAGACCGTGAAGAGGTTCTATCGCTTTGTTCCTTCTCCCTTCGGGAGAAGGGCCTTTCAAAAAGAAACCCCGGCATCAGGCCGGGGTTTTGCTATTTCAAGGCAGCTCTCTTATTAGTGGAACTGATCTTCTTCGGTGGAGCCGGTCAGGGCGGTGACCGAGGATTGGCCACCCTGAATGACGGTGGTCACCTTGTCGAAGTAACCGGTACCGACCTCCTGCTGGTGGGCTACGAAGGTGTAGCCACGGCTGGCGGCGGCAAATTCCGGCTCCTGCACCATCTCGACGTAGTGCTTCATCCCTTCGCCACGGGCGTACTGGTAGGCCAGTTCGTACATGTGGAACCACATGTTGTGGATACCCGCGAGGGTGATGAACTGGTACTTGTAGCCCATGTCGGAGAGCTCCTGCTGGAAGCGGGCGATGGTGGCATCGTCCAGATTTTTCTTCCAGTTGAAGCTCGGGGAGCAGTTGTAGGCCAGGATGCGATCCGGGAACTTGGCCTTGATTGCTTCGGCAAATTTACGCGCTTCGTCCAGATCCGGCTTGGCGGTTTCACACCACACCATGTCGGCGTAGGGGGCGTAAGCCAGACCGCGAGCGATGGCCTGATCGATACCGGCACGCACCTTGTAGAACCCTTCGGCAGTGCGTTCGCCAGTCAGGAAGTCTGCATCGTACGAGTCAGCGTCAGTGGTCAGCAGGTCAGCGGCGTTGGCGTCGGTACGGGCGATCACCAGGGTGGTGGTGCCGCACACATCGGCTGCCAGACGGGCTGCAACCAGCTTCTGTACCGCTTCCTGAGTCGGTACCAGCACCTTGCCGCCCATATGGCCGCATTTCTTCACCGATGCCAGCTGATCTTCGAAGTGCACGCCGGCGGCGCCCGCTTCAATCATCCCCTTCATCAGTTCGAAGGCGTTCAGCACGCCACCGAAACCGGCTTCCGCATCGGCCACGATCGGCAGGAAGTAGTCGATAAAGCCCTCATCCTGCGGCCCAACCTTGTTGGCCCACTGGATTTGGTCGGCACGGGCGAAGGAGTTGTTGATGCGCTCCACCACGGACGGTACCGAGTTGGCCGGGTAGAGGGACTGATCCGGATACATGGTGGAGGACAAGTTGTTGTCTGCAGCCACTTGCCAGCCGGAGAGGTAGATCGCCTCGATCCCCGCCTTGGCCTGCTGCACCGCCTGACCGCCGGTCAGGGCGCCGAGGCAGTTGACATAGCCTTTCTTGGCGTCGCCGTGGATCAGACCCCACAGCTTGTCGGCACCACGCTGGGCCAGGGTGTGCACCGGCTGCAAGCTGCCGCGCAGGTTCACCACATCTTCGGCGCTGTAGCCGCGCTTGATCCCTTTCCAGCGGGGGTTTTCCGCCCAGTCTTTCTCGATAGCCTGGATCTGTTGCTCACGGGTCAGTGCCATATCAGTTCCCTCTTTCATTGATTTCACGTTTCCATTGACTTGTTATTGGCGAGCCCCGCTGGGGGCCCGTGATTCAGAGCCGCTCGTAACCGGGCAGCGTCAGAAAATCGATCAGGGTATCGGCGCAGGTGATCTCTTCCATCAGCTCGCTTGCCTCGGCAAAGCGTCCTGTCTGCCAGCGTGCTGTGCCCACCTCGGCTTTGACCACCTCCAGCTCCTCGTCCAGCATCTGGCGGAACAGCTCCTTAGTCACCACCTTGCCGTTCGACAGGCTCTTGCCGTGGCGTATCCACTGCCAGATGGAGGTGCGGGAGATCTCGGCGGTGGCGGCATCTTCCATCAGACCGTAGATGGGCACGCAGCCGTTGCCGTTGATCCAGGCCTCCAGATATTGCAGGGCAACCCGGATATTGGTGCGCATCCCTGCTTCGGTCCGCTCGCCCTCACAGGGGGCCAGCAGGTCGGTGGCGGTGATGGGGGCATCCTGCTCGCGCAGCACGCCAATCTGGTTCTTGGCGCCAGCCGCAATGGTGGCGTTGAATACCGCCATGGCGGTATCAGCGAGGCCAGGGTGGGCGACCCAGGTACCGTCGTGGCCGTTGTTGGCTTCGCGCTCCTTGTCGGCCTTGACCTTGGCGAAGACCTGCTCGTTGACGGCAGCGTCCTTGGCCGGAATAAAGGCGGCCATACCGCCCATCGCCAGCGCACCGCGCTTGTGACAGGTCTTGATCAGCAGCCGCGAGTAGGCGGAGAGGAACGGCTTGTCCATGGTCACCACCTGACGATCAGGCAGGACGCGATCCGGATGGTTCTTCAAGGTTTTGATATAGCTGAAGATGTAGTCCCAGCGGCCGCAGTTCAGCGCAACGATGTGATCCTTCATCTGATAGAGCAGCTCATCCATCTCGAATACGGCCGGCAGGGTTTCAATCAGCACGGTGGCCTTGATGGTGCCGCGGGGCAGACCGAACTTGTCCTCGGTCCAGGCGAACACTTCGCTCCACCAACGCCCTTCCAGATGGCTCTGCAACTTGGGCACGTAGAAGTAGGGGCCGGAGCCTTTGGCCAGCAGCGCCTGATAGTTGTGCAGGAAGTAGAGGGCAAAATCGAACAGGCCACCGGGGATCGGCTCGCCATCAAAGGTGACATGTTTTTCCGGCAGGTGCAGACCGCGCACCCGGCAGATGAGGACGGCCGGATCGGCGTTCAGGGTATAAGCCTTTCCTTCCGGACTGGTGTAAGAGATGGTGCCGTTGACCGCATCGCGCAGGTTGATTTGGCCCTCGATCACCTTATTCCAGGCGGGGGCCAGTGAGTCCTCGAAGTCCGCCATGAACACCTTGACGTTGGCGTTGAGGGCGTTGATCACCATCTTGCGCTCTACCGGGCCGGTGATCTCCACACGGCGGTCTTGCAGGTCGGCGGGAATGCCGCGAATGGTCCAGTCACCTTCACGGATGTGGGCGGTTTCCGGCAGGAAGTCCGGCAGCTCGCCGCCATCGATACGGGCCTGGCGTGCCACACGTTGTTTCAGCAATTCCCCTCTTTGGGGAGCAAAACGTTCCACCAGTTCGGAGACCAGAGCCACCGCGTCCGGCGTCAGAATTTGCGCGTATTCGGGCAGCATCTCGCCCTGGATGCGAAGGCGGGCGCTGCAGTGGGTCTGAGCCGGTGCCGACATAAGGTTCACTCCTTTGAGAATTACATTTTGAACTTACTAACTACGACTAAAGTCGAATCCCTGTTCCTGAAACGTTCCCGCAACAACGGGGTAACACGATTGATAAGGTGCGAAATATTGTTGAGTACGTCAACAGTTTTTTTTAAACACCTGTTTTTTGAGTATGGTTAAGTTGATGTTTTTTATTGCTTTATTTGGTTGGTGTAAAAGCTCTACGCAGATGGTTATGCTCCTGCTTTTTCCCATCGGACAACGGCTAATTTGGGCCGTTACCCTGCCCCTCATTTTGTAACTTATTACGTAATAAAATTACAAATGCAAAAACAAATCCCGACCTAACTCCAGGCTTTGCCAAAACAGCTGTATAAATTGCGTTTGAATGTGGCAATGAATGTTTTGCTATTGCTAGACCTAGTTGGTGAACGTGCGTTTTAAACTTGGTGTGGTGATGCAGGCTCTGTTGGCACCAGCGGTTGCAACGATGGAAAGTGAAGCGCAATAACGTAGGTTTGTATCAATTGTCGGGGGGGATGCTGGAGAGGAAAGGTGGAGACGCATCAGTCAATAATACTGTCATCCTTGATAGAATTAGCAGTTTGTCGTTTTTTGCAGATTTCTCGCCAAGGGTGTGAAACTGAGTGTGTTGAACAGGTGATGCCCCAGTGATTGAGCGGCCATCTGGCCGGGCTCAATAGTCATCATCCGGTTCGGCAAGATCGATCACATCCAGCTGGATGACCTGTTCATTTTCGCTTTCGGTGTGGCAAGGGGTGTCGTGAGGAACGGAATAAAGCGTAATGGCGGGTGCGAAATCGGTGTTCTGGTTCATGCCTGGTCCTGTGTTGCACGCAAGCCGGACAGTGATCCCTTCACTCGTGTTTCCACCTCCCTGTGTTGTCTACCGGCGGAAAGTTGCGCATCTTAATGAGTTCGGCAAAAAGATTCAAGTGGTTCTGAGTGTTTTTTGTGCTTGATAGGTAGGCATCCTCAGGAGGATAAATCGGAGGCAAAAAAATAGCCCAGTCGTTTGACTGGGCTATTCTCGGGGAAAATGGTCGGTGTGAGAGGATTCGAACCTCCGACCCTCTACACCCCATGCAGATGCGCTACCTGGCTGCGCTACACACCGACGGAGTCAGACTCGGCTGACGGGGAGGAAGTCTAATAGCATGGCCAAACGGGTGCAACTCCTTTTTTATCATAGAGATGCCGATTGCTTCTTTATTGCTCAGTCGGGATGTGGCTTGGGTCTGACGTGCAGATTTGGCATAATCGCCGCCCTGTCACCGCGAGCTATCATGCCTGCTATCTATGGAATTATCTGACAGTTGTGGATAGCTGGAATGCAAACAGCACAATTGAACAATATAAAGAGGGGATGGGCGTGAAACCATCAGAGGTCCCAGAGAGACCGAGTCAGACCGAGCAGGACGAACAGTGGATGCGCCATGCCATGGCATTGGCCGCCCGGGCCGAAGGGATTGGCGAGATCCCGGTCGGTGCCGTACTGGTGCTGGATGGTCAGGTGGTGGGAGAGGGGTGGAACCGCTCCATCAGCGAACACGATGCCTGTGCCCATGCCGAGGTGATGGCAATCCGGGCGGCGGGCAAGCAGCTGGCGAACTACCGGTTGCTCGACACCACTCTTTATGTGACGCTGGAGCCCTGCTGTATGTGTGCCGGTGCGCTGATCCATAGCCGGGTCAAGCGGGTGGTTTACGGCGCCCGAGATCTCAAGACCGGTGCCGCGGGGTCGGTGTTCGAGATCTTGCAGGACCCGCGCCACAATCACAGCGTCGAGCTGACCGGCGGTGTGCTGGCCGATGCCTGCTCGGCCCAGTTGTCGGCCTTCTTCAAGCGCCGTCGCGCCGAGAAAAAGGCGGCCAAACTGGCGCTGCAACAATCAAACGATACCCTTTCCTGAACCATTCGGGGGCAGCGCAGGCTGCCCTTGCTGATTATCTGCATAAATATCCCTTTATAAACAATATATTACGCTCGCCCGCCTTCGAAGGAATCCCCGCCCATTTTTCCGCTAACAACCTCTGTTAAAGCGTTCTCGATGTAACAAAACTGTCATGCAACCGCCATATAATGCCGCGAAGCCTAGCTTACATTGAGGTCTTGCATGTCATCGGAATCGTTAAACCTGGTCATGGCGGGCAGTAGAAAACGCCGGATCAAGGATAAATTGGCCAAATATGGCGTCACCACAGGCGGAGCCCTGGTACTGGTGGCGCTGCTGCTCATCTTCTTTTATCTGCTCTATGTGGTGAAACCCATCTTCAATGGCGCCTCCATGGAGCCGACCGCCTCGTTTACCCTGCCTGCCGCAGGGAAGACCGCCTGGCTCGGCGTGGAAGAGCAGAACGAGATCGGCTATCGCTTCAGCGATAAAGGGCAGGTCAACTTCTTTGCGGTGCAGGGAGATGACAAGATCAAGGTCGGCCAGTCACTGGGTCAGGCCCAGGTTGCTGGTGACATCACCACGGTAGCGACCCCGGCACCTGGCCAGCGGCTGATCGCCTACGGCTTTGCCGATGGCAAGGCGCAGGTCGTCCAGCCAGCGTTCAAGGTCTCCTATCCCAACGATGTGCGGGTGATTGAACCCAGCCTGCAATATCCCTTCGGCGAAGAGCCGGTGGTGATCGACCCGCAAGGGAAGGCACTGCAACTGATGGTGTTCGAAGCCACCAAGGACAAGATGGCGACCGCCGCCGTGACCGAAGATGGTCGTGGTGTGATGACGGTGATGAGCGGTGAGGAGAACTTCATCTCCGGGGAGATTGAGTGGAGCAGTGAAAACTACACGATTCCCTCCCTGCCGCGCCATGTGGATCAGATGTTGCTGACCCCCAATCTGCGGATCCTGTTCGTGCGCGAGGGCAATCGCCTCTCCGTCTATGACATTCATAACCTGAGCGAAATCTCCCTGCGCAACGTGCTGGAGATCAATGCCCCCAACGCCAATGTGACCCGGGTTCAGCTGCTCTCCGGCGCCTCTTCACTGCTGGTGGGTAATGACAACGGCGTGATTTCACAGTGGTTCGAAGTGGCGAAGGATGGCAAACGCCAGTTCACCCAAATTCGTGACTTCAAGGGCGATGGCGCGGTAGATCTGCTGACTCCCGAGCACTTTCGCAAAGGCTTCATCAGTGCCGACAAGGACGGCATCATCAGTTTCTTCCATGCCACTGGCGAGACCAAGCTGCTGACCGAGACGGTGGAAGGGGGCGAACTCTCTGCCCTGGCCATCTCCCCCCGTCACAACCTGTTGCTGATGCAGCAAGGGAACAGCTTCAAGCTCTTCTCGGTGGAGAACGAACACCCCGAAGTGACCTGGTCTGCACTCTGGCAACAGGTGTGGTACGAAGGCTATCCGGAGCCCCAGTATGTGTGGCAATCCACCTCCGCCAGCAACGACTTTGAAGCCAAGCTGAGTTTGGTGCCGCTGGTATTCGGTACGCTGAAAGCCTCTTTCTACGCCATGGTGTTTGCTGTACCGCTCGGCGTGGCCGGTGCCATCTATACCGCCTACTTCATGTCGGCGGGGCTGCGCAAATACGTCAAGCCGACGGTCGAGATCATGGCGGCGCTGCCGACTGTTATCTTGGGCTTCCTGGCGGGTCTGTGGCTGGCGCCGATCATCGAGGGGGCGTTGCCCGGGGTGATCCTGCTGCTGATATTGCTGCCGATGGGGATGTTGCTGACTGCACTGCTCTGGAACTATCTGCCGGAGCGCGGCAAGTCCTGGCTGCCGGAGGGGTGGCACGCCATCCTGCTGATCCCGGTGCTGCTGCTGATTGGCTGGGGGGCCTTCGCCCTGAGCCCGCTCATCGAGAATGCCTTTATGCACGGCGATTCGCGCATCTGGCTGACCCACGAAATGGGTATCAAGTTTGACCAGCGCAACTCGCTGGTGGTCGGTATCGCCATGGGCTTTGCGGTCATCCCCACCATCTTCTCCATTGCTGAAGATGCGGTTTTCTCGGTGCCCAAGCATCTGACCCAGGGCTCGCTGGCACTGGGGGCCACCCCGTGGCAGACCCTGAGCCGGGTGGTGATCCTCACTGCCAGCCCGGGCATCTTCTCTGCGGTGATGATGGGGCTTGGCCGCGCCGTGGGCGAGACCATGATCGTGCTGATGGCTACCGGCAACACCCCCATCATGGACTTCTCCATGTTCCAGGGGCTGCGCACCCTCGCCGCCAACATCGCGGTGGAGATGCCGGAATCGGAAGTGGGCAGCTCCCACTATCGGGTACTGTTCCTCGCGGCCTTCGTCCTGTTTGTGTTTACCTTTTTGTTCAACACCCTGGCCGAGTTTGTCCGTCAGCGGTTGCGTGAAAAATACAGCTCGATGTAAGGGGCGACTCTGTAATGGACAAGGAATCGACAATGGGTAAGTGGTTTAAATCAGGGGCCCCCTGGATCTGGATGACCGGCGGTGCCGTCAGCCTGAGTCTGGTGGCGGTACTGGGTCTGCTGCTGCTGATCGGCTGGCGTGGTCTGGTCTACTTCTGGCCGCACCCCATCTATGAGTGGCAGCTGGAAGACGCCAGTGGCAACAAGAGCGTACTGATCGGCGAAATCAACGATCGCGAGCAGGTTCCGGTGGAGCGACTGCGCGCCGCAGGTCTGGCGCTGGAAGGGGAAGAGCGCGAGCTGCTGACCCGCTATTTGGTCAAGACCGGCAACCGCGAGTTTGTTGACCTCGATTTTCGCTGGGTGCTGGAGACGGACATCAAGTCCCAGAGCCAGCCAGCCGAGCTGGCCATGGTTGAGCGTGCCACCAACGGCAACTTCTATGGCTATATCGTTGGGGTGAAAGAGGATGGCCGCGAGCTCACCTCTGATCTGCATCCTGCCCTGCAGCGGGTGCTGGCGCGAGCCAATGCCCTCTCCGAACAGGCCAACGATCTGCAAAAAGGGGACATCGGCAGCATCAACTATCAACTGGAGCGGCTGCGCCTGAAAGAGCGCAAGGCCGAGCTGGATGACAAGCTGACCGATCAGCTCAAAGCCGAACTGGCCAGCGAGCGTCAGGCCCTCAACGATCGTTATCAGGTGCTGGAAAAAGAGCTCTTCTCCCTGCGTAGCCAAGCCGATCGCGACGCCATCACCGTCAAGGATATGCGTGGCGAGCTGGTGACCATGCCGATGTCCAAGGTACTGGACGTGGTATGGCCCAACGACATGAGCCTGCTGGCCAAGGTGGGTCACTGGTTCCACCAGATCGGCAAGTTCGTCTCTGACGATCCCCGTGAAGCCAACACCGAGGGCGGGGTGTTCCCGGCCATCTTTGGTACTGTGTTCATGGTGTTCCTGATGGCGATCATCGTGACCCCGCTGGGGGTGGTGGCGGCAGTCTACCTGCACGAATATGCGGGCAAGAACAGCCTGACCAAGATCATCCGCATCGCGGTGATCAACCTGGCGGGCGTGCCCTCCATCGTTTACGGCGTGTTTGGTCTGGGCTTCTTCGTCTACACGCTCGGTGGTTCGCTGGATCAGCTGTTTTACCCGGAAGCGCTGCCGAGCCCGACCTTTGGCTCACCCGGCGTGATCTGGTCGGCGCTGACCCTGGCTATCCTGACCCTGCCGGTAGTGATTGTCTCCACCGAAGAGGGGCTGGCGCGGATCCCGAGCACCATCCGTCAGGGCTCGCTGGCACTGGGTGCCACCCAGGCCGAGACCCTGTGGCGCATCGTGCTGCCGATGGCGAGCCCGGCCATCATGACCGGCCTTATTCTGGCGATTGCCCGTGCAGCCGGTGAAGTGGCGCCGCTGATGCTGGTGGGGGTGGTGAAACTGGCACCGACCCTGCCGATGGATGGCAACTTCCCGTATCTGCATGTGGAGCGCAAGTTCATGCACCTGGGCTTCCACATCTATGACGTCGGCTTCCAGAGCCCCAACGTCGAGGCGGCCCGCCCGCTGGTCTACGCCACCTCCTTCCTGCTGGTGACGGTGATCGTGGGTCTGAACCTGACCGCTATCGGTATTCGTAACCACTTGCGCGAGAAATTCCGGTCGCTGGAGCATTAATTCGGCGCCGCTTGAGTGATACAAGAGTGAGATAACAGAGGGGCGGCCGAGCGCGAGCCGCCATCTCTCTGCACCAATACGTGAGGGGCGCCGGCAGCTGTCCGGCCACTCCAGATAGATTTTGAGGTAACAGATGATCAACGTAACGACCACGTCTACCCAGCACACCGCGCTGGACCTGCTCAACCTGACCCCGGAGCAGACCGCGCTGGAGGTGAAGGATCTCAACCTGTACTACGGCAGCAAGCAGGCGTTGTTCAACGTCAACATGAAGATCCCCAAAGGGCAGGTGACCGCCTTTATCGGCCCGTCAGGCTGTGGCAAATCGACCCTGCTGCGCTGCATCAACCGGATGAACGATCTGGTGGAGATCTGCCGCATCGAGGGGGAAATCCAACTGCACGGCCACAACATCTATGACAAGAGCATTGATGTTTCCGCCCTGCGCCGTCAGGTGGGCATGGTGTTCCAGCGCCCGAACCCGTTCCCCAAGTCCATCTACGAGAACGTGGTCTATGGTCTGCGCCTGCAGGGGATCAACGATCGCCGCACCCTGGATGAGGCCGCCGAGCGCTCCCTGCGCGGTGCGGCCCTGTGGGACGAGGTGAAGGATCGTCTGCATGACAACGCCTTCGGTCTCTCCGGTGGTCAGCAGCAGCGTCTGGTGATTGCCCGCGCCATTGCCATCGAGCCGGAAGTGCTGCTGCTCGATGAACCGACCTCGGCGCTCGACCCCATCTCCACCCTCACCATCGAGGAGCTGATCAACGAGCTCAAGAGCCAGTTCACCGTGGTGATCGTAACTCACAACATGCAACAGGCTGCGCGCGTGTCGGATCAGACCGCCTTTATGTATATGGGCGAGCTTATCGAGTACTCGGATACCAACACCATTTTCACCACCCCGGCCAAGAAAAAGACCGAAGATTACATTACCGGTCGTTACGGCTAAGGAGAGGAGAGGATGAATCTCAGCAAACAGATTGGCAGTCGGTTCAACGGCTAAGGCATAATCGGAGCAATCAAGGATTATTTGTATGGACAATATGAACCTCAATAAACACATCTCCGGTCAGTTTAATGCCGAGCTAGAGAGCGTGCGCAACCAGGTGCTGGTGATGGGCGGTCTGGTGGAGCAGCAGCTCACCGACGCCATTGCGGCGATCCATGATCAGGATCTCGATGCGGCGCGCAAGATCGTGGCCAACGACCACAAGGTCAACGCGATGGAAGTGGCGATCGACGAGGAGTGCACCCGCATCATCGCCAAGCGTCAGCCGACGGCCTCCGACCTGCGACTGGTGATGGCCATCATCAAGACCATCACCGATCTGGAGCGCATTGGCGACGTGGCCGACAAGATCGCCCGCATGCTGACCGACAACGCCAACAAGCCGCAGCCGCCGCTGGTGTCGCTGGAGAACATGGGCCGTCGCACCATCAAGATGCTGCACGATGTGCTCGACGCCTTCGCCCGCATGGATCTGGATGCAGCGCTGGCGGTCTACAAAGAAGATGACAAGGTAGACCGGGAGTACGAGTCCATCATCCGTGAGCTGATGACCTATATGATGGAAGATCCCCGCACCATCCCCCAGGTGCTCAACGTCCTGTGGGCGGCGCGAGCCATCGAGCGGGTCGGCGATCGCTGCCAGCACATCTGCGAGTACATCGTCTACTACGTGAAAGGCAAGGATGTGCGCCACACCAAGGCGGACGATCTGGGCACCTTGCTGGGCAAGGGCTAACCGGATGTCTAGTCCTGAAATAGGTTTACACATTTTCAACTAGCATTTCTCTACTCAGAACCCCTTATGTACCGCATCGGGGGTTCTGTATTTCAACGCA
>NZ_JBFOCM010000020.1:0-25747 GCF_040907825.1 Aeromonas sp. s7(2024)
GGCTCTGTCCCAATTACGTGTTGAAAGGCTAATCTTGAAGTAGGCCATCACCTTGAGGTCTACCATCATGGATACCCCAGCCTTTCAACACCTGTTGTCCCTTTTTCCCCAGTTAACCCTGCGCCAGCGCCGTGTTGCTCAGCAGGAGCTTACTGCACCCCACACCATTACCTCGCTCAATACTCAGTTACCGGCATGCAGTGGCTGCCCCCATTGTCAGGCCGATGTTACCCAGCTGGCGCCTTGGGGATGGAGTCGGGGACTGCGCCGCTACCGTTGCAAACTGTGTCTGCGCACCAGCACCGTTCTGACCAAGACGCCCTTGGCCAGATTGCGTAAAGCACAGTGCTGGGAAGACTACGCGCAAGCTCTCATCGAAGGACTGACTGTCCGCCAGGCCGCGCGGCGCTGTGGGGTCAGCAAAAACACCGCGTTCCTCTGGCGTCACCGATTCTTGCGCGCGATGGCAACCCATCAGGCCACCCGGGAAGAGGGCATTGTTGAGGTGGATGAGACCTTCTTCCTTGAATCGTTCAAGGGGCAGCGGGGACTGCCGCGTCCACCACGTCATCGCGGTGGTAAAGGTCGAACTCGTGGAACCGGGCCAGATTACATCCCGGTGATGGTGGTACAAGACCGTGCAGGCCACCATGCGGATTTCCAGTTGGAGAAAATAAATGCCGATACGGTCATCGCAGTGTTGAAGCCGTTGGTGTCACCGGATGCGGTGCTGTGTAGCGATGGGGCGGGTGTGTATGCCTGTTTCAGCAAGGAACAGGGTATAACCCATCAGGTGGTGCGCAATCGTCAAGGCGAACGGGTAGTCGGTGCGTATCACATCCAGCATGTGAACGGATATCACCATCGGTTGAAAGAGTGGATGGAGCGGTTCCATGGCGTGGCGACGCACTACCTGAAGAACTACTTGGGTTGGCGCCGGATGCTGGAGCGTTACGGAAAAGGCGTAAATATCAAAACATGTTTGCATGAGGCGCTGGGGCGCCCCATGCAACACGTAATTGGGACATAACCTTTTTATTGGCTCCTGTTTCTGTCAGGATAAGTTGCAAATCAAGGATATGATGCAAAGCGGCCCTGATCCAAATCAGGGCCGCTTCTCGCTTGGCGGGTTACTATCTCGCTCTCGTTTCGATCAAGGGTTTCACCTGTCTCATGCCGATGGATCTCTCTGGCCTGCTGCGCCGACTGCTGACCGATAGTCACATCTACTTCGCTCTCAAAGTGCTGCTGGCCATTCTCGGTCTGCTCGCCTTCACCCTGGCCACCGGCAATATCCAGCTCACCGTGCTGCTCTCTCTCGGGGTCGTGGCGGGCGCCATCGCCGAAACCGACGACAGCCTGTGGGGACGCCTCAAAAACCTCGCCATGACGCTGGTTTGCTTCATGTTCGCGTCCCTTTGCGTGCAGTATCTCTACCCCACCCCCTGGCTGTTTGCCATCGGGCTGGCCAGCTCCACCTTTATCTTCGTGATGGTGGGGGCGCTCGGTGCCCGCTACGCCACCATCAGCTTCGGCTCGCTGCTGATCGCCATCTACACCATGCTGGGAGCCGCCAAGGCGCCGGATCTCTTCTACCAACCGCTGGCCCTAGGCGCTGGCGCCCTCTGGTACGGACTGGTCTCGTTTATCTGGCTCTGGCTGCTGCCCTACAAGACCCTGCACGAGCAGCTGGCCCAGAGCTACTTCGCCCTTGGCCGCTACCTGCTGGAAAAATCCCGCTTCTTCCCGGCGGACGAGCACGGCGCCCAGGCCATTCGCCACAATCTGGCCCAGCTCAACATCAATCTGGTGAGCGCGCTGACCCTCACCAAATCGGCCCTCAATGCCCGCCTGAGCCGCCGCCATCCGGCGAGCCCCGAGCTTGCCAGTCTGCTGCGCCTCTATCTGCTGGCGCTGGAAATTCACGAGCGCGCCACCTCCAGCCACTACCCCTACAGCCGACTGGAAGCGGAGCTCAAGCAGGGCATCGTGCTGGAAGGATTTCAGGAGGTATTCCTGCAGCTCTCCGAGGCATGTCAGCGGCTCGGTTACGCCATTCTGGTGCACAAGCCCTACGCCCATAACAAGCGCATTCACTGGACGCTGGAGGCCCTCGGCGATCAGCTGGAGTTCACCAATCTCAAGCAGCACTACCCGAAAACCCTGCTGACGCCGATGAAGTTCCTGCGCCGCAATCTGGCCAGCATCAACCAGCTGCTGGGCAGCGCCGAAGTGTTGCAAAACCCCGAGCAACCAGAGCAGGAGCTGCCCACGCTGGCGCGCCCGCCCCGCCTGCCGCTGCTGGCCCAGCTCAAGCAGCACCTCACCTTGCACTCCATGGTGTTTCGCCATGCGCTGCGTTTGTCACTCGGGCTGGTGATCGGCTACGGCATACTGCAAGCCTTTGATCTGGAAAAGGGCTACTGGATTTTGCTGACCGTGCTGTTTGTCTGCCAGCCCAGCTACAGCGCCACCCGCCGCCGACTGGTGCAGCGGATGCTCGGCACCTTCGCTGGTATTCTGGTGGGTATTCCGGTGCTCTGGCTGTTCCCCGAGCTGCACGTCCAGCTGGTGGTGATGGGGCTGGCCGCCTTCCTCTTCTTTACTCAGGTACGCAACAACTACAGCGCCGCGGTCTGCTTTATCACCCTCTACGTGCTGATGGCGTTCAACCTGCTCGATGGCATCGGCTTTGCCATTCTGGGGCCGCGGCTGCTCGATACCCTGCTCGGCTGCCTGATCTCCTACGGGCTGGTGGCCTGGCTCTGGCCGGACTGGCAGTACAAGCGGCTGCCGACCCTGATCGCCAATTCGCTCTCGGCCAACGCCCGCTACCTATCGGCGGTGCTGGCAAGCCTCAAGCAGCAGCGGGACGAGTCCATCGACTATCGGGTGGCGCGCAAGAGCGCCCATCTGGCGGACAGCGAGCTGGCTACCGCCTGGCAGAGCATGCTGGTGGAGCCGCAAAAGCGCCGCCGCTTCCTCGATCTCTGCTTTACCCTCACCTGGCGCAACCACGCCCTGCTCTCCTACATCTCGGCGCTGGGGGCCCATCGCGACAAGCTGGAGGCCATCAGCGGGCTGGATGAGGTGCGCCACCACATCTGCCACACCCTGGAGCAGGCCGCCGGTCATCTGGCGGGCAACCCCTCCAGCTCCATCGGCGGTCAGTGTCCGGTGATAAGTCCGGACAGCAGCGAGGAGCAGCTGATGCTGACCCAGCAGCTCAACCTGATCAGCGAGCTGGCGGATCAGCTGCTGCATCTGGCCAACGAGAGTCGGTTGCTCACCGGGGATCAAGGCGCTACCATGCCCGCCCAATCCTGATAGCCCCATTAGCGAGGAGCCCTCATGTCTGCGTCCGAAAAACATCAGCTGGAATTCAACGGCCAACTCATCGAGACCGATGCCAAGGGCTATCTGCTCAACAGCAACGACTGGAGCGAGGAGCTGGCGCTGGTGCTGGCAGCGCAGGAGGGGATCACGCTTGAGGAGCCGCACTGGGAAGTGGTGCGCTTTGTGCGCGCCTTCTATCTGGAGTTCAACACCTCCCCCGCCATCCGCGCGCTGGTCAAGGCGATGGAAAAGCAGTACGGTCCCGAGAAGGGCAACAGCCGCTACCTCTACAAGCTGTTCCCGGAAGGGCCCGCCAAGCAGGCGACCAAGATTGGCGGCCTGCCCAAGCCGGTGAAGTGCATCTGATCCCATGCATCTCATCCCATAACAACGGGGGGCCGCAACTGCGGCCCCCCGTTGTGTTTGGTGCGCTATCTTCGCGCACCTCGAATTCATATCCCTCAGGCTGCCAGCCAGCCTACCCCCGCTTGTCAGCCAGCGCCACCAGCTGCTCCGCCAGCCGGTGGCCGTGCAGGTAGGAGGCGATCAGCTCGCTTTCCGCCTTGCCCGACTCAATCTGTTGATACCAGTGCTCCAGCATGGCGGCAAAGCCGCGCTGGGCCAGCACCGGCTGCCAGTCGCTGGGGCTAAGCATCTGCGCCTGCTTGTCGCGGGCGATGCTGCCGCGGGTGCAGTTCTCAAGGTGCAGGGAGAGGTTGTCGCCGTAGGCATCGATGCGCTCCTCGGTGATCCCGGCGCTGCGGTTCATGCTGCCGCTGATGGCGCGATCGCCGCTCTGCCAGCTGACGCTGACCCCGGCCAACAGGCTGCTGTCCTTCGTATCCGGTCGCAATACCGCATGAAAGTCGCCGCCCGGCACGCCGCCATAGAAGCAGAGACTGTCGAGCACATGGATAAAGTCATCGAACAGAAAATCCCGCGCCTTGCCCGGCAGGGCGAAGCGGTGCTTTTGCCAGTTGAGCTCGGTGAGCGGCTGGGCCCGCGCCTCGGCCATGGCGGGCAGATAGCGGCGGTTAAAGCCGGTAAAGAGGGGGCAATCTTGCGCGATGGCGAGGTTGGCCAGCCCCTCGGCCTCGGCCAGATTGTCGCACAGGGGCTTGTCGACAAAGGTGGGGATGCCTGCGCGCAGGCACTGCTCGGCAATCTGGCTGTGGACGGCGGTGGCGGCGTGGATCATCACGGCGTCGGGGCGGCTGGCCAGCATGGCTGCCACATCGGTAAAGCACTCGGCGATCCGGTACTGGCGGGCGAGTTTCTCCAGCACCGCCGGACTGCGGGTGCAGAGCAGCGGGGTGACCCGCTCGTCGCTCGCCAGCAGCGGCAGATAGGCTTTTTGGGCGATATCCCCCAGACCAATCATGGCAATGCGCATCTCAACTCCTTTTCACTCGATAACGGGACAAGCGGATAACTGCCCGCACCATCGCAGGATTTGTCCCGCAGATCCAGCCTGCCGTTAGCGCACTGGCTGGCATGTGCAGCTCTGTGCAAACGGCGATGTTATCTCGGCATGGCAAGATCGCTGACCGACTTGATCACCTCGGCCAGCCACTCGATGGCGAGATTGCCCTGGCTTTTGCGGTGTCTGCCGACCACCACCTCGAACGGCTGGGGCGCCCCGGCCAGCTCCAGCACACGAAAATCCCCAAGGGCGGCGATGGCCGACGGAATGCAGGCCGCCACGTCATTGACCGACATAAAGGCTTGCAGCGAGGTGTAACAGGGGAGCGTCGCCACCGCCGCGCTGGCAACCTGCTGCGGGCTCATCTGCCCTTCGAAATTGCCGACGCTGTTGGCTAACTGCACAAAGGGGATGGCCGCCAGATCCTGCGGGGCGTTGTCCGGAAGATATCGGGAGTCGCGGCGCAGCACGCAGCAGTAGTGATCCCGGCGCAGGGTGGCACGCAGCAACCCCGGGTCGAGATAGGCATCAAAACCAATCACCAGATCGACCTCGCCACTGGCCAGCGCCTCTAGATGCTGCTCGGCCTGAAAGTCCACCACATCGAGCCGGATGGAGGGCGCCTGAGTGCGCAGGGCGCTCGCCAGCCTTGGGATAATGGCGAGCTGGGCATATTCGTTGGCCATCACCCTGAAGGTGCGCTGGCTGCTGGCGGGATCGAAGGGGGTTGCCACAAAGACCCCGTCGATATCGGCCAGGATCTGCTCGAACTTGTCAGCCAGCTCGCAGGCGTAGTCGGTCGGCTGCAACCCGGCGCTCTGGCGGATAAACAGCTCGGCGGGAAAGAGGTCGCGCAGCTTTTTCAAATGGCTGCTCACCCCCTGCTGGGAGATCTCCAGCAACTCGGCCACCCGCGACACACTCTTGTATCTCACCAGCAGCACCAGCACCCTCATCTGCCTGATATCGATCTTCTCCACCCTTACCTCACCAATATAAGTTGTATCACATACAAACCACCCATGATTTACATTGTATCAGTGGCTATCTAACCTTGCAGCTCTTCCAGCAAAGCGAGGTTAACGATGAAAACTGTCATTATGATTGGTGCTCAGGGGAAAATGGGGCAAGCCGCCCTCAGTGGTCTGGGCAAGCACAAGGTCATTACCGCCAGCCGCTCCGGCGAGGGGTGTGATTTTCAGGTGGATATCACCAGCAGAGAGTCCATCGAGCGGCTCTACCAAAACGTGGGCTCCTTCGATGCAGTGGTCAATACCGCCGGCTATTGCGAATACGCCCCCTTTGGCGAGATGAGCGACGAGCAGTGGCAAACCACCATCCAGAGCAAGCTGATGGGGCAGATCAATCTGGTCAATATCGGCCTCAACTACATCAATCAGGGGGGCTCCTTCACCCTGATCTCCGGCATCCTCAATATCAAGCCGATCCCGCTGGCCATTGCCGATGCCACCACCAGCGGCGCCATCGATACCTTTGTCCAGTGCGTGGCCCACGAGCTGCCCCGCGGCATCCGCATCAATGTGGTCAATCCGACCGTGCTGGAAGAGGCGTGGGACGTATATGGCGAGATGATGCCGGGCTTCCAGCCGGTGCCGGGCGCTTTGGTCGGCAAGGCGTTTGAGCGCTCCGTCGATGGCTTTATTAGCGGCCAGGTGCTCTATGTCGATGCCTGATCCGGTTCAGGTGTGACCCAATGCCTTTGTAATTCTTTGTCGATGTTTTTCCTCTTCCCCGAAAGCTCTGCTCTCGGGGCTTTTTGCATAGAGGAACCGGAGTAGCGACAGAATATGATTTCATTTCGACGGCGGCACACAGATTTATGTCATCCGGGTCACTGTCAGAGCGGCCTCGTTTGGCTTACTATGGCGCTCTTGTCCCTGTTGCCGAGCAAAGGGACTATTTCAGCCATTTGCCGGAATGAATTACCGCTGACCAACGCCCTGTTTGGCCGCTGCTTATTGGCGCGGCCACTATTGCCTGTGCGCTATCGGCACTTATAAAACGCGTTATTTATGGATGTATAACGATGAAATCATCAATTGCACTCAAAGCCTTGTCGCCCTATATATTCGCAATATTGTCAGTTGGACTGATGTCCAGCGGATATCATGCGCTGCCGATCTATTGCGGCCTGGCCATTGTCGTCTATCCGGTGCTGGTTGCCATGATGGCGGACGAGTGGGAAAAACAGGGGCTGGTCTATCGCGAATCAACCCAGGTCGAGGTTGATGTCAATGTGCGCGGGATCCTGATCAAAGAGCAGAGACGGCATCTGGAGAATCTCTATTTTGTCTCGCCGGACGTGATGCAGACCAAACTCACCAGCCTCGCCCGCCTCAAACTGCTGCTCTGCGGCGCCATGTTTGCCGTGTCACTCTATGAACTCGCGCAGCAGGCCGAAGCACAATTTGCCCTGCACGCCGTCAATCAGATCGATATCAATCTGCTGGATATATGTGGCCTGATGATCGGCCTTGGTGGGGTGCTGTTTATCGGCCACTGCGCGAGAAAAAGCCTCTCCCTCTATGGAACCTGTCGCCATAAAAACTATCTGGTGCAGAGCCATAACGAACCCGGCGTCCAGCTCTATAGCGCAGCCATTTCTACCAAGGCGGCAAACCTGCAAGTGACCCATACCCGCATGTTCGATGCCTTATTGGCGTGGTATTGAGCAACCCTTAATTGGCAATCTTCAATCGACCTCCCCCCTTTGGATCAAGATGGCGGGGCAGGAGGTAAGACAATAAGGCCCCATCCCAAACGCGCTCACGGACCACTCTGCCGTGACAGGCGCAGTGGTTGGTTGAGCCTCTATTGCCCTCCCTATAACCATCCTCTGCCCCTCCCCTTGCTTACTGCTTTATCAGAAGTCATCTGCCTGTCATCTGGCTGACATCCCACGGTCATTTTCAAGCCATAGAGTTTTTCACTTATTTTTCATATGGATAGATAAGGAACATCATGACTTTCCCGCGCTCTTCTTATGTGGCTTTGGCCGTCTCGCTGGTCTTGCTTGGCGGCTGCCAGTCAGAGAACGAATCGTCTGCCGACAGCCAGGGCAAAACGGCCTATCAGTACAGCACCAAAGCGGTCTACAGCCCGCAGCAGCAGGCGGAGAGCTACGAGCCAGCGCCTCAGGGGTTCAGCCCGGTCTTTACCGAGATGGTGGCGCGCCACGGCTCGCGCTCCCTCTCCAGCCCGAAATATGACGTGCTGACCAAGCTGGTATGGGAAGAGGCGCAGCGTCAGGGGGCGCTCACTACCCTCGGGCAGGGGCTGGGAGGCAAGGTCGATCTGGTGACGGCCGCCAACCAGAAACTGGGCTATGGCCTGCTCTCGGCGCTGGGCAAGGAGGAGCACGCCAACCTCGCTACCCGGCTGGCGGCGCGGCTGCCGACCCTGCTCAACAGCAGCGAGCCCCACTGCATCAAGGTGGTCACCTCGGGCAAGGACAGGGCCAACGAAAGCGCCTTCTACTTTATGGAGAGCCTCAAGCGCGACGTGAACTATGTCAGCGACTCGGCGCAGTGCTACCTCACGCAGGATGACCCCTCGAAGATCGACAAAAAGCTGGTCAACAAGTTAGAGCTTTACTTCCACAAGACCACGCCCGAGGGGGATTACGCCCGCTACCTGCCCGCCTATGAGAGCTACCAGCGCTTTATCGGCGACGAAGATGCCGCAATCGCCCCGGCCCCCGAGCTGGCAAGGGCGCTGGATCAGCTTAAAAACCTGAGCAAGACCAAAGAGATGGCCCGCAGCATGCTGGAGCGTATCTACAGTAAGGGGTTTGTCGACTATCTGGCGGGCGGCGTCGAGTTTGTCGCCGTCAACCCGGAGGATGGCGGCATGACCTATGTGCGCGACGAAGTGGATGCCGCCCTGATGCTCTACAACCTCTTTATCATCGGCCCCGGCATGATCCGCGAAGCGCAGGCACAGGGCAGCGAACCCTGGGCGCTGGAGCAGTTCCTGACCCCGGAAGAGTCTGCCTGGTTCTCCTACCTCTCCGATGCGGAAGATTTCTACGAAAAGGGGCCGAGCTTTGCCAACCAGAGCGCCCCCTACGCCATTGCCCAGCCGCTGCTCGACGGCCTGTTTGGCGAGGTGCAACGTCAGGTAGTGGAGGGTGAGCAGAGCCGACGGGCCACCCTGCGCTTTGCCCACGCCGAAGCCATTATCCCCCTCGCCGCCCTGATGAAGCTGGAAGGGAGCCGTCAGGGGGCCAGCGCGGATCAGCTGTTCAGCCAGCAGAACAACGAGTGGCGCGGCGGCTGGGTCTCCCCCTATACCGCCAATATTCAGTGGGATATCTACCAGAACGGGCAGCGGCAGGTGCTGGTCAAGATGCTCTACAACGAAAAGGAGACCGCCTTTAAAACGGGCTGCCAGCCCTACCGGAGCGGCAGCCACTACTACGACTTCGAGGAGCTCAAACGCTGCTACGGCTATAACGGCTAACCCTTCGCGCGCCGGATATGGCAATCACCAGGGGCGACCAGCAGGTCGCCCCAATTCACACCCCTTCCCTGTTTGCCAAAGCGGGATATGGTTATAAAGCCGCCTTCCGGCTCCATTTGCTGATCCAGTTCAAAAAACGATTAATTTCTGATAGTTAAGTCATTTTAAGGCTAACCCTGACAGTTTCGTTTGGCTTACCATGGTCATTCAGAACCTGTTGAACTGCGATAGGTTACTGCCAGCGCGGGTCAAGGGAGCATATTGGAAGCTGTAATCCACGGGCGCATAGATTTTTATTGACTTACGCTTTCACTAGAAATGATGAATGTCCCTGACTTCTTATTTTATAACATCAATTACTAGTCACAATAATCTAATACAGGCAAAAAAATGGGAAAATATCATAACGATCAGCCTATTCATGGTGGTTGCAATGATCCAGACGTGTTAAATAGGGCTGATTTTGCTAACAATCTTGCAAGCATATTATTATTAAATCACGGAGAAAGCAGCCTGACTGTTTCTCTAGAAGGTGAGTGGGGGTCTGGGAAAACATCCGTAATAAACCTTGTTAAAGGTGCCCTAAATGAGAAAGAAAGCTTCCCAATAATCGTGGAATACAATCCATGGCTAGCAGGAAAACCAGAGTCTTTAATTCAGGATTTTTTATTACAATTTTCTGCCCAGTTAAATATTAGAGATGCATCAGAGGATGCATTAAACGCAGCCAAAGAACTGATTGCATATTCTAGCCTATTCAGCGTTGCCAAACTGGTACCAGGAGCTGAACCTTGGGCATCAATAATTGAGAATGTTTTTTCAAGGTTTGGTAATGCGACAAAAAAGATTGCAGAACTTAAAAAACTTGATTTAATTGGCAAAAAAAATAGTGTCATCAAAGCAATTTCAAACATAAATAGACCTATTATTGTTATAATCGATGATATTGATCGGTTAACACCTGTTGAAACATTTCAAGTTCTTCGGTTAGTCAAAGCTGCCGCAGATTTCCCAAACACATCATTTTTATTAGCATTTGACCCTAACTATCTGACTTCTGTGCTAGATAAAAATGATATAATAAACTCTCGCGAATATATAAATAAAATAATTCAACTCAGAGTCCCCCTTCCTGTAATATCTGAAACAGGAATGAATAAGTTAGCGAATTTTGAACTGGAAAATCTCAATCAGATAAACCTAACTCAACACTTCGAACAAGACCAAGAGAGGCTTAGTTGGATTTACCACATGTATTTCAAACACCTCGTTAAAAACCCACGGGAGCTAAAACGGTGCTTTAATCATTTACGATTTATATTGGAACAGATTGAAGGCCAAGTATGCTTTTCAGATTTATTTTCATTATCTATTATTGCAACTAAAGCAAATTCTATTTATGAGCATATAAAGTGTACTCCTGAAGCATACATAGGAAAGAGATTTGAAAACGATGGATTGATGATTGAGAAAGCAAGTGATGTAGTGAAAAAATTTGAAGGCGATAGGAATGATTTACTTGGAAAATTTAATTCAAGTACTCGAGCCCTGATATCTGGACTAATAAGCGATATATTCCCTTTACTAAATAGTAATGGATATTCACATTATAGTGTTTCAGACGGAGATGCGGCCGGAAGAGTATCATCCCCACAACGATTATATGTAGCTTTCCATTATAAAACCCCTATAGGGCATATCTCCGACAAAAATATACTAGAATTTATAAATGGAGAGGTTGATAGGATAAACTTCATTAATGAATTACTAAAGGAAGATGCAGATGAACGCTTCTTTGAAATGATGACCAATTACTCATCAAGATGCAAAGAAAATAGCTTTGATATTCTAACCAGCATTTATGATTGCTTTTTAAATTCAGATAAATTAAAGGTAGCCCTTGAGAGTAATTATGGCTTCCAGTCAAAGGACATTTATAGACAGATAAATTGGCTTACAAATAAAATCATATCTGATTACGATGATAAATACTCACTAATAAAAAGAATTATCGAACGAGAAAGTAGTGCTCCATTAGGTGGGGATTTACTGTATGAGGTTAGAGGGCAATACCATGGCGAGTATAATGAAACCAAATGGGTTAATGAAACTGAACTAAAAGAATTGGAAGAGATCTTTCAATCTGTCGCTATTCATGCACTCTCAAATAAAACTTTTATTAAAAGTCACTTGGAGTCCCACATTTTCTTTGAACTAAAAAGATCCTCTAAATTAAAAGCAGCTCATTATATAATTGATGTTCTAAATTCTGATGGTGGCATTGTTAGAGTTGCAGAGATCATTGGACATTCAGGTACTGATTCTTCTAACGGCCCTTTTGTACAGATTACAAAAGATGACCTTCATGATATTGTCAATCTAGATAAATTAAAAGAACATGCACGAAAGGTGAATTTGGAAACTCAACCAATCCATATTCAAGCTGTCATAAAAAGTATTTTAGAGGGGAAAAAGTACTATTTGAGAGACGGTAGTTTGGGAGGGCGATGGTGACAAGAAAAGCTACGACCATAAAATTAACTATTTGAATGCCTCTCGAACAAAAGGCGACCACCCGGTCGCCTTTTTATTTCTATCGCTTTCCAATCAGGAAATATTACCGTGCCGGTCGCTTGGCACCATTCCCTTTAGCCGCAGGCTTGCCGCCTTGAGTGGCGGGTTTGGCGCCCGGCTTGGCAGAGCCAGCGCGGGTCGGCGCTTTGCCCTTATGGGCAGGTTTTCCGGCAGGTTTGCTCTTACCCGCATTCTGGCCAGCATTCTTGCCTTCGCCCTGTGCGGCCGGTTTGCCGTTAGCCACGCCTTTGTGCAGCTGGGAACCCACCGGTTTGCCACCGGTCGGCTTGTTGCCTGTGCCATTACCACGCTGGTGACTGATGTTGCTGTGACGGGTCAGGGCCGGTTTCAGACCCTTGCCACTGGCAGCGCGCTCGTTGCGCCCTTCTGGCGGCACCAGACAGCCGGGGCCATTGCCAATCAGGTGGCCCTTGCCCATGGCGAGCAGGGCTTCGCGGATCATCGGCCAGCCAGCGGGGTCGTGGTAGCGCAGCAGCGCCTTATGCAGGCGGCGACGGCGCTCGCCCTTGGCGACAAACACATCGCCACCGGTACGGCTCACCTTGTTTAACGGGTTTTTCTCCGTGTAATACATGGTGGTGGCGTTGGCGAGCGGCGACGGGTAGAAGTTCTGCACCTGATCGAGCTTGAAGCGGTTCTCTTTGACCCAGAGCGCCAGATTGATCATGTCTTCATCGGTGGTGCCCGGGTGGGCGGAGATAAAGTAGGGGATCAGGTACTGCTGCTTGCCCGCCTCTTTGGAGTATTTGTCGAACAGCTCCTTGAACTGGTAGTAGCTGCCCATGCCCGGCTTCATCATCTTGGAGAGCGGCCCCTCCTCGGTGTGTTCCGGCGCGATCTTGAGGTAGCCGCCGACGTGGTACTTGGCCAGCTCCTTGATATAGCGGGGATCTTCCACCGCGATGTCGTAACGCACGCCGGAGGCGATGAGGATCTTCTTGATCCCCTTGAGGTCGCGCGCCTTGCGATAGAGGTTGATGGTCGGGCTGTGGTCGGTGTCCATGTGCGGGCAGATGGTGGGCCAGACACAGGAGGCACGACGGCAGGTCTGCTCGGCCTTGGGGCTCTTGCAGCGCAGCTTGTACATGTTGGCGGTAGGGCCGCCCAGATCCGAGATGACGCCGGTAAAGCCCGGCACCTTGTCGCGGATATCTTCGATTTCTTTGAGGATCGACTCTTCAGAGCGGCTCTGGATGATGCGCCCTTCGTGCTCGGTGATGGAGCAGAAGGAGCAGCCGCCAAAGCAGCCGCGCATGATGTTGACCGAGGTCTTGATCATCTCGAAGGCGGGGATCTTCTCGTTGCCATAGGCCGGGTGCGGCACCCGCTGGTAGGGCAGGCCGAATACGCCGTCCATCTCCTCGGTTTCCAGCGGGAAGGCGGGCGGGTTGACCCAGACGATGCGATCGCCGTGAGCCTGCGACAGGGCGCGGGCACAGCCGGGGTTGGTCTCGTGGTGCAGAATGCGCGAGGCGTGGGCGTAGAGCACCTTGTCCTCTTTCACCCTCTCGAACGCCGGCAGCTTCACATAGGTTTTTTCCCACGGCTTGGGCTTGGGCGGCTGCACCAGCACAGGCTGGGCTTCCTGCGCGGCAGGTGCCGATTCGGTGGCATCGTCCGAGCATGGGGCCCCTTCCATATAGGGGTTCATGATGGGATCGATGCGGCCAATCTGGTCGAGCTTGCTCGAATCCACCCCTTTCCAGCCCGGCAGCGGCTCCTTGCGGATGACGGCAGTGCCGCGAATATCCTGCATGGTGTCGATGCTCTCCCCCGCCGCAATACGGTGGGCCACTTCCACCAGCGGCCGCTCGGCGTTGCCGTAGATGAGGATATCGGCCTTGGCATCGAGCAGGATGGAGCGGCGGATGGTCTCGGACCAGTAGTCGTAGTGGGCGATGCGGCGCAGGGATGCCTCGATGCCGCCGATAACGACGGGCACCTCTTTGAAGGCCTCCTTGCAGCGCTGGGTATAGACCAGAGTGGCGCGATCCGGCCGCTTGCCGCCCACATCCCCCGGGGTGTAGGCGTCGTCGTGGCGCAGCTTTTTGTCGGAGGTGTAGCGGTTGATCATGGAGTCCATGTTGCCCGCGGTGACCCCGAAGAAGAGGTTCGGTTTGCCCAGACGCATAAAGTCATCCTTCGATGACCAGTCCGGCTGGGCGATGATGCCGACCCGAAAGCCCTGCGCCTCCAGCATGCGACCGATGACCGCCATGCCGAAACTCGGGTGATCCACGTAGGCATCCCCCGTCACCAGAATGACGTCGCAGCTGTCCCAACCGAGCTTGTCCATCTCTTTGCGGGACATGGGCAGGAAGGGCGCCGTGCCGTAGCACTCGGCCCAATAGCGGGGATAGGAGAAAAGGTTGGGTACCGGCTGCATTTTGAACACCTGGAAAAATTCGGGTCGCGCATTATACCGGTTGCGGCCAAGGGGAGCGATGGCTTTTTGTCCCTATAGATCCCGCGGAATAGGCCGCCGCCCGCAATAGCAAGGGCGCCCGCAGGCGCCCTTGTGATGATGAGGCTGATAACCGGCCCCCGTCAGGATTGAGGTCAGAGCGCCGGAGGTTGTGACTCCCCTGCCCCCTTGGCGGCCAGCGCTTCGTCTACTTGCTGATCCCGCGCCCCTGTCATGCCAGCGTGGCGGGCGATCAGATGGTAGATGGCGGGCACCACCAGCAGGGTGACCAGGGTTGCCAACGACAGTCCGAAGAAGACCACTGTCCCCACCGCCATCCGGCTCTCGTAGCCTGCCCCCATGGAGAGCATCAGCGGCACAGCGCCGATAATAGCGGTGAGCGAAGTCATCAGGATAGGGCGCAAGCGGCGCACCGAGCCTTTGATTATCGCCTCCTCGAACCCTTCCCCCCGCTGGCGCAGCTGGTTGATGAACTCGACGATGAGGATGCCGTTCTTGGTCACCATGCCGATCAGCATGATCATCCCGATCTGGCTGTAGATGCTCATCTCCTGCCCCGTCAGCCAGAGGCCAAGCAGGCCGCCGAAGATGCCGAGTGGCACCGTCATCATCACCACCGCCGGGGTCAGGGTGCTCTCGAACTGGGCCACCAGCACCAGATAGACCACCAGCAGGGCGAGGCCAAAGACCAGCACCATCTCCCCCTGATTGTCGCGGTAATCCTTGGAATCACCGGCGTAATCCACCGTCATGCCGGTGGGCAGGTTGGCGTTGGCCCAGCCATCGAGGAAATCGAGGGCCTCACCCAGGGTGTGGTCGGGGTGCACGTCGGCGGTCAGGGAGATCGCCTTTTGCCGCTGGTAGTGGTTGAGGCGGTTGGCGGTCGCCACCTGCTTGACGGTGGCCTGGGTCGAGAGACTGACCATCTCGCCATTAGCGGCTTTTAGATAGATGCGACCGAGATCCGAGATGCCGTTGAACTCGGTCTGGTTGCCGCGCAGGTAGACGTCATACTCCTCGCCCCTGTCCACATAAGTGGTCTTGCTCGCCCCGCCCAGCAGGGTCTGCAAGCTGTTGGCCACGGTGGAGACCGGAATGCCGAGCTGGCTGGCGCTGTCGCGATTGATGGTCACCTGCAGCTCGGGGGTCTTCTCGGCGTAGTCGAGATCCGGGCTCAGCATCAGGCCGCTGCCCTGCGCCGCCTGTTGCAGCGCCAACCCTTGCTGGTAGAGCTCGGCATAGTCGTTACCCTGCAGCACGAACTGCACCGGTGCGGTGGAGCCACCCCGGAAACCGGGCTGGAAGGTGCGGATCATCACGTCGGGAATGCCGGAGAGCTTGGCACCCAGCGAGCGGGAGAACTCGGTGGCGGTGACGTCGCGCTCGGCCCAGTCGGTGAGCTGGATGATCACCATACCGGTCTGATCGCCGCCACGGCCAAAGGCAGGGGTGCTGAAGCTCAGCGCCTGCACCACCCCTTTGCCCAGCATCGGCATGATGGCGGACTCCACCTGCTGCATGTTGCGCTTCATCCGCTCGATGCTGGTCCCCTCTGCCCCCTTGACGAAGACATAGATGACGCCGCGATCCTCGGTCGGGGTAAGGCTGGTCGGCAACTGGGTAAACAGGGCCCCGATGCCGCCAAGGCAGAGCAGCAGCACCAGCGGCGTCCAGCGGGAACGACGCAGCACCAACGCCAGCAGGTGACGATAGTGTCCCTCCAGCCAGCCGAGCCCGCGATCGAGCCCGGCGGTGAGTCGGTTCGGTTTATCCAGCGGGCGCATCAACCAGGAGCCCATGGCCGGAGTCAGGGTCAGCGCCACCAGCGAGGAGCAGAGCACCGCCAAGGAGAGCAATATCGCAAACTCAGTAAAGAGCCGCCCCACCATGCCATCCATAAAGGCGATGGGGACAAACACCATCACCAGCACAGCGGTGGTGGCGATGACCGCAAAGCCCACCTCGCGGGTACCGTGCCAGGCGGCCAGCAGCGGCGGTTCACCCCGCTGCAGATGGTGGTGGATGTTCTCCACCACCACGATGGCATCATCCACCACCAGGCCGATGGCGAGAATAAGGGCAAGCAAGGTGATGAGGTTGATGGAAAAGCCGAAATACCAGGCGCCGATAAAGGCGGAGATGAGCGACACCGGCACCGTAATGGCCGGAATAAGGGTGGTGCGCCCCTGCCCGAGGAACAGATAGAGCACCGCCACCACCAGCACGGCGCAGATGGCCAAGGTCTCGTACACCTCGTCGATGGCCTGCTTGATAAAGATGGTGGAGTCGTAATCCACCTCGAGCTTGGCCCCCTCCGGCAGGAAGCGCTGCATCTCGCCAAGCTTCTTCTCAATTCCCTGCGCCACCGCCAGCGGGTTGGCGGTGGACTGGGCGACGATGCCGATACCCAGACTCTCTTTGCCGTTGCGCTGATAGGCGCTGTCTTCGTTCTTGGCTCCCACCTCCACGTCGGCGATATCGGCCAGATAGACGCTCTGGCCGTTGGCGGCTGTGGTGACTTGCAGTTGCTGGAAATCTTCCGCTGTGTGGTAGAGACGGGCGATCTGCACCGCCATGGTCATGGAGTTGTTGCGGATCTCCCCCCCCGGCAGCTCGATATTCTCGCGCTTGAGGGCATCTTCCACATCGCTCACCGTGATGCCACGGGCGGCCATGTCGGCAGGGCGCAGCCGCACATACATCACCTGGGTGAGATCGCCGGAGAGCGCCACTTCGCTCACCCCGTCCACCAGACTCAGGGGGTCGACCAGCACCCGGTTGGCGTAGTCGGTCATGGCGGTGCGATCCATCTGGCTGCTGCTGAAGTTGAGCCAGATCGCCACATCGCCGTTGCCGCTGTCCTTGGTCACCAGCGGCTCGTCCACATCATCGGGCAGCCGTGGCCGCGCGCGGGAGAGAGCATCGCGCACATCGGAGATCCCCTCCACCATGTTCCAGCCGAGCTTGAACTCGACGGTGATCATCGAGCGCCCCTTGCGGGTCATGGAGTTGATGTTCTTGATGCCGCTGATGCCGGAGAGCTGATCCTCGATGGGCTTGGTGACCTGACTGTCCATCACCGAGGGGGCCGCCCCCTCATAGGTGGTGGTGATGGAGACCGACGGGATCTGCACGTCCGGCATCTCCCGCACCGTCAATTTGCTGAAGGCGACCAGACCGAACACGGTCAGCAGGGCGCTGAGCACCACCGCCACCAGCGGGCGGCGAACTGAGATATCGGAGAGCCACATCAGCCGTTCACCTCGGCCAGATCACGCACCTGCACGCCATCACGCAGATTGACCAGCCCCTCGACCACGATGCGGTCGCCGACCTTCAGCCCCTCGGTGACCCAGACGGTCTCCCCCTCGGTCTCGCCAAGCACCACAGGCACCCGCTTGACCCGGCCATCGGCCTCGAGACGGTAAACAAAGCGCTGCTCACCGGCGTACTCCACCGACTGGGCGGGGATCAGGGTGAGCTGCTGGGCCGGCAGTGCCAGCTCCACATTGAGCAGCATGCCCGGGCGCAACTGGCCGTTGCCATTGGGGATCATCACCCGCGCCTTGATGTTCTGGGTATCGTTGGAGACGCGGCTGTCGAGGGTGGTCAGAGTGCCGCTGAATTGCTGATCCGGCCAGGCGGTACTGGTGGCGGTGACCGCCATGCCCGGCCGCAGCAGGGAGAGGTAACGCTCCGGCACCGCCAGATCGAGGCGCAGTTTATCGAGTTCATCGAGATGCAGCAGGGTATCGCCGCTGTTGACCAGCGCCCCTTCACTCAGATCAATCAGGCTCACGGTACCGGCAAAGGGCGCCTGCAAGGTACGCAGGGAGAGCTCGTAGCGGGCGGCATCGAGGCGAGCCTGCACCTGGGCCACGGTGGCCTCCTGCCCCTCCAGCTCGGATTGGGTCACGGCGCCACGGGCCACCAGCTTGCGCATATCACTCAGCTTGCGGTTCTCGTCGCGCAGACTGGCGCTCTGCTCGGCCAGCTCCGCCTGCTGCTTGCCCGCATCCAGCGCGATCAGGGTCTCCCCCTTCGCCACGCTCTGGCCAGATTGCACCGCAATTTTGACGATGCGGCCGGTCACTTCGGGGCTGATGATGACGGAGCGATTGGCTGCCAGCTTGCCCACCAGCTTGAGGGTCGGCTCGGCCAGACTCTGTTTGACGGTTTGAGTGCGGATATTGACCTGTCTGGTCGGTGCTTTGGCGGCGGGTTCGCTGTGACGCAGCGCCCAGACGCCGGCAACCACGATTAGAAGAAGGCCCAAGCCGAGCCAGATACGCATTTTCATCGAACAGTCCATGAAGAGTGAGAGGGTAAATCCAGATTGGGGCCATTTTAGCCCCAGACTATGCCGTGACTATGTATAAATGTGACAAAACGTAACAAGAGCGGGATAAGCTCACTCTGTTTCAGGTCGCGCCGTTTGTTTTCACGCCACATCGCATACACTAACGACAATTTCCTTCGCAACCCGACTGACTGCCTATGCCCAAAATGTCTGACCACCGCTTTCTCACACGCCTGACCTGGCTCCTGTTCGCCGTGGTCATCCTGCTGATTGGTCTGACCTTGCGGCAAAGCCTGAAACAGATAGAACGCCTCTACCAGAGCGATACCCTCAACAGCGCCATCTACCTGCGGGATCGTTTCAAACAGACCGAAGTGTTTCTGGAGGCGATGCGCGGTCAGGCCGAAGAGCGACTGCGCAGCGACCCCCAGTCGGTGCTCACCCGCCAGCTCTATGGCCATATCGAGGCGCTGCCAGAGGGGCTGGCCCTCGACAAGCTCCCTGGGGATTTACCAGCCGGACTGGCGGGCAACCTCACCGGTGACGGCCCGCTGCCGCCCCCCGGCAGTGCGCGGGAGGCGCAACTTCATTTGGCCCTGAGCCTCTCGCCCTTGCTGGCCACTGCCAGCCAGCGCCTTGGCAGCGAGATCGCCTGGGCCTACTTCACCGGCGTGGACAACTTTATCTACCTCTATCCCTGGATCCCCTCCAGCCAGTTTCGCTTTGCCCGCAGCATCTATGACAAGCACTACTGGCAGGATGCGCTGATGTCACCCAACCCCAGCCGGGACACCATTCTCTCCCGCCCCTACGAAGATTTTGCCGGACTGGGCACCATGGTCACCATGTCCCAGCCTCTCTACAAGGACGGCTCGCTGGTAGGGATGATCAGCATGGACATCCTGCTCTCACGCTTGCAATCGCAGCTCAATCAGCTGGCACCGGCGCTGGGTGAGTATCTGCTGCTCAATCAGTACCATCAGGTGCTGGCCAGCAGCGAGCGCCAACCCGTGGTGCCGCAAGACCCCGAGCCGACCGACGAATACCAGTGGCAACAAGGGGCATTGCAGCTGACCATGGCAATCCCAGATACCCCGTTGCGACTGGTGCACAACGTCACCCTGCTGCCGCTGGTGTGGGCCATGCTCTGCCAGTCCGCGCCGACCCTGCTCGCCATTCTCTTTATGCTGCTGGCCGCCCTCTCCAACCTGAGATCCCATCGCCTCAACCAGCGGCTCAATTATCTCTCCTGCCACGATGCCCTCACCGGCGCCTTCAACCGCCACTATCTGGTGCTGCTGGAACAGGCGGGCGACCTGGCCCGGCTGCAAGCGGGGATCCTGATGTTCGATGCGGATCACTTCAAACGGGTCAATGACAACTTCGGCCATGCCGTAGGCGATATCGTGCTGATCCGGCTGGTGCAGATCTGCCAGCAGCAGCTTAGACCCACAGATCGTCTGATCCGCTGGGGGGGGCGAGGAGTTTCTGCTGCTGATTGGCCGCGCAGATGCAACGCAGCTCGGCGAGCTGGCGGAGCGGCTGAGAAAGGCGGTGGCGGATCACGACTGGGCCACCATCGAACCCGGGCTGGAGGTCACCATCAGCCTCGGCTATCTGCCCCACCAGGAGAACCTTCCCCTGCACGAAGCGGTGCGCCGCGCCGATGTGGCGCTCTATCAGGCCAAGGCCAACGGTCGCAACCGCAGCGAAAGATGGCAGGGTGACGCCTCCTGACTCTCGGAGTAAGCTGACCCCTCAACCCCTTTTTGGAGGACTGTCGTGCCACGTAAACCCCGCGTAGGGCTCGCTCTCGGGAGCGGCGCCGCCAGAGGATGGGCCCATATCGGCGTCATCCGCGCCCTTGAACGTCTCGGCATCAAACCGGATTTGATCGCTGGCTGCTCCATCGGCAGCTTTGTCGGTGCCGCCTATGCTGCCGGAGAACTGGATCGGCTGGAAACCTGGGTGCGCGGCTTTACCCGCCTGCAGGTGGTCAGCCTGCTCGACCCGGCCCTCTCCGGCGGTCTGTTTCGCGGCGAAAAGGTGTTTGGCCTTGCCGCCAGCCATCTGGGGGATCCCGATCTCGAGAATCTGCCCATTCCCTTCGCCTGCATCGCCACCGAACTCGATACCGGCCGCGAGATCTGGCTGCAACAGGGCCCACTGCGCCAGTCGGTGCGCGCCTCGTGCGGCATGCCGGGGATCCTCACCCCGACCCGGATCAACGACCGCTGGCTGGTCGATGGCGCCGTGGTCAATCCGGTGCCCATCTCGCTGGCCCGCGCCATGGGTGCCGAGGTGGTGATTGCGGTCAACCTCAACACCGATATGCACCAACCCTGGACCGACGAGCCGGATCAACCCGGCAGCGGCGGCCTGCTCAGCCAGTGGCTCAATCGCGGTGAATCCGCGCCAGCCACCCCGGGTCTGTGGAGCGTGATGAGTGGCTCCATCAACATCATGCAGGAGCGGATCACCCGCGCCCGGATGGCCGGTGACCCGCCGGAGATCCAGCTCTGCCCGCGCCTTGGCAGCTTCTCCATCATGGATTTTCATCGCGCCAGCGACGCCATCAACGAGGGGGAAGCCTGTGTCGAGCGCAATCTCGATCAGCTCAAGGATGAACTGGGCCGCCTCGGGTTGCTGGGCAGTTAGTTGTCGACATGCTGTGGTTTACACATGAAAAAAGCGCCATTCGGCGCTTTTTTTTCAACTCACTTACCCGGTCACTCCTTACGGTAGAAGAGCAACCCGAGCAGAATCACCCCCACAGAGACCAGCAGATAGAGCCCCAGACTGGGATTGGTGATACCGCCATACAGAATGATGAGCGCGCCCAGGGTGGCACAGGTCGGGATCACAAACCGCTTTATCCAGCCCAACTCGGTAAAGGTGCGCATGTACCAGACATAGAGGAACAGATAGAGGCCATAAATCAGCACGATCGGCATCTCGTCCAGGGCGATGTAACGACCGAATGTCTCGTTGATGCTGCAGTACCACAGCACTGAGTAGATCACCGACAACAAGGCTGCCGCGAGGGCCGAGTTGATTGGCATGTGGTGATGCGGTTCGATACGGCTCATCCACTTGGGGGCAGGCCCCTGATTGCGGATCGCCAGCGAGTAGGGAATGCGCATGGTCGCCAACACCAGACCATTGAGGGTGCCGAGGCAGGAGATAATCACGAACACGGTCAAAATGGTCGAGGCAGTCCCGCCAAACAGGCTGGTTGTCGCGAGATTTACCGCGTTATCCCCTTGCGCCACTATCTCGTCCGTCGGCAAGACGCTGGCGATCCCCAGAAAATAGGTGACATAGACCACAAAGACTATCAGGGTGCCAATCACCAGCGCTCTGGGCAGATTCTTCTTGGAATCGCGAATTTCGCTGTTGATGGTCACGGCGGCGATCCACCCCTCATAAGCGAAGGCGGTGGCAACCACAGCCGTGGCCAGAGTGCCTCCGGTGCTTCCTATCCCATCCATTGCCTGTACAAAGTTGGTCACGGTGACACCATTGAGCAAGCCTGAAATGGTGCCCACAATGGCAACCAGGATCAGCGGGATCAACTTGATCAGGGTAGAGCCCACTTGCAGCTTGCCCGCCAGGACCGGGGTATAGAAGTTGATCAGATAGGTGACCGTCATATAGACAGCCGCCAGTATCCAGGTCGCACCAGAGTTGGTCGGATTATCACTGCCGAGCAAGATCATGGTGTACAGAGCGGCGACCCAGGCAAGGATGGCAGAAAGAGGGGCGTAATAGAGTACGCCTTTGAACCACCCCACCAGATAACCAAACATTTTGCCGTATGCCGCTTCGGCATAATCGACGATACCGTTGGACTTTTCGATCCGCTGGGCAAACTCGGCAAACACCAGCGCGCCGAAGATCATCGAAAATGCCCCCAGCGCCCATGCCAGCAGCGCAATGGCCAGATTACCGCCAGTCAGACGCAGTACATCATCGGCCTTGAAGAAGACACCGGAGCCGATCACCACGCCGACCACCATCGCAATGGCAGTCATCAGGCCATAGCGTTTATCCAACTCATTACTGCTCATACCCATACTCCATACGATTGCTCATATCATCCTGAATGTAATAGTGTTCAGGTGGCCAGATACCACCAGGGCCCACTTTTCGGGGCCGCTTATTCTCGTTGGCCTGCATGGACAATTCAAAGCGTGTTAGATCAAAATATCGATCGGCAACCCAAAAAAATACCGCCCGAAGGCGGCATTTCTATTCACATCGATGATCACGCCTTGGCGAGGTCATCCGGGCCAATCTGGCCGATTTCGGCGACTTTCTTGTCTGCCAGCAGCCAGAGGGTGAACTTGTGCAGATCCGGGTGGTGCGCCAGGGCAACCAGGAAGGCGCCCCCAACTTCACGGTAACCCAGCTCGTAGTTTTTCAGCGTGGTGGGAGGAACACCCAGCAAATCTGCAAACTTCGGACGGCTCAAACCGACCGCTTCACGGATCTGACGGATCTTCTTGCCAACAGTGACGATATTTGAATTCATAATGTTCCATACTCCGTTTGGCGGATTTACTCCGCCTTTTATTTTTCGCGACGACTCGTAGTCAAGTGTATCAGTTTTGTTCGGACTCGTTATGGTCGAGCCTCTATCTTATGAGCGCCTTTCGGCGACAACCCTTGCCTTCAAGGGGGGATGGTAATCGCTCAGCCGCCTCAGGTAAACAGTCTCGAAAAGAAACCTTTATTGTGGCCCCCCCAATAACTCGTATAATCCGCCGGATACCCATTAAGAGGAATAAGTATGGCGTTTCCCGGCATTATCTCTCGCCTGCACCCCGTATCCAGCACAGAAGAACTGGCACGACAGCGCCTGCAAGGTGAACAATATCGTGCCGAAGCATTCTGGCTTCCGGCCTTGATGTCCAGCCACGCCAGCGAGCTGCTGGCCGCCCTGCCGGAGAGCTGCAGCCTGTTTCTTGAACAGGCATGCCCGGACCTGGCCTTGCGCAGCCACGACGGCACCCTGCATAACAATGAGCAGCTCGTCACGGTAAATGGTCAGGCGATTGCGCTGGCAACCACCCAAGGTGATGGTGGTCTGGTGCCCGAATCGGGCATGTGCGAGATGGCCGACTGGCTGGAGGCGGGACACCGTCATTTCATCTGTTCAGCTGCGGTTCAGCCTGTGGCTCGCGCCATCCTCAACATCTGGCCCCTTGACCCCTATCTGGCCCGACATTTCTTGATGACATTTACCCCCTTGCTGCAGAGCGCAACCCAGGCAGATTACCTTGCGGTCTTTGCCGCCAGAGCGAATCCTGCCAACCCGCATAGCGACTGGGTTCAGGCCTATATGAAGCTGGAAAAGAAACTGCACAGGGCCTATCTGGATCACTAATTAATCTGGATAAACAGCCAGTTAAGGGCACGACACAATTTGCCACAAGGCTCATTTGTGAGCTTGATCATGTTTTAAAATCGGCATAGAGTGCGCCTCGTCATCGGAATGACATCAGTTGCCTGGCAGTGGTTTCTCACGCATTGCGTGCCATGCCAGCGCACTCGACACACCAGGAGAGTGTGCAACCCGGTTATACCGGGTCATCTGCCAGACTCGACGCCAGCCGTACGGCGGAGCCTGCAGCTTACATAAATTACAAAGTGTGAAGCACGTGAATAACGTGCGATCTCAACGAGGATTTTTTTATGATGAAAATGGCTCCTTCCATGATCGCCATCGCCATGGCTGCTCTGGGTGCTACCGCTGCTCACGCCGCTGACGACATCTACTTCGGTGCCGGTGTCGGTGCTGCTCACTTCAATGGTCTGAACAAGATCGATGGCGGCGGTTACGCTGGTACTGAAGATGCAGCTGCAGCCAACGCCTTCGTTGGTTACAACTTCACCGAAAACTTCGGTACCGAATTCGGTTACCAGTATGCCGGTCGTGGCAACACCGAAGGTCTGCGTTACGAAAACCAGGGTGCCACCCTGTCCGGTATCGCTCGTATGCCGGTTGGCAACGACTTCTCCCTGTTCGCTGAAGGCGGCGCCTACTGGGCTCACACCGACGGTCTGGGCATCAGCGACACTAAAGTTTCCCCGCTGGCCGGTGCTGGTGTGACTTACAAAGTAAGTGACGCGCTGGATCTGCAAGCTCGCTACCGCTACATGTGGGACGTGGCTGACCTGAACGTTGACGGCACCCATTACAAGTCCAACCAGAGCGTTGCTACTCTGGAAGCGGTATACCACCCGTTCCGTACTTCCTACGTAGCTCCGGTAGCTGCTCCGGTAGTTGAAGAAGCTCCGGCTCCTGCTCCGCAAGTTGTAGAGAAGAACTTCGCCCTGAACTCAGACGTGCTGTTTGCCTTCGGCAAAGACACCCTGAAGCCGGAAGGCGTTGCAGCCCTGAACGGCCTGTATCAGCAAATCGTTGAGTTCCAGCCGAAAGATGGCAACGCTGTTGTTGTTGGTTACACCGACCGTATCGGTTCCGACGCTTACAACCAGAAGCTGTCTGAAGCCCGTGCCCGTACCGTTGCCAACTTCCTGGTGAGCAAAGGTATGGCTGCCAGCAAAGTTGCCATCGAAGGTCGTGGCGAAGCCAACCCGGTTACCGGCACCAAGTGCAACGGCGTAACTGCTAAAGCTCAGCTGATCTCCTGCCTGGCTCCGGATCGTCGCGTAGAAGTTCGCGTATCTGGCGTACAAGAAGTTCAGCAATAATCTGACCTCGTTCAGATAGTGCGAAAAAAAGGGATGCTGCGGCATCCCTTTTTGTTTGTCTTGTCCCGTCCTGAATATGGTTTACACCTTTCGCCCCAATAAATGGAGAACCCGATGGGACAAGGTGTGAAACGGACACAGCGCGATTACTCGCTGGCTTTTAAATTGGCACTGGTCGAGCAGATTGAAAAAGGCGAGCTCACCTACAAACAGGCTCAGGTGCGTTATGGCATTCAGGGCCGCTCCACCGTTCTGCTATGGTTGCGTAAACATGGTCGGCAAGATTGGAGCCAGGGGGCTTCTGTGCGTGCCGGCAGGAGCATCACCATGCCTGACCCCGACAACCAGACGCCCGAGCAGCGTATCAAGGAACTCGAGCAACAGCTGGCGCTGATGAGCCAGAAAGCCCAGTTCTTCGAGGCCGTCGTCGATGTACTGAAGAATGACTACGGCGTCTCCATCGTAA
>NZ_JBFOCM010000021.1:0-168117 GCF_040907825.1 Aeromonas sp. s7(2024)
GGCTCTGTCCCAATTACGTGTTGAAAGGCTAATCTTGAAGTAGGCCATCACCTTGAGGTCTACCATCATGGATACCCCAGCCTTTCAACACCTGTTGTCCCTTTTTCCCCAGTTAACCCTGCGCCAGCGCCGTGTTGCTCAGCAGGAGCTTACTGCACCCCACACCATTACCTCGCTCAATACTCAGTTACCGGCATGCAGTGGCTGCCCCCATTGTCAGGCCGATGTTACCCAGCTGGCGCCTTGGGGATGGAGTCGGGGACTGCGCCGCTACCGTTGCAAACTGTGTCTGCGCACCAGCACCGTTCTGACCAAGACGCCCTTGGCCAGATTGCGTAAAGCACAGTGCTGGGAAGACTACGCGCAAGCTCTCATCGAAGGACTGACTGTCCGCCAGGCCGCGCGGCGCTGTGGGGTCAGCAAAAACACCGCGTTCCTCTGGCGTCACCGATTCTTGCGCGCGATGGCAACCCATCAGGCCACCCGGGAAGAGGGCATTGTTGAGGTGGATGAGACCTTCTTCCTTGAATCGTTCAAGGGGCAGCGGGGACTGCCGCGTCCACCACGTCATCGCGGTGGTAAAGGTCGAACTCGTGGAACCGGGCCAGATTACATCCCGGTGATGGTGGTACAAGACCGTGCAGGCCACCATGCGGATTTCCAGTTGGAGAAAATAAATGCCGATACGGTCATCGCAGTGTTGAAGCCGTTGGTGTCACCGGATGCGGTGCTGTGTAGCGATGGGGCGGGTGTGTATGCCTGTTTCAGCAAGGAACAGGGTATAACCCATCAGGTGGTGCGCAATCGTCAAGGCGAACGGGTAGTCGGTGCGTATCACATCCAGCATGTGAACGGATATCACCATCGGTTGAAAGAGTGGATGGAGCGGTTCCATGGCGTGGCGACGCACTACCTGAAGAACTACTTGGGTTGGCGCCGGATGCTGGAGCGTTACGGAAAAGGCGTAAATATCAAAACATGTTTGCATGAGGCGCTGGGGCGCCCCATGCAACACGTAATTGGGACATAACCTTTTTTATCTGCTCCCCCTGAATGACAGCAACCCTTCGCTATTACTCCATTGGCGGCAAGAAGCGGCGCATCACCTCATCCGTATGCCCCCCTTCCTGAAATGCCACCAGAGACTGATTGAGGATATTCACCAGCTGGTGGCCGCGCGGGGAGCCCTTGCTCACCAGCAGATAGAAGCCCTTGCGGCTGGGCAGGGCGAGATTGAGCAACCCGCTCTCGCTGCGGTAGATGCCAAGGCTGATGCCTGCCACCAGAGGTTCGATTTCGCTCGGCAGAAAGTCGCAGCGATCCCGCTCCAGCATATCGAGCGCCTGCTGCAACTGCTTGACCCGGCGTGGCTCCTGCGCAAGCCCGTAGGGGGTGTAGTTGTAGCCAATCACCCCGCACACCCGGGAGCGATTGACCGTCTGCAGATCCGGCGGTTCGGGGTAGCGGCGCTTGAGATAGAAAAAACCGAGGTGGGTGTAATAGAGGGGAACGCTGTAGAAGGCAAACTCGGCCCGCTCCGGCTTGTAGCTGGCATCCCAGGTCAGCTCGCACAGACCATTCTGGCGAAAATCCGCCAGCTCCTGCTGCACCCGCGCCCAGGGCAGATAGCGGATCTGGTGCGAGAGCCCGCTCTGTTGCAGGGCATCGAGCACCAGCGTTGTCGCCGAACCGGTCAGGCGGCTGGTATCGGGCACCCCGTCCTTGCGCTCCCAATAGGTAAAGGGGGCCCACTCATTGCCCTCCCCCAGACAGATCTTCACTGGTGGCTCTTGCCCCCATAGCGCGGGGGACAAGATGACCATCGCCAATCCCGCCCACCATGTTACCGCTCGTTTCATCTCCCGCTCCCGAACTGTTTATCCCTCTTGCAGCTTAGCCCAGAAGGGATTTTGCTCACTTTGCAGGGGCGCTTTCATGCCACAACGCCAGCAAATTGGCCGGAATGGCACCATAACGGAGCTGCGGTGTCTGGTGCCAGTCAGCCAGCTTTTGCAGGGCTTTCGCCAGATCCTGTGCAAGGGTGCGGGTCACTCTCACCCCGGCCTCCAGATAGAGGCTCTTGATCTCGAAGATCCCCTGCTGACGATGAGCCTTGGCATCCATCCTGCCCACCAGCTTGCCGCGATGGAGCAAGGGCAACACGAAGTAGCCGTATTGACGCTTGGGGGCCGGGGTGTAGCACTCGATGCGATAGTCAAAATTGAACAGTTCACTGGCCCGCTTGCGCTCCCATACCAGCGGATCGAACGGCGACAAGGCGGTGGTATGGGTCGCCTTGAGGGTGCCCGCCTGTGCCCTTGCCAGCTCATCGGCCAGAGATACGTGCACAAAAGCGCCGTGCTGCCATCCCTCCACTCGTACCGGCAACAGCTCCCCCTCATCCGCCAGTTGATGGAGCAGGTCATCGTATTTGCCACGCCGCAGCCGGTAGTAGTCCGCAACCCAGCCAGTTTTGACCAGCCCCAGCGCCCGGCAGCTGGCGCGCACCATATCCCGCTGGGCATGCTCGACGCTTGGCAGATCCCGCTGGTCACTCCACTCGGGGATGACCCGCTCGGCAAGGTCATAGACTCGCTGAAAGTTGCGCCGCTCCCGCACCATCAACTGACCGGTGGTAAACAATACCTCCAGATGGCGCTTCTCCGGCTTCCAGTCCCACCAGCCATTCCCCTTGCCGGTTGTACGCTCAAAGTCGGCCGCCCGCACCGGACCATGCTGACGAATGCGCTCGATAAGCCGGTCGATCTCCTGCTGATGGGTGGTGAGCCAGTTGGCCGAAAACTTCCAGCCCATGGCGGCGGGGTCGAGCATCCGGTGGCGCAACAGCCGGTAATCTTCGCGGGGCACAAAGCAGGCCTCGTGGGCCCAATATTCGAAGATCTCGCCGTCAGCCAGCAGTTGCTCCAACCAACGCTGTTCATACTGGCCAAGCCGGCTAAAGAGCACCAGATAGGGGCTGCGTGCCACCACCGAGATGGTATCAATCTGCAGCAGCGCCATGCGGCGAATGGTGGCCAACAGATCGGCCGGGGTCGCCTTGCAGCGACGGGGGGCAAGCAGCCCCTGCGCCGCCAGTTGCAGATGACGGGCATCTTGCAGTGACAAATGGGTAATCGACATCAACAACCGCTCCCTGGTATCTGGCTATCGCGCGCCCGGCGGATAGCCAACAAAACAGGGGGAGGCACCACGCTGGCATGCCTCCCCTCCCTTGTGTACCTGCGCCGCTATGAATGGGCCGGGGGCAAGACCAGCTGATTGACCACCAGCATGATCTCTTGATAAGTGGCCTCTACCGCTTCGGGGGTCGGCTCCAGAATAAGGTCATCGGCATAGCCGTTGATGAGCGAGGTGATCTGGCGCGCCAGTCGCCGGGCATCGCCCGCTACAAACTCGCCGCTGTCGATCCCCTTTTGCAGGATCTGCTCTAGCACCTCCCGCCACGCCAGAATGATTTTGCGGTAGCTCTCGGCAAACACAGGATCGCGCAGTGACTCGTTCCAGGCATCCAGATAGATGGCCCAGGAGGCATCCTGACTGGTCGGCAGGTTGTCCCGCACAAAGAGCGGCAACGCTTCGCGGGCTGGCAGCGGCAACAGCCACTCCCGCTGCTCGGCGATCTCCTGATAGGTGAAACGCTCCACGGCGCAGAGGCAGAGCTCCTTCCAATCCTTGAAGTAGTGGTAGACGTGACTGCGCGCCAGACCGGTGCGCTCGGCAATATCACGGGTTGACGATGCCGCCATCCCCTTCTCTCGAAACAGGGCCAGTACGGCCTCGATGATCATCTCTTTGCGCTGTTCTGCTGATGGGCGTGCCATCTGACCTCCTGCGATATCAATCGATCTGCTTGACTTTGAGCACTCGCTCAAACTAAGCATTTCCGACATCTTAGGAGATAACCCATGACAACACCAACCACTTCGGCAGCCAGTTGCGACGAGCAGGCCACGCCGTTGCCACACTCGGCCGGTCGTTCGCTGGGGGCGATTGCACGGGCCAATCCCCTCAAGCTGGCGGGCACCTTCTCGCTGGTGGCCCTCGAAAACATCCTGCTGGTGGTCTATCCCCTGTTCGCCGGCTTTGCCATCGACGCCATCGTCAAGGGCCAGTGGTGGCAGGCTTCAAGCTACGCCCTCATCGTGCTGCTGTTCTGGCTCATCGGTGCCCTGCGCCGGGCGGTCGACACCCGCACCTTTACCCATATCTATGCGGCACTGGCGGTGCCGGTGATCCTGACCCAGCGCCAGCAGCAGGAGGGGCAATCCACCATAGTGGCGCGGGTCACCCTGGCGCGGGAGTTTGTCGACTTCTTCGAGAAACATATCCCGATCCTGGCCACCAGCTTGATCTCCATCGTCGGGGCGGCCGTGATGCTGATGGTGATCGAGTTCTGGGTCGGCATCGCCTGCATGGGGGTATTGCTGCTGTTCGGCCTGCTGCTGCCCGGCTTTTCGCGCAAGAACCAGCTACTGCACGAGTGGCTCAACGATCGACTGGAACACGAGGTCAAGCTGGTCACCCATGCCCAGTCAGCCAGTCTCGCCCGCCACTACCGCGCGCTGGCCTGGCTCCGCATCCGGATTTCGGATCGGGAGGCGCTCGCTTTTCTGGCGGTCGGCATCAGCGCCTCACTGCTGTTCCTGCTGGCCATCACCATGCTGATGGCCCAGCCCCAGGTCTCGGCAGGCCATGTCTATGCTGTGATGACCTACCTCTGGAACTTTGTCACCAGCCTGGATGAGGGGCCCGGTCTTGCCGATCAGCTGGCCCGGCTGCGAGACATAGGTCGCCGGGTCAATACCGCCCAACCCGATGAACTGATTTGACATTTTGTATCTGTAACCGGAGTAGAAGATGAATCCGCCCCCCCTTTACCAACGAGCGTTGACCATGTGTATCAGCTGTTTTTTCCTCGCCGCCTGCGGCCCCAAGATGAGCGACTTTGAGCCCAACACCAGCTACTGGTTCAAGGAGAAACCGACAGAGGAGAGCGCCCCGCTGGCACAAGACATGAAGGTGGATATCGCCATCGTCGGCGGCGGCTACAGCGGCCTCTCCAGTGCATGGCATCTGGCCAAGGCCAACCCATCGCTCAAGATCGCCATCTTCGAGGCCAAGCAGGTGGGCAGTGGTGCCTCGGGCCGCAACGGCGGCATGGTATTGCCGGGCTCCGAGGTGATGGATCTCTACGAGGAGGGGGAGGCGAGCAAGCGCCACTACGACCTCACCGTCGCCAGCATGCGCAAGCTGCAGGCGCTGGTCGCCTCAACCGGCGTCGAGGCCGATCTCAAGCTCGATGGCTATGTGGAGGCGATCCTCGATGAGGAGGATATCGCCGAGTACCGCGACTATGTGAAAACCGCCAATCGCCTCGGCATCCCGCTCCAGTACTGGAACGCCGATACCACCGAAGAGAAACTGGGCACCGACCGCTATGTGGGGGCGGTCTACGACCCCAATGGCGGTCAGGTACACGCCATGAAGCTGGTCAATGCCCTGCGCAAGGCGGTGGAGCAGGCGGGCGTCACCATCTACGAGCAGAGCCCGGTTCTCGGGATCAAGGAGGGCAAGCAGATCGAGCTCAATGTGGCCGACAAGTACAAGGTGGCCGCCGACAGCATAGTGCTGGCGACCAACGGCTATACCTCAAAACTTGGCTACTTCAGCGGACGGGTCTTTCCGGTGCACGCCCAGAGCGCCGTCACCGAGCCGCTTACCAAAAAACAGCTGGCCGCCATCCAGTGGCAGAGTCGGATGCCCTACTACGACACCCGCAACATCCTGTTCCATCTGGTATTGACCCCGGATAACCGCATCGTCATCGGTGGCGGCAATGCCGAGTACGTCTTCAACGACGGCCTCAACTACAAGGGCGATCTTAACCGGGTCAGCAAAATGATGATGACCGAGCTGGTGACCCTCTATCCGGCCCTCAAGGGGATCAAGTTTGAACAGGTGTGGGACGGGGTACTCGGCATGACCGGCGACAGCACCGAAGCGGTGGGGGTAATGGGGGATCACAAGAACATCTACTACGCCCTCGGCTACAACGGCCACGGCATCAACCTCTCCTTCCTGTTTGGCGACATCGTGGCCAGCCTCTATCAGGGCAAGGAGCATCCCTGGTTCAACCACGCAGAGCAGACGCTGCCAATGTGGCTGCCGCCAGAGCCGTTCAAGTCAATCGGCGTCAAATCTGCCCTGATGTACTACCAGTGGCAGGACAAGGGCTACAAGGAGTAGCGTCGGGCGAACCCGACGAGTAACAGACGAAGGCACGCCTCAGGGCGTGCCTTTCTGCAATACCGCCACATCTGCGTGGGGGAAGCTGAGTTCGGCCTGCCAGCTGGCGGCCAGCACCTGAAACGATGCCTCGGCAAAGAAGACAATGTGGGTCGGGTCGTGGCGATAGCGCCAGTTTTTAAACCGCTCGTCACTGAGCACCCGCTGGGTCTGCAGCACCAGCAGGCCACCGGGCTTGAGGCAATCCCACAACTGCGCCAGCACCGTGCGCGGCTCGGCGATATGCTCGATCACCTCGGTACTGGTGATGAAGTCATACTGACGCGTCAGTAACTCGGGAAAATCGGCGTAGAACTTGTCATACCCCGCCATCTGGTAACCCGCCTCGCGCCCCATCGCCACCAGCGCGGGGCCCGGGCCACAGCCAAAATCGAGGCCGCAGGCAGGAGTTGGCACCCGACTCAGTACCTCGCCAAATGCCCGCATCAGAAAGGTGCGATAACGGGGATCATCAACCTGGTTGTCGTGACCGTCATAGACCGCCTTCTCCGCCGCCTCATCCAGATGATCCGCCAGATCCAGCCAGACCAGCTCGCACGCGAGGCAGCGATGATAGCGTTTGCCCGCCACCGGCAGGGGATAACTGCGATGGCTGGCACACAGGGGGCAGCTGACGGTGGATGACATGGCGGTTCCTCTTGGGGGATTCCTGTTGGATAACAGCGGCGCAGATTGCCTGCCCGTCGCGTCGCTGACAACTTTTTTTGCTCCTTAAGGGTTTCTTAAGTTTGCCCTTTTACTCTCAAACCATCGCAAGAGAAGGAGTCACCCATGACCATCGAGATCCAGGCCCCCTACCGATTGCTGCTAGCCAAGTCCCCGCAGCAGGTCATGGCGCTGCAAACCTATATCCAGGCCGCCTATACCCTCGAGTTCAACGCCCGCATCCCCCATTTTCTCCCCTGCCTGCTGGGGCTCTATCGGGCGGACGGGACGCTGGTCGGTGCCTGTGGTCTCAATCATGCCAGTGAGGGGCCTCTCTATCTGGAACAGTATCTGGAGCAACCCATCGAGGCCGCCATCAACACCCGCCTCGGGGTCTATCCGGCACGCAACCGCATTATCGAAGTAGGCAATCTGGCCTGCAGCGAACCGGGCAATGCCCGCCTGATGTTCGCGGCCCTGTGTCGTCTACTGTGTGAAAACGCCCTCGACTACGTGGTCTTTACCGGCACGGCCAAGCTGCGCAACAGCTTTGCTCGCCTGCAACTCAACCCGGTGGAGCTGGCCCCCGCACAGGCCCATCAGGTGGGGGCCGACGCCGATGCCTGGGGTGAGTACTACCGCTGCCAACCCAAGGTGATGGTGGGTGACATCAATCAGGGGCGCGAGGTGCTCGCCCAGAGCAGCCTGCTGCTCAATCTGCTGGCCCCCATGCCAACCATGTTTGACGATGCCGGCGAGAGCAGTGATAACCAGACCCATCAAAAAAGGTGCGCCCAATGAGCCTGTTCGACGCCATCGCCAAACATGCCCGCGAGGATCCGCAATCCCCAGCGCTGCTGAGCAGCCCGCAGCGTCTCGATTACCAGACCCTGTGGCAACAGATCCAGCGTCTGGCCAGCCAGCTGCAACAGCTCGACATCAGCCGTCTGGCGCTGCAACTGGACAACGGCCTGCCCTGGGCGCTGCTGGATCTCGCCTGCACCCGCGCCGGTATCGTGGTGATCCCGGTGCCCCACTTCTTCAGTCAGGCCCAGCAGGCCTGGTTGCTGGAGAGCAGCGGCGCCGATGCGCTGGTGGGCCCATATCATCAGGGGTGGCATGCCGCCGAGCCGCTCTCGCTGATCACCGGCGAGCTGCCGCTGTGGCGCCATACCCCGGCCAATCGACTGGCGCTGCCCAAGGGCACCGCCAAGATCACCTACACCTCCGGTACCACGGGCCAGCCCAAGGGTGTCTGCCTGTCACTGACCCAGATGATGGCGGTGAGCCATGCGCTGGCCGAGCGAGTCGCGCCAGCCAAGGTGGAAAAACACCTCACCCTGCTACCGCTGGCGACCCTGCTTGAGAACATCACCGGCCTCTATGTGCCGCTGCTGACCGGCGCCTGCAGCCGCATTCCGTCCCTCGGGGAGCTCGGTTTCACCGGATCCAGTTCGCTCAATCCAGCCATGCTGGGGGAGGCGCTGCTACGCTGGTCGACCCACAGTCTGGTGCTGGTGCCCGAACTGCTGCGCCTGCTGCTGGCGCTCTGCACCAGCACCCCGACGCTGGCCCAACAGCTCAAGAGCCTGCGCTTTATTGCCGTCGGTGGCGGCAAGGTGGCCCCCGACCTGATCAAACACGCCCGCCAGCTCGGCCTGCCGGTGTATGAGGGATATGGCCTCTCGGAGTGTGGCTCCGTGGTGGCTCTCAACAGCCTGGATGCTGACAAGCCCGGCAGCGTCGGCCGCCCCCTGCCCCACTGTCAGATCACTATCGCCAGCGATGGCGAAATTATGGTGAGCGGCAGTGCCATGCTGGGCTATCTCGGCAGCAACGAACCGGCTCCCGAACAGATCGCCACTGGCGAACCTTCTGCCATGCAGATCGCCACAGGCGATCTGGGTCATCTTGATGATGAGGGCTACCTCCATATCACCGGGCGCAAGAAGAATGTCCAGATCACCGCCTTTGGCCGCAACTTCTCGCCAGAGTGGGTGGAGGCCGAAGCACAGCTCTGCCCCGCCATCGCCCGCATCGTGGTTTTTGGCGATGGTCAGCCTGCCAACGTGGCGCTGATCCAGCCCCTGCCGGGCAAAGAGGCGGATCTGCCCCGCCAGATCGCCGGTCTGAACCAGCGACTGCCCGATTATGCCCGCCTGCACCACTGGTTGCCGGTGGCGCTGGATCAACATCCCGGCCTGCTGACCGCCAACGGGCGCCCCCGTCGCAACGAGATTTACCAACACTTTTCCCGGCAAATCAGCCAATGCCTTACAGGAGAATCGTCATGAGCTTCTACCAGACTCTGCAACAAGCCACAGCCCAGGAGCGTGAGCATCTGTTCAACGCCCCCATCATCGAAGCCTGCCGCCGTGGCGATATCAGCCGTGACACCTATCTCGCCTTTCTGGCTCAGGCTTACTACCACGTACGCCACACAGTTCCACTCCTGATGGCAACCGGCGGCAAGCTGGGTCAGGAGTACGAGTGGGTGCGCGGCGCCATTGCCGAGTACATCGACGAGGAGTATGGCCATCAGGAGTGGATCCTCAATGATATCCGCGCCTGTGGCGGTGATGCCGAGGCGGTGCGCCACGGCCAGCCCGGGCTGCCCATCGAGCTGATGGTCGCCTTCCTCTACGACCAGATCCAGCGCGGCAACCCCATGGGCTTCTTCGGTATGGTGCAGGTACTGGAAGGCACCAGCGTCGCCATCGCCCTCACCGTCGCCGACCAGCTGAAAAAGGGACTCGGCCTGCCACCGCAGGCGATGAGTTACCTGAGCTCCCACGGCGCCCTGGATCAGGAGCACCTCAAATTCTTTGAATCCCTGATGGATCGGGTCGAGAGCCCGGCGGATCAGGCAGCCATCATCCACGGGGCCAAGGTGGTCTACCGCCTCTATGGCGAGATGCTCTACAACCTCACCGCCACACCGTAAGTTGGCAGCGGATCAGCAGACAGCAAAAAGGGAACCCACACCATGAACCTTGAAGGGAAACTCGTGCTGCTCACCGGCGCCAGCGGTGGCATAGGTGAGGAGCTGGCACAGGAGCTGGCGGCCCAGGGGGCACACCTGCTGCTGCACGGTCGTCGCGGCCCGGCACTGGAGCGGCTGTGCAAGTCACTGCCCCATCCCGAGCGCCATCAGGTGGTGCTCGCCGACCTCGGCTCTGCGCAGGAGCGGGCCAAGCTGTTGCAACACCCTGCGCTGGAGGACGGGATCGACATCCTGATCAACAACGCTGGCTGCAACCAGTTTGCCTGGCTGGAAGATCAGAGCTTCGAGCAGGTGGAGCGCCAACTGCTGCTCAATATCGAGGCGCCCATCCAGCTCACCCGTGCCCTGCTGCCAACCATGCGCAAGCCGGGGATCATCATGAACATGGGCTCGAGCCTGGGCAGCATCGGCTACCCCGGTTACAGCGTCTACTGCGCCAGCAAATTTGCCCTGCGCGGCTTTAGCGAAGCACTGGGACGGGAGCTGGAGGGGAGTGGCATCAAGGTGCTGCATTTTGCCCCCCGCGCCACCCGCACCAAGCTCAATTCTGAGGCCGCTTACGAGATGAATGCAGCGCTCGGCACCCAGACCGACAGCCCGCAGGAGGTGGCCGAAGAGGCGGTCATCGCCCTGCGCAACGAAACCCGCCGCAGCTGGCTCGGCTGGCCGGAAAAGCTGTTCGTGCGGCTCAACGCCCTGCTGCCCGGCATCGTCGACAAGGCGCTGGCCAGACAGCTGCCGATCATCAAACGTTATGCCCGTCATCTTCAGCCAGGGACGGCTGATGCCGGCGCAAACAGTGCGCCACAACCAGACTTGTCCCGCCCGATCCCGACCAAGAAGGAGCATTAATATGAATTTTGTCCGTCAATCAGTGACCTCTTGTGCCATCGCCATCCTGCTGGGGTCCTCCTCGGTCATGGCCGCGGGTGATGCCCTCGTCCCCATCCAGCAACAGTGGGCCGTCTGCCAGTATCAACAGACCGGCAAGGCAAAAGAGAACTGCCTCGAAACACTGAGCACTCAAGCCGAAGCGGCCAGCGCCAAGGAGCCTTTTCGCGCCGATCTGCTGATCTGGTCGGCCATCGTCAAGAGCACCTGGGCGGGGGCCAAAGGGGGGCTGGGGGCACTGGGTCTGGTGAAAGAGGCCAAAGCCAAGCTGGAGCTGGCACTCAAACAGGATCCCAAGGCGCTGGACGGATCCGCCTACACCAGTCTGGGCTCCCTCTACTATCAGGTGCCCGGCTGGCCGGTCGGCTTTGGCGATGACGAAAAGGCAGAGCAACTGCTCAAGCAGGCGCTGGCCATCAATCCGGATGGCATCGATCCCAACTTCTTCTATGGCGACTTCCTGCTGGATCAGGGTCGCAAGGCCGAGGCCAAAACCTACCTCGACAAGGCGCTGGCTGCCCCGGCCCGCCCGGGTCGCGAAGTGGCCGACGAAGGGCGCAAAATGGAGATCCGCGATCGGCTGGCCAAGCTATAAAACCCTGATGGATCAAAGAACTATTTAAACTCTGCCCACCAGCTTGCATACTGGTGGGCAGGGTTGTTTATGCCACGGCACACCCTGGCGCTGAGCCAGATCGCCACACCCAACAAACAGGGAGAAAAGAATGCGGATCCTGCTGGTGGAAGATGATGTGATGCTGGGGGATGGTATGCAGGATGCACTGCGCCATAGCGGCTATACGGTGGACTGGCTGCAACAGGGGTTGCCCGCTCTGGCAGCCCTCAAGAGCGACGAGTTCGCCGCCCTGATCCTCGATCTCAATCTGCCCGACATCGATGGCCTCAGCCTGCTGCGCAAGTTGCGGCGTGAAGGACACCAACTGCCGGTGCTGATCCTCACCGCCCGCGATGCGCTGGACGATCGGGTGGTCGGCCTCGATGCCGGCTCCGACGACTACATGGTCAAGCCCTTCGCCCTGCAGGAGCTCAACGCCCGCCTGCGCGCCCTCGTTCGCCGCAGCAAGGGACAGGCGCAAGCGGTGCTGGAGTATGGCGACATCCTCATCTATCCCGAATCCCAGCAGGTCACCTATCAGGGGGAGGCGGTCAAACTCACCCCCCATGAATACAAGTTGCTGCAGGAGCTGATCAGCCAGAGCGGCCGGGTGCTGAGCAAGGATCAGCTGCAACAGAGCCTCTACGGCTGGGATGAAGGGGCCGAGAGCAACGCGGTGGAGGTGCATATCCACCATCTGCGCAAGAAGTTCTACAGCGACCTTATCCGCAATATTCGCGGGGTCGGCTACATCATTCCTCAGCTCGAACAGCCAAGCCGGACACCCGCACGATGAAACGTCCCCGCTCCATTCGCCGTTTTCTGCTCACCGGTATCCTGACGCTGGTGAGCCTGAGTCTTACCATCAGCGCCTTTATCGGCTACATGGAGGCGAGCCACGAAATGGAGGAGCTGTTTGATGCCCGCCTCGCCCAGTCGGCCCGCATCACCAACCAGCTGCTGGCCCGCTATATGGCCCAGCAGGGGCAGTTGCCCGCCAACGGCACCGTCTATCAGGAGTGGGAGGCACAGAACCCCGATGAGTGGCAAAAAGACCCCAGCCTCAACCTGACCGGCGAGGATCGGGAGATCACCCCCTACGGCCACGAGTTCGAACGCAATCTCTACTTCCAGCTGCTCGATGAAAAGGGCGGCTTGCTGCTGCGCGCCCCCAGCGCCCCGGATCAGCCGCTGGTCACCCTGGCTATCGGCTTTGACACGGTCGAAAAAGATAATCACCAGTGGCGCACCTTCACTCTCTACAACCAGCAGGAGCAGACCTGGCTGGTGGTAGCCGAGCGGGACGACGAGCGCAGCGAACTGGCCAGCAAGATGGCAACCCTCACCATGCTGCCGCTGCTGATCACTCTCCCCTTCCTGCTGGCCCTGCTCTGGTGGCTCATCACTCGCGGGCTGGCCCCCCTGCGCCAGCTGGCCCAGGCCATCAGCGAGCGTCACCCCGCCAACCTGAGCCCCCTCAGCCTCAAGATAAGCGCTCAGGAGCTGACCCCCCTCACCAACGAGATCAACCGGCTGATGCAGGCACTGGCGGAGACCATAGAGCGGGAGAAGCAGTTCACCAACGAGGCGGCCCACGAGCTGCGCACCCCGCTGGCGGTGCTGCGGATCCACAGTGAAAATGCCTTGGCTGCCGATGATGACACCAGCCGCCAGCACTCCCTGCACAAGATGCTGCAGGCCCTCGACCGCAGCGATCGGCTGATCCGCCAACTGCTGACCCAGGCCCGTATCGACAACCAGCAGGGACTGGTACTGACCGAGCTGGAGGTGGGCCACCTGCTGCAAGGCACCCTGGCGACGCTTGCTCCCATCGCGCTCAAAAAGGATCAGCAGCTGTCGCTGGAGTGTGAATTGCCGCAGCTGGTGATGGGGCAGGCCACACTGCTCGAGCTGCTGTTCAGTAATCTCATCGACAATGCGCTGCGCTACACCCAGCCGGAGGGCGAGATCAGGGTGCGGGTTCAGCGAGAGGGCAACCGGGTGAGGGTGGATGTGAGCGACAACGGCCCCGGCATTCCCGCCAGCGCCTTGCCCCGGCTGTATGAACGCTTCTTTCGGGTCAATCCCCAGCAGGGGGATGGCGTGGGTCTCGGCATGGCCATCGTTTCGCGCATCGCCCAACTGCACGGCGCCGACCTCGATGTCCACAACCGGCCGGAAGGGGGGCTGGAGGTGAGCGTCTGGCTACCGACCCACACCCACTCCCAGCCCTGATCCGAAAATGACAACGCCTCCAGAGGGAGGCGTTGTTTATAGATAATTAGCACGCTGACGCTACGCGACTTGTTGCGGCGCCATCACCGGCAGATCAGGCAAGCAGCGCATCCAGACCTGCCGTCACCGCCTCCATGCGATGCCCGCCAGAGTGCTCAATCACATAACGCTTGCCCACCTGGGAAGAGGCATCCAGCCCGAACACACCGTGCTCCACCTTCTGGCTCAGCGGATCCCCGCTGGTGTTGACGTGGGTGACATTGGCATCGTCCAGCTTGTGAGCGAGGCGATCCCGCAGCCCAACATGCAGCCCCATGCTGTTGAACGCCGTAACCTTGAGTCCATGCTTGATGCCGGCATACTGCGCCAGACCGCCCCCCAGCGAGTGGCCCAGCACCTCGACCTTGCCGCCATACTGCTGGGCAAAGGCCTTGACCAGCCGGTCGGCATCTTGAAACGCGCTGTCCTTGATGCCAAGGGCCGCGCCAGCATCGCTCTTCAGGGTGCCGGGGCGTTTGGCAGGCTGAGTGCCCACAAACGAGAGCACCATGGTATCGCCACGCTTGTAAACGGCGACCTTGAGCGCAGACCAGGCATCACCTGTCAGGATAAAGGGGTCATTCTCGTTCTTGTCCGGGGTGACATGAAGTGTCAGGGCACTCCCGGTGCCACCGGAACCATCTTCACGGCGGGCCAATATCGAAGGGGGAATATCTGCCAGCGTGGCGTGACTGTAGCCTGCCGGCATCTCCCGATAACTGCTGGAGCAGCTGACCCGCGCCAGCTGGGCCGCATCCATCACCGCTCTCGCCCCCTCGGCAGTCAGCGGTTCCTGCTGCGCCTTCGCCACGAAGGCCGGTTTGATGATCCCCTTGGCGGCACTCAAGGCCTGCTGTGAGCCCTGTTGCAACCGCTCTGACATACCGAGCGGCAGATGGGAGGCCCCCTTCATCACGCTCCCCGCCAACCCCAGAGAGGAGGATGCCACCAGACGCGCCGCTGACTCGCCAAGGTTTTTCACCCCGGCCACTCCTGCCGTCACCGCACCGCTGGCCACGCTGCTGACACCACCGGTGATATTGGCCAGCCCTTTGATGATGGCGCCAGTCCAGTAACGAGCTTTGCCCTTGGCGCTCTGGGCATGGGAGTCATGGCCGCCCTGGATGGCGATGCCAATCTTGCGAGCCGGGGCACTGAGGGTCAACCACTTGAGCGAGGTATTCAATACCTTGCCCGGCTGAACCCGGGAGCCGAAGCCGAGGCTGGTATAGTGAGAGGCCAGATTGTGATGAACCGAGTGCTGGCGAGATGAGGATTGCACCTCGCCATGCTCATGAGAGGCCACAGCGGTAGCGCGCTGGGGTTGTCCAATGCTTTGAATAGACATCTTCTACTCCTGATTAATACCAATGACGATCCATCAACACGGGATCATGGCGCCAGATAACGGGGAGGGAATGGCAGCTGTCTCCTGCCGGGCGCTCAACGCCTGCAACTGCGTCTGCAAGGTGACGCCGAGATCAAGAAATTCACCCAGGGTTTGCATAAACAGGGTTTTATCGAGCATCTCGATGAGAGAGGAAAAGGTCAGCACCAGATGATTGCTGCGACTGTCCAGACTGATCTGACTTCCCCCCGTGGCCAAACCAAACATGTTCAGCTCAAGGGCCGAGCGGGTCAGCTGCAACTGACTGACCGCATCGTCAGGCAGACGCAGCAAGGGGATATAGAGGTAGCATGCCTGCAGCTCATCGTTATCGGGCACTTCGACCAGGCACTCGCCATCCAGACCGAATGGCACACGACAGTGGCCATCGCTGCCCAGACTCAAGGCTACGCCCTGCTGTTCGCCCGCGAGCAATAGCCATTCAGATACGATTTGTTGATAGGGTTTCACTATGATGCACTCCACGCTCAAGCCCTTGCTGGCGAACGAGCTCGCACGCTTCAGGGTATGGTGGAGATGCTACCTCTGGTAGAGGGGCGGGGATTTAGCTGTGAAACGGCGTTTTTTAGATTCACGCCGAAATTGCCCCTAACGGCAGGCGGGCTGCAGGGTAAAGGTTCGACTGGAATCCACCGGGCCCAGCTCCGCCAGCAGACGTCGGCCCAGCAGCACCGGATAGATCATCTTGCTGCGATCCCGCAGGGTGAACCACTCCTCATACACCTTGTCCCCCAGACAGATGGACATGGTCACCGTTGGCCGCTGCTCCATGCCGCCCGCCCCGCGCACCGTCACGCTGCGCTCGACCCTCCGTTCGAACTGTTGTTTGACCAGTTTGCCGCTGTCGGCATCAGTTACCACCAGCATGAAGCGCACCCAGGGCTTGCCATCCCGTTTGAATCTGGTGATGGCGCGAGCATCGAGGGAAGAGGTGAGCGCCCCGGTGTCGAGTTTCATCTTCACCGCCACGCCGGTGGGCAAAATAAGTCCCTTCTCGATCCAGCCATAGCTGGTCGGGGTCTCTGCCAGCACACTGCCACACAGTGCCAGCATCAGGGTGATCCCCACCATCATCTTGCCCATTTTACTGCCCTGCCTTGTCAATCCTGCGCCCAGATCTACCACAGTCCTATTGTGGGTCAATCCGATTTATTTCAGCTACTTGGATAATATCTGGCAGGTCAGGAGAGAGACGACAAAGAGTGGCCGAACGGCGGCCCAAGCGAGCGGGAATATCGTAGGAGAGCAAGGCACCGAACGGTGCTGGATGAAACTGGTGGTTAACCTCAGGTTGTGACGCCAAAGGCTACCACAAGGATTTACAAATTATCAGTCTTGTTCTAAAGGGATTTTTGCCTACACTGTTGTAAACCGGAGGGCCTGAAAACCACCGGTTTTTTTGCGCCTGCCGAAAATTTGCCACTGCAAAAGTGACTTTCAACAAGGCTCAATAAGGAATTTGTAATGCGTATCGAAGAAGACTTGAAGCTCGGTTTCAAGGATGTCCTGTTCCGCCCCAAGCGCTCTACTCTCAAGAGCCGTTCCCAAGTAAGCCTGACCCGTCAGTTCACCTTCAAACACACTCAGACCCAATGGCAAGGCGTACCCGTCATCGCCGCCAACATGGATACCGTCGGCAGCTTTGCCATGGCGCGCACGCTGGCCGGTTTCGAGATGATGACCGCGGTACACAAGCACTACAGCCTTGAGCAGTGGCAAGCTTTCGTCAACGAGACCGACCCGGCGCTGCTGGGCCATGTGATGGTCTCCACCGGCACCTCGGCTGAAGATTTCGCCAAGACCCGCCAAATCCTCGCCATGTCCGAAGCGCTGCGCTTCATCTGTGTCGATGTGGCCAACGGCTACTCCGAGCACTTCGTCGAGTTCGTGCGCAAAATTCGTGAAGCCTGCCCCAACCACGTCATTCTGGCGGGCAACGTGGTGACCGGCGAGATGGTCGAAGAGCTGATCCTCTCCGGCGCCGACATCGTCAAGGTCGGCATCGGCCCGGGCTCCGTCTGCACCACTCGCGTCAAGACCGGCGTCGGTTATCCGCAGCTCTCCGCCATCATCGAGTGTGCCGATGCGGCCCACGGCCTCGGCGGCCAGATCGTCGGTGACGGCGGCTGTACCTGCCCGGGCGACGTCGCCAAAGCCTTCGGCGGCGGTGCCGACTTCGTGATGCTGGGCGGCATGCTGGCTGCCCACGAAGAGTGCGGTGGCGAGATCGTCGATGTAGACGGTGAGCCCTTCATGAAGTTCTACGGCATGAGCTCCTCCAGCGCCATGGACAAGCACGCCGGTGGCGTCGCCGAATACCGCGCCTCCGAGGGTAAAACCGTGCTGCTGCCCTACCGCGGCCCGGTCGAGAACGCCGTGCGCGACATTCTGGGCGGCGTGCGCTCCACCTGTACCTACGTCGGCGCCAGCCAGCTGAAAGAGCTCACCAAGCGCACCACCTTTATTCGGGTACGTGAGCAAGAGAACAACGTCTACGGCAAGGAGTAACCTGCCGCAGCGACCGTCACACGCTGACGGTTAGAAGCCAGTCAACCGGTGTGCTACCCTGCGCACCGGTTTTTTTGCATTTGGAACCCCGAGCCATGACCACTCCCCTGCCCCCGTTTGACTGGGACATCTTCTGCTGCGTCGTCGACAACTTCGGTGACATCGGCGTCACCTGGCGACTCGCCCGCCAGCTAAAACGGGAGGGGAATATTGCGGCACATGGCAATGAGGTTCAGGTGCGGCTCTGGGTCGACGATCTGCCAAGTTTCGCCCGCATTTGCCCCGGACTCGACCCGGCGCAGGATGGCCAGTGGGTCGATGGCATCTATATCCAGCACTGGCATGAGACCCTGCCGACCGACATGACCCCGGGCAAGGTGGTGATCGAGGCCTTTGCCTGCGAACTGCCCGCCCCCTTCATAGAGCTGATGGCGAGCCAACCCAGCCCCCCATGCTGGATCAATCTGGAGTACCTCTCGGCGGAGAGCTGGGTAGAGGATTGCCACGGCCTCGCCTCGCCACAGCGAGTTGGCAACCAGAGCCTCAACAAATACTTCTTCTTCCCGGGCTTTACCGCTAAAACCGGCGGCCTTTTGTGCGAGCACGACCTCATCGCCGAACGGGAGCAGTGGCAGCAAGATGATGCGGGACTGGCAGCCTACTGGGCAAGCCTCGGTTTGCCGCCCAGACAAGATAACGAGCTGCGGGTCAGCCTCTTTACCTACGAGAGCGATGCGCTGCAAAGCTTGGTCGAGAGCTGGTGCCAGAGCACCACGCCCGTCACCCTGCTGCTGCCGCTGGGGCGTTCTCTCAACGATGTGCTCACCGGCGCCGGTCTGGCAGATGCCATCCCTGCGGCCAAAGCGGGGGAGCTGCTCCACTCGGGCAACCTCACCATCAAGCTGCTGCCGATGACCGATCAGGCCGGTTACGATCGACTGCTGTGTAGCTGTGATCTCAATCTGGTGCGCGGGGAGGACTCCTTCGTGCGGGCCCAGTGGGCAGCTCGTCCTTTCCTCTGGCATATCTACCAACAGGAGGAGGAGGCCCATCTGGTCAAGCTGGAGCAGTTCCTCGACCACTATCTTGCTGATCTGCCTGCCGATTGCGCCCAATGGCTGCGCCGCTTCAATCTGGCTCTCAACCGTGGTGAAGATTGCCGCGAACTCTGGGCCCAATGGCCGCAATACAGCGCGATTTGGCTGCAACATGGGCGACTCTGGTCACAGAAGCTGCTCCGGGATGGGGATCTCGTCACGAGGTTGGTGAAATTTCTGGAAAGCCGTATATAATCTGGCAGTTTTTATCCGTCCGTTTCACGAACAGGAATTTTTTACATGAAAACCGCTCAGGAAATCCGCGCTGGTAACGTAGTCATGATCGGCACCGAGCCGATGGTGGTCCAGAAGGCTGAATTCAACAAATCCGGCCGTAACTCCGCCGTGGTCAAAATGAAGCTGAAAGGCCTGCTGAACGGCAGCGCCACCGAGACTGTCTTCAAGGCCGACGACAAGCTGGACGTTGTTCAGCTGGAGCGTAAAGAGTGCACCTACTCCTACTTCTCCGACCCCCTGTATGTCTTTATGGACACCGAGTACAACCAGTACGACGTCGAGAAAGACAACCTGGGTGACGTGCTGAACTACCTGGTAGACGGCATGGAAGATCTGTGTGAAGTGACTTTCTACAACGAGAAAGCCATCTCCGTAGAACTGCCGACCACCATCGTGCGTGAAGTTGAGTACACCGAGCCGGCTGCCCGTGGCGACACCTCCGGTAAAGTGACCAAGCCTGCCCGTCTGAAAGGCACTACCTACGAGCTGGCTGTTGCCGCTTTCGTAGAGATCGGTGACAAGATCGAAATCGATACCCGCACCGGTGAATTCAAGCGTCGCGTCAACTAATTGACCACGTTGAATTGATTGCAAAAAAGCGAGCCTCCGGCTCGCTTTTTTATTGCCTGTTCGCGGCCATAACGCCGCCTCCCCCTTCAGAAAATCCCGCCGCCGCCGCTAACCCAGATAACCGGGGGAGCACACTATGGCCAGATTATCCTTATCACTGCTGTTATTGACCTTGCTGGCTGGCCATGGGGCAGAGGCGAGCGAGGTCGCGCCCCCCGTTGCCGAGCCACTCCCCCTCGATCACTGGCAAGCGAGCGACTGGAAAGGGCAACCCGAAGCCACCCAGATCGACAAACAGACGGTGCTGTTTGCCAAGCACGATAGCGACAACTATGTGGGTCTCGCCATCCTACTGCCCGACTGGCAGCGCAGCGGTCAGCTCTGGCAACTGACCCGCGCCCTCAGCCAGCTGGGCTTTGATACCCTGCTGCTGCTCCCCTCTCCCCAGCAAACCGAGCTCGACCCCGCCGCCGAGAAAAAAGCCAAGGAGAGCGATGCCTTTCGCAAACAACTGGCCGAGCGGATCAGCAAGCTGGCCGATGCCAAGCTGCAGGAGGGGGGCTTCAAGCTGATCCTGGCGCAAGGCACCGGTGCAGCCTGGACCGCCAACCTTATCGCCAGCGAACAGCTGCCCGCCCCCGATGCGCTGGTGCTGCTCGATGGCTTCTTCCCCGACCAGCAGAGCAACCAGATCCTCGCAAAAGAGATAGCGCAGGGCACCATCCCTACTCTGGATCTCTATCAGGAGGATGGCGGCCGCTGGCCGCTGCTGGCGGCCGAGGCTCGCCAGACCGAGAGCCGGCGCAGCCACAAGCTCAACTATCGTCCTTACGCCCTGATGGAACTGGGCGAAACCCCCACCCGCATTCAGGGGTGGCTCAACCATCTGGGCTGGCTCTGACCAGGGCCACAAAGCACGCGCAACATCACATCTGCCGGAGAAAGCCCACCCGCCATGGCGCGGCATACTGGCTCTGATGGCGCCCTTTTTGGCATCATGACGGTTCAAACCCGAATATGGCAGGAAGGTACATGCAGCAGATTGTGTTTCTCGACAGCGATACCCTGGATGCGGGCATCACCCTGCATCATCCCGACTTTCCCCACCACTGGCAGAGTTATCCCAGCACTGCCCCGGAACAGGTGGTCGAACGGCTGAAAGATGCCAGCATCGCCATCATCAACAAGGTACGTATCGGCGCCGCTGAACTGGCACAGTTGCCGGAGCTCAAACTCATCGCGCTTGCCGCCACCGGCAGCGACAACGTGGATCTGGAGGCGTGCCGCGCGGCCAACGTCGGGGTATGCAACATCCGCAACTACTCGGGGCCCTCGGTGCCGGAACACGCCATGGCACTGATGCTGGCCCTGTCGCGCAACCTCTTCTGCTGGCGCCAGTCGCTGCTGGAGGGGCGCTGGCAACAGAGCGGCCAGTTCTGCTTCTTCGATCACAACATCATGGATCTGCACGGCAAGCAGCTCGGCATCATCGGCAAGGGAACCCTGGGTCAGGCGCTCGGCGAACGGGCCAAGGGAATGGGGATGACGGTGCGTTACGCCCAGAGCCAGATCGGTGGCAGCCATGACGAGGATCGCCTGCCGCTCGACGAGCTGCTGCAGAGCTCGGATGTGATCAGCCTGCACTGCCCGCTCACCCCCTACACCCGCAACCTGATTGGCGAGCGGGAGCTGGGATTGATGAAACCGGGCGCCCTGCTGATCAACGTCGGCCGCGGCGGTCTGGTGGATGAAGAGGCGCTGCTGCGGGCGCTGGCCAACGGCCGCCTCGGCGCTGCCGGTTTCGATGTGGCGAGCGTCGAACCCCCGCCCCCCGACCATCCCCTGATGAAGGCGCTGCAATACCCCCACTTCATCCTCACCCCGCATGTAGCGTGGGCCAGCGAGGAGTCGATGCAGCGGCTGGCCGACCAGCTGATCGACAATATCAACGCCTTTGCCGCCGGTCGCCGCCAGCACCGGCTGGTGTAACCGCACGAGCGAGTCACCGCAAAATCGAGTGACCACACAATGCAAAACGGGGCCAACAGGCCCCGTTTTGCATCTTTCGCACTCACTGCGCGCACATCAATCGTCGTCGTGCCATCTGTGCTTTTTGTGCTTCTTGTGGGGCTTGTGATGGTGATGATCGTCGTCATCGTAATAGCGATCCTGGCTCTTGTGGCCATCGCCCGTCTTGGCACCGATGGCCGAACCGCTCGCCCCGCCGACCCCGGCGCCGATCAGCTGACCGGTATCGCCACCAACACTCTTGCCGATGGCAGCACCGCCCAGCGCCCCCACCGCGCCGCCAAGGGCCGCTTCATTCTTGTTGCCCTTGTTGGCCGTCGCCGCACCACCAGCTGCGCCGCCAATGGCCGCACCAACCAGCGCACCGGTATCGCCCCCCAGCTCCTTGCCGATCATGGTGCCCGCTACCCCGCCTGCGCCACCACCGAGAATGGTGTTGAGGGTCTCGGAGGCGTGCACGGTCGTGCTGCCAGCGAGCAAGGCGCCCAACAGGGCCAGTGTGCGAAGCGCGCGCGAATTCATCTCCATGGGTACTCCTGTCCAATCTGATTAATTTCCTCTGCACTATACAAACCGGCAGGCAGCAAACCAGTGGGTGACTAGCGGCAAGCAGATCCTCACTTGAAACCCGGCAATAGGCGTGACCGGCAAGCCCGAATTCAATCTCTTGAATAACCACAAGAAATTTTTTATTTCACAGGTATGGCGTGTCCCTCGGCAGGGGTGGGAGGCTGTCGCAGCCCCACCCCAACTACTGGCGATCGGACAGCTCCTGTCACCTGCGCAGGGTTGGGTGGCGCAATCTCAGCTGGGCTGGCAGTTCAGCGCGCCTCAACCCCGTTCACTGGGGAGCAACAGGATCGCCTATGTGCGGGGTGTTAACCCTCAGTTGAAAGTGTCACCACTACATGTAAACGCCCGGAAGATAATCGGGTGGTATAGTCTATAGCTTGAACAACAGGGGATGGCTGGCCACAAGGCTGGCGCCCGGTGACTATCAAGCAAAGGAGATGTTATGAGCAGTCCGTTTATCGAGCAGATCAAAGCACGTCGTACCATCTATGCCCTGGGTGACCAGGTCTCCCATACACCGGAGCAGCTGACGGCACTGATCCAGGATGCCGTCAGACACAGCCCCTCCTCCTTCAACTCCCAGAGCTCCCGTGCTGTCATCCTGTTTGGCGCCCAGCACCACAAGCTGTGGGATATCGTCAAAGCCGAGCTGAAAAAGATTGTGCCGCCGGAAGCCTACGCCCAGAGTGAGGCAAAGGTGGATGGCAGCTTCCGCGCAGGCTTCGGCACTGTGTTGTTCTTTGAGGACACCGACGTCATCAAGGATCTGCAGCAAAAATTCGCCCTCTATGCAGACAACTTCCCCATCTGGTCGGAACATGCCACCGGCATCGCCCAGTTTGCGGTCTGGACGACGCTGGCGCAGGAGAAAGTCGGTGCCTCCCTGCAGCACTACAACCCGCTGATCGACGAGGCGGTACGCAAGGAGTGGAACCTGCCCGCCAGCTGGCTGCTGCGCGCCCAGATGCCCTTTGGCAGCATCAAGCAACCGGCAGGAGAGAAGACCTTTATCGACGACGCCACCCGTTTCCGCGTCTTCAAATAACAGTCAGATAGCAAAACGCCCCCGCATCTCGGGGGCGTTTTTATTGCAACATAGAGTGCGGATAGCGATGGTTCATACTGCAATCTGCGGTCGTAATACGCTCTATCCACCACTCAGGTGAGCAGCATCACCAGCAGGGATTCGCCTTCCCCCAACTCAATCTTCACCTCGCACCAGTCGCGGATCACCGCCACCACCGCCGGATTGAGCGGCGCATCGCCTCCTACCTGCACCACGGTGCAACCTGCACGCAGGGCACTCTCGATACCGGCCGGGGCATCCTCGAACACCAGACAACAATCGGGCGAGACGCCAAGCCGTTCAGCCCCCAGCAGATAGGGCTCGGGATCGGGTTTGCCATTGATCACAGCTTCGGCCCCCACCAGTACATGGGGCAGCGGCAAACCGGCACAACTCAGGCGATGGCGGGCAACCTGCTCACTGGCGGAGGTCACAATGGCCCAATGCTCTGGCGACAAGCGGCCCAGCAACTCGCCAGCCCCTGGGATGGCATCGCCGCCGGTATGCAGCATCTCCAGCTCGTCGAGCCGCACCGCTTCCCGCTCCACATCCAGCTGCGGGGCCAACGCCCGGATTACCTCACGTGAGCGCATACCGTGGCACATAGCCAACACCGGCTCTGGGGCAAGCTGATGATGCTGGCACCAGAGCCGCCACACCTTCTCCACATCACCGGTCGAGCAGACCAGAGTGCCATCCATATCGAGCAGCAGGGCGGATACCGACAGGGTGAGCGTGTTCATGCCAGCACTCATACAGGCATTCATACAGGCTCTCATACAGACACCCCGGCCAGCTCGGGCAGAGAGCCAGAGAGCGCATCGGCAAAGGCCTGCTGCTGGGCGGCACGCTCATAACAGGCCAGCGCCTGCTCGGCACTGCCAGCCCACACTTGCAAGGGGCCGACCACAAAACCCTGTTGCAGCAGGCTGACGAGCAGATCCCCAGTCTCCGGGGCCGCCAACGGCTGGGCCAGCACCAGCTTGCCCTTGATCAAAAACAGATAACGTTGAGTGGACATGATATGGCTCCTTATTCCGGTTCAGAGGAGGGCGATTCCCCCCTTGCCGAGCCATTAGAACAAGGCGATTAGATAATTTATAATCAATAAATCGCCACTTTGGATAACCAATTGGAATGAAATTCGACTTGAGGCAACTGCAGGCGTTTGTGACGCTGGCCGACACCGCCAACTACCGGGAAGCGGCCAGCCGCCTCTTTATCACCCAACCGGCCCTCACCAAGCAGATCCAGGGGCTGGAGCAGACGCTGGGCTGCACCCTGTTCAAACGGGGCCGCCACGGCGCCGAGCTGACGGCGCTCGGCGCCCAGCTGCTCACTCAGGCGAGTGCGCTGGTCGAGCACGGTCGGGAGTTCGAAAGCCATGCGCTGGCGGTGACGAGCGGGGTAGCCGGTCGGCTCAAGATTGGCTTCGGTCTGTCGAGTTTCGCGCTTGCACCCTCGCTGGTGGCCCGCTTCAAGCAGCAGGTCCCGGACGTGATGGTCCATCTGCAGGATATGCCCTCCGCGATCCAGCAGGAGCAGTTGCTCTCCGGCCAGTTGCAGCTGGGCTTTATGCGCAGACCTCAGATGCCGCAGTTACAGGAGCACAGATTGCTGATCGACCGGCTGGTGCTGGCGGTGCCGACACGAATGACCGAACCAGACCCGGCCGCATTCGACGTCCAGCAGGCACTGACCAGTCAACCCCTGTTGCAGATGGTGGGCCACCGCTGCCCCGGTCTCAGCCAGCAGATCGCCGGTTTTCTCGGCGCCAATCGGCTGACCGGCATGGTCCAGGAGGCCGAGGATATCCAGACGCTGGTGGCATTGGTCGCGGCGGGCATAGGCAACGCCATCCTGCCGCGCAGCGTCAGTTTTATCGCCGGGCCCGATGTCACCCTCTATCCCCTCTCTGGTCCCAGCTCCGAGTGGGAGGTCAGCATGGTATGGAATCCGGACTTTGCCGACCCCATCAGGGATCACTTCGTCAGGCAGGTGATCGCCAGCCATCCCCTGCCGGTGTCGGCCACACCCGAGCGCTGAAACCAACGCTCGCTGGTAGCTAACATCGTGCCACGTCAAAACAGTGCGCCCCCATCAAGGGGGCGCAAGCAGGACAAAAGCGGCAATGCGGCTCAACAGCTGGCGCAGTGGCTACGGTTTTTACCCGCCCCCTTGGCGCAATAAAGCGCCGCATCGGCCGCAGCCAGCAACGCCCCTTCCCCCTCCAGCGGTTGCTCTGCCGTGTAGGTGGCAATGCCAATACTGGCGCTAAGCTGAATATTATTTGCCACCACGATGTCGAGATCGTTGATGGCCTGGCGGATCTCCTCTCCAATCCGCTGGGCCGCATCTCGATCGGTATTGCCGAGGATCAGGGCAAACTCATCACCACCAAAACGGCAGGGCAGATCCGCCGGACGCTGGCAGAAGGATTGCAGAAGATGGCCCACCAGCTGGAGGGAGCCATCCCCCATCTGATGACCAAGATGGTCATTGCACGCCTTGAAGTTATCCAGATCCAGCATGATGAGGGAGAGCGGTGTGTGTTCACGCATGCTGCGCCGCCACTCGTTATGCAAAAAGCTGTTGAACAGCCGCCGATTGGCCAGTCCGGTCAAGGGATCGTGTTGGGAGAGGCTGGCAACTTCCAGCTCCAGCAGCTTGCGCTCGGTGATATTGATATGGGCGATGGAAAAATACTCGGCATCAAGCCCGGGTACCGGCGCTACTCGCATCATAAACCAGCGCTGGGTGTCGGGGCTGTGGCAGGGGTATTCCAGATAGAACTTCTCCTGCTGATGACGGATAACCCGAAGGATCCCCTCCACGGCAGCCAATCCAGAGGGCTCGGATTCAGCGTCACAAGCCCCCATGTAATTGACTCCGAGCCAGTTATATCCCTTGGGCATGCCATTTTGTTCACCAAACAGCTCCCAGGCGAGATTGGTGTAATGGATCACGCCATCCCGGTCTATCACCGATATCTGGTCTTCCAGCGCAGCCAGATAATGAGCCCGCTCGGAGAAGTGACTTCGCGGCCTCTGTATATCATCCACCATGATGGCCATCCTGTGGCAAAAGTGGCATACCGCCATCTATTAACAATAAAGCCAGCAGATAGAGTAAAGCACCCCATTCCCACTTAGCCAACTGAGACCAAATTTCACCATCGAACACCATCCGGCAAGGTTTCAGGCCAGTTTCCCTGTTCCGGATAACAAGAGCACATCATGAGCATATGTATCTGATAAGTCACAATTAATGACCACACCACTGATTTTCGCAGGGGATACCATCGCCCTCTCCGTCCATTTTGGTGTTCGGGCAATGTTGCAAAAACCAGGTTGCCTCCTCGCAGGAGGTCATCTGGGAGCAATGCTGCCGACCATCACACTGGCGAATAAAGGTCGTTGCCTGTGGCGTGCTGACCTCCTCCTGATTGAAAGAGGAGACCGGCAATGGCGCCATCGACTCGGCCGAGAAACGGGAATAGATGGAAAAGAGGCCGACGAGCACCAGCAGAGGGATCAATTTGCCACTCCAGCTGCTCTTGCGACGTCGATAGGGGTTACTTCTCTCTCTGGTCAAGGTAGGTCGTGGCGGCTGACTTGTCGTCCGAAATGATGGCGCCGCTGATGATGTGGCTGATCTTGTTGCTGATGGTGCGGCCGACGGCACGGCATCCGCCAACGTGAGCGGGCGATCGGGGAAAAAGACCTGTAACGCCCTCGGTTTGCCATCCTGGCCACTGCCGATCAGATAGGTGACACGCTCCCCCGGCTCTGGCACGCGGCCATCTGATTGCAGCGCCGTAACATGCACAAACAGCCCTGCACCGCGTGATCCATTGATTGTCTGCTCGGCGCCATTTTGCTCCGGCGTAATAAATCCAAAGCCGCGCGCCTCGTTCCAGCTCGCGATCCGTCCCTGATAACGCATCTGTCCATCCTTGTTGTTATCCATGTGAGCACTATATTGCCCGACAATCATGTTGCCCAAAAGCGCTGCGGCCCGACAGGGGGCCGCAGAGTCAATCTCAACACGGTGATCGGGCGCAGCCTGCGTTAAGGATCAAGCCAGCTGGGACACCTTGATGATCTCGGCGATGCGACCCAACATCCGCAGCGAGGTGTGATGCTCGGTGGCATCTGCGGCGGCGCAGGCATCCTCCAGAATGGTGATGGCGTAGTCGCGATCGTGACCATCCCGCGCTGCCGCCTGAATGGCCCAGCTAGTGCTCACCCCGCACAGATAGAGGTGGTCGATGTGGTTGGCCCGCAGCGCAGGCTCCAGCGCCGTGCCATAGAAGGGGCTGACCCTGGGCTTAGCCAGCACCAGATCACCGGATTGCACATCCAGATCAGGATGAAAGTCGGTGCCGCTGTCAGCCAAAGAGAGCGCCCCCAACTGGTGAGCGCGACCAAACATGGGAGACCCCTTGGGTTGCAGCTGATAGCCGCCGTCAAAGCCCACCTTGATCAGCACTACCAGCCAGCCGTTGGCGCGGGCATGGGCCAGCGCCTGATTGGCATGCGCGATGGCATCCTGCTCCAGCACATGGGCTGCGGAGGCGGCAATGCGCCCGTCGGGATGGGCAATATCGTTGATAAAGTCGATCACCAGCAGTGCCTTGTTCATCACCTTTGCTCCTTCGCGAATTCAGCCCGTGTTATCTGGTTCCGACCTGTCAAACCAGCCCCAGTGCATAGCGCAGCGCCATCTCCTTTAAGGGGCCAGCTTTATCCGCCAGATTGAGTGCCAGATTACGGGCCAGCTTGAGCGGGCCAATCTCGTTGCTGAACACCCCGTAGAAGAGATCCATCCCCGACTGCATCAGCAGGTTGTCGGGACGACGGCGCCGCTCGTAGCGCTCGGCCAGCACAAGTTGATGCCAGTCAGCGCCAGCACCTTGCAGCAAGTCGACCCAGCAGGCGACATCCTTGAAGCCGAGGTTGACCCCCTGCCCCGCCAGCGGGTTGATGGTGTGGGCAGCATCGCCAAGCAGCACCACCCGACCGACGTGATAGTCGTTGGCGTGGCGGCGCACCAGCGGGAAGCTCCCCTTGCCGGTGACGGTGAACCCGCCGAGCCGACTCGGGAAGTGGCGGCGCACTTCGGCGGCAAGCCCTTCGTTGCTCATGGCCGCCAGCGCCCGGATCCGAGCCGGACTGTCATACCACACCAGAGAGCCGTGCTGGCCTGGTAGTGGCAGGAAGGCGCGCGGGCCGCTCGGGGTGAACTGCTGCCAGGTGATATCTTCCTGCGCAAAGTCGGTGTCGATATTGATCAGCATGCAGTGCTGGCGGTACTCGAAGCGCGATACGCCGATACCCGCCAGCTTGCGGGTGTGGGATTCGGCGCCGTCGCAAGCCAGCACCCAGCGGGCCGCCAGCTCGGAGCCGTCGTCCAGAGTCAGCACAGCTTCATCTGCACTCTGGCGCAGGCTGGTCACAGCCGCCGGGGTGTGGGTCTGGATGGTGGGAAAATCCTCCATCCGTTTGAGCAGGGCGAGCTGCACCAACCGGTTTTCGATGATGTAGCCAAGCTGGGGCAGACCGAGATCGGCGGCATTGAAGCGGGTGGCAAAACCGTCCAGCTCCCAGGTCTCCAGCCGGCGGTAGGGGCAGAGCCGCATCTGCTGCAGATGGTGCCAGGCACCGGCCTGCTCCAGCAGCGCCACCGAGGCCTGACTGATGGCGGAGACCCGCAGATCCAGCGGCTGCTCCGGCGCGTAATGTTCCGGCAGTTGGGTCTCGATGACCCGCACCGAGAGACCCTGAGCCGCCAGCAGACAGGCGGTGGCGGCGCCCACCATGCCGGCGCCGACGATGGCGATATCACACTGTTCCATACATTTATTCCTGAAAGGGTGCGTCCGGCGACAGCGCCCGGACGTGAACCGGATGGCTGCATGATAGCGCAAGGGCGACTGATAAACAGTGAGACAAACGGGGAATTGCTGCGTCAAATCAAGGAGAAAGCTTATTGAGCTTGCTGGCAACAGGTATCGGGTGAGCACCATTGCCAGCTGGATATTAGCTAGGCAGTATCCAGATTGCGGAGTAAAATGCGCGGTCCTTTGACCATGCCGATTTCAAAACAAGTCAAGAGAAGCAATGAGCAAGAAACTTCACATTAAAACCTGGGGTTGCCAGATGAACGAGTATGACTCGTCCAAAATGGCCGACCTGTTGGATGCCAGCAATGGCTACACCCTTACCGAAGAGCCCGAAGAGGCAGATGTCTTGCTGCTGAATACCTGCTCCATCCGCGAAAAGGCGCAGGAGAAGGTGTTCCACCAGCTGGGACGCTGGAAAAAGCTCAAGGCCAACAAGCCCGGTCTGGTGATCGGCGTGGGTGGCTGCGTTGCCTCTCAGGAGGGCGACGCCATCCGCCAGCGCGCTCCCTATGTGGATATCGTGTTCGGCCCGCAGACCCTGCATCGCCTGCCCGCCATGATCAAGGAAGTGCAAGAGGGCCGTGGTGCCCAGGTTGATATCGCCTTCCCCGAGATCGAAAAATTCGACAGCCTGCCCGAACCGCGCGCCGAAGGGGCTACCGCGTTCGTCTCCATCATGGAAGGCTGCTCCAAATACTGTACTTACTGCGTGGTGCCCTACACCCGCGGTGAAGAGGTGAGCCGACCGCTGGACGACGTGCTCTACGAAATCGCCCAGCTCGCCCAGCAGGGCGTGCGCGAAGTGAACCTGCTCGGTCAGAACGTCAACGCTTACCGCGGCCCGACCTTTGATGACGGCATCTGCACCTTCGCCGAGCTGCTGCGTCTGGTGGCCGCTATCGACGGTATCGATCGCATTCGCTACACCACCAGCCACCCGATCGAATTCACCGACGACATCATCGAAGTCTACAAAGATACCCCGGAAGTGGTCAGCTTCCTGCACCTGCCGGTGCAGAGCGGCTCTGATCGCATCCTGACCATGATGAAGCGCCCGCACACCATCCTGGAGTACAAATCCAAGATCCGTCGCCTGCGTGCCGCCCGTCCCGACATCACCATCAGCTCCGACTTCATCGTTGGCTTCCCGAACGAGACGGACGAAGACTTTGAAGCGACCATGAAGCTGATCGAGGATGTGGGTTTCGACATGAGCTTCAGCTTCATCTTCAGTCCGCGCCCGGGCACCCCGGCCGCCGACATGCCCGACGATGTCGACATGGAAGTGAAGAAAGCCCGTCTGGCCCGCCTGCAGCACGTCATCAACAACCAGGCGATGCAGATTGGCCGCGCCATGCTGGGCACCACCCAGCGCATCCTGGTGGAAGGGCCCTCCAAGCTCGACCCGATGCAGCTGTGTGGCCGCACCGAAAACAACCGGGTGGTCAACTTCGAAGGCCAGCACACCCTGATCGGCGGCTTTGCCGACGTGGAGATCACCGAGGTACGTCCCAACTCCCTGCGCGGCAAGTTCATCCGCGGCGAGAGCGAGATGAACCTGCGGATCGCCACCGCACCGAGCGAAATCCTGGCCCGTCGCCCGGATAACGTACCGGACGAGCTGGGCGTGGCCGCCTTCACTCCCCATTAATCCCCTCCTCCCCATTCGCCCGGCGGATGGGGAGCGCCTTGAGACGAGGATATTTTGAGCCGACACATCTCGACCCTGAATCTGCATCTGGAGCCCGCCGACAACCAGCGCCTTGCCAGCCTGTGCGGCCCCTTCGATGACAACATAAAGCAGCTGGAGCGCCGCCTCGGCGTCGAGATCAGCTACCGTGACAGCCACTTCCAGTTGGTGGGCAAACCGGCCCAGCTGGATGCCGCCGCCGTCATCCTCAAACACCTCTATGTGGAAACCCAGCCCCTCAAGGGTGGCAAGGTGACCGACATCACTCCCGACATGGTCCATCTGGCCATTCAGGAGTCGCGGGTGCTGGAGCAGGATGACGAACCGGCGCCGAGCATCCCCTATGGCAAGGAGGTGACGGTCAAGACCAAGCGCGGTCTCATCAAACCGCGCAGCCCCAATCAGGCTCAGTACATCGCCAATATCGTGCGCCACGATATCTGCTTCGGCATAGGCCCGGCCGGTACCGGCAAGACCTATCTGGCGGTCGCGGCAGCCGTGGATGCGCTGGAGCGTCAGGAAATTCGCCGCATTCTGCTGACCCGTCCGGCGGTGGAAGCGGGTGAGAAGCTGGGCTTCCTGCCTGGCGATCTCTCCCAGAAGGTGGATCCTTACCTGCGCCCGCTCTACGACGCCCTGTTCGAGATGCTGGGCTTTGAGCGGGTCGAGAAGCTGATGGAGCGCAACATCATCGAGGTGGCGCCGCTCGCGTATATGCGCGGAAGAACCCTCAATGACGCCTTTATCATTCTCGATGAGGCCCAGAACACCACCACCGAGCAGATGAAGATGTTCCTGACCCGCATCGGCTTCAACTCCAAGGCGGTGGTCACCGGCGACATCACCCAGGTAGACCTGCCGCGCAACGCCAAATCCGGCCTGCGCCACGCGCTGGAAGTGCTGCCAGGGGTCGATGGTCTGTCGTTCAACTTCTTCGAGTCCAAAGACGTGGTGCGCCACCCGGTGGTGGCCCGTATCGTGCAGGCTTACGAGGCATTCGATGCCAAACAGGCAGCCGAGAAGGTGGCCGGCCAAACAAACTCCAGCAAAGAGAGCGAGCAATGAGCGTAACCCTGGATCTGCAACTGGCCAGTGCCAGCACCGACGGCCTGCCCACCGAAGCCCAGCTGCAAGGCTGGCTCGACGGCACCATTCTCGGCTTCCAGCAGGAGGCTGAAGTGACGGTGCGCATCGTCGACGAGGCGGAGAGCAACGAGCTCAACCTCACTTATCGCGGCAAGGACAAGCCCACCAACGTGCTCTCCTTCCCGTTCGAGGCGCCGCCCGGTCTGGAGCTACCGCTGCTCGGCGATCTGGTGATCTGTCGCCAGGTGGTGGAGCGCGAGGCACAGGAGCAGGGCAAGCCCCTGATGGCCCACTGGGCCCACATGGTTGTGCACGGCAGTCTGCATCTGCTAGGTTATGACCATATCGAGGATGAGGAAGCCGAAGAGATGGAAGCGCTTGAGCGCGACATCATGCAGGAGCTCGGTTTTGCCGATCCTTATCTGAACGACGAAGAGTAAAGAACCGGATGGTCATCGTCTTGAAACAGCAGATGGCCATCCTTATATAACCCGAACTATTTCAAGTGTGTTCATACGAGTAACCAAGAGAGAAAATGACCGACGATCACCCTAGTACCGGCTCGCCGAAGAAAACCTGGCTCGACAAACTCAGCCAACTCTTCCAGGGCGAGCCAAAAGACCGCAATGATTTGGTAGACGTGATAGCCGATGCCGAAGAGCGCGACCTCATCGATCAGGACACCAAGGACATGATCGAGGGGGTGCTGGAGATCGCCGATCTTCGCGTGCGCGATATCATGATCCCCCGCTCCCAGATGGTGACCATCGAGAAGTCCCAGCCGGTGGATGCAATCCTGCCGGTGATCATCGAGTCCGGCCACTCCCGCTTCCCGGTGATCAACGAGGACAAGGATCATGTGGAGGGCATTCTGCTCGCCAAGGATCTGCTCCCCTTCGGGTTTGGCGGCCATCACGCCAGCGAGCCGCTGCAGCTCGAGAAAATCTTGCGCCCCACGGTGATCGTGCCGGAAAGCAAACGGGTTGACCGTCTGCTCAAGGAGTTCCGTGAAGAGCGCTACCACATGGCCATCGTGGTCGACGAATTTGGTGGCGTCTCCGGTCTGGTGACCATCGAAGACATACTGGAACTGATCGTTGGCGAGATCGACGACGAGTTTGACGACATCGAGGATGAGCCGGACGAAATCCGCCGCCTCAGCAAGCGGGTCTTCTCCATCAGTGCCCTGACCGAGATCGAGGATTTCAACGACTTCTTCGGCACCAAATTCAGCGATGAAGAGGTGGATACGGTAGGCGGTCTGGTGATGCACGCCTTCAGCCACCTGCCAAAGAAGGGCGAGGAGATCGAGCTGGACGGCTACCTGTTCAAGGTGATGCATGCCGACCGGCGCCGTCTGCAGCAACTGCAGGTGAAGATCCCCGAGCACCACGCGGCGGCGCAATCCGAGCCGCAATAAGCAGGTCTGCTCGATGTGTGAAACAACGCCCCGACCTCGGGGCGTTGTGCTCTCTGCCACCGGCATCGAGGCTCGCCGTTGCCCCGCTTACAGGTTAAGATACCGGCCATTCGACCCCAGTTGCACACCAAGACGAGCACCATCGCCCGTGAGATTATCCCCTGTTACTTCCAAAATTCTGTTAAGCCTCAGTGCATTGGCCTCTGGTGCCACCGCCGTGCTGGCCTTCTCCCCCTTCGGCTACTGGCCGCTGGTGATCCCCTCCCTGCTTGGCCTCTACGCTCTGCTGGACAAAGCCACGCCGAAACAGGCCACCTGGCGCGGTTTTGGCTACGCCATGGGACTTTTTTTGCCGGGGCTATGGTGGATCCACGTCAGCATGACAGAGTTTGGCGGCATCCCGCTGCCGGTCGCCTTCGTGCTGCTGGCCGGGCTCTCCGCCTATCTGGCCCTCTACCCGACTCTCGCCTGCTGGGCCTTCGCCCGCTTCTTTGGCGGCCGTCACTGGAGCCGCTGGCTGCTCGCCTTCCCGGCCCTGTGGTTAGTGGCTGACTGGCTGCGCGGCTGGGTGATGACCGGCTTCCCCTGGCTCTGGTTTGGCTACAGCCAGATCGACGGCCCCCTCAAGGGCTTTGCCCCCATTCTCGGGGTGCAAGGCATCACCCTTGCTCTGCTGTTCTCCGCTTCCGCTATCTGGCTGGTGTGGAAATCCCGCTCCCCGCTCTGGCTGGCGGTGCCTGCCCTGCTGGTTGCCGGTGCTCACGGCCTGATGCAACTCAACTGGGTGACCCGTGGCGAACCGGTCAAGGTGGCACTGGTGCAGGGCAATATCGCCCAATCCCTCAAATGGGATCCGGAGGCGCTGGCCCCCACGGTGCGCACCTATCAGGACTTGAGCCGCGAGAATCAGGATGCCGACATCATCGTCTGGCCGGAGTCGGCGATCCCGGCCATCGAGAAGGCGATGGGCCCCTATCTGGAGAATCTGGACAAGGCGATGAAGGTGAACGATACCGGCCTGCTGGCTGGGATCATTCACTACGACGAGCAGCAACAGCGCTTCTACAATACCGTGCTCGGCATGGGGGTGCAGGATGCGGATGGCAAGGAGTCCTACTTCTACAACCACTCCAACCGCTACAACAAATACCACCTGCTGCCCATCGGCGAGTTCGTGCCGTTTGAAGATCTGCTGCGCCCCATCGCCCCCTTCTTCAACCTGCCGATGTCCTCCTTCAGCCGGGGTGACAAAGTGCAGCCAAACCTGATCGCCAAGGGGCTCAAGTTTGCCGCCGCCATCTGCTACGAGATCATCTTCCCAGAAGAGGTGCGCCGCAACGTCAATACCGATACCGACTTCCTGCTGACCGTCTCCAACGATGCCTGGTTCGGCACCAGCATCGGCCCCTGGCAACATATGGAGATCGCCCGGATGCGCGCGCTGGAGCTGGCTCGTCCGCTGCTGCGGGACACCAACACCGGCATCACCATCGTGACCGAGATCGATGGCAGCATCATCGGCCAGATCCCGCAGTTTGAAGCGGGCGTGCTGCGCAGCGAGGTGCGTCCCGCCCACGGCGAGACCCCCTACATGCGCTTTGGCAGCTGGCCCCTCTACGGCCTGACCGTGCTGCTGCTGGGTCTGGCGCTGGCGCTGCGCCCCAAGGCTCACCCCTGGGCCCGCGAGCTGTAATGGCCATCCGCAATCCCTGATAAACAACGAGGCGCCCGCAGGCGCCTCGTTTTTTTTACGACAACTGATCAAGTATCTTTTTGCAGGCAGCAGATCACATAGCCGTAACTGCCCAGATATTGGCGGTGGATGGCTACTTCCCGGCTCAAGTCCTGCCAGGCAGCACTCTCCCCCAGCTCGTCTCGATAGCGCACCAGATTGACCTCGATAGGGTCCAGATAGTTGTTCCAGGCGCTCATCGGCAAGGGAGTGTGTGACAGGCAGCGGTAGCCTGCCGCTTGTACCGTCTCAAGCAGGCCCGCCAGCGTCTGCATGGCGGGATAATCCTGCTGCCAGAATGCCAATGCCTCCTCGGGCGGGTTATCGGTCAGCCAGACCGCATCACTCAGCACGATGCAAGCCTGTGGGCTCGCGAGCAGCGGGCGCCACGCCTTCAGTGCATTGGCAACCCCCATCACGTAAGCACTCCCCTCTGCCCAGATGAGGTCGGCCGGGGCCAGATCGTCCGGCAGTGCCGCCATGTTGGCGCAGAGGGTGGAGACATGCTCAAAGCCCGCTGCACGGGCGGAGTGCGCCACGGCGGCCAGCGCCTCCTCTTCCAGATCGATGGCCACAATGGCGGCATCAGTCACCTGAGCCAGCGCCATGGTCGAGGCACCGCGCCCACAGCCCATGTCGAGGATCCGGCGCGGCCGGATGGGCAAGGCGGCAAACTGCTGCTGGGTGAAGGCGCGATCCCCCGGCCCCCAGTAACTCATGCCATCCAGCAGCTGGATAAAGTCCTTGATGTAACGCTCATGTTCATTCATGTCTTTGCTCAACCATTGCAAGTGGTAGCGATCTTTCTCGCTAAAACCCTGTTTCATCACCCACGCGAAGTAGGCCTCCGGTGCCTCGCGCTGCAGTTGCAGCTGCCAGGCCTTGAATTCCTCACCAGAGCGCGGTCGCAGCCCTGCCAGATCCGCCAACAGATCCCGGGCGCGCTGCATCCGCGCCAGCTCCTCATCCAGCTCCCTGACCCGGGCCTGCAATGCCGCCTGATCTATCTCGCCAGCCAGACAGGCGAGGCACTGCTTGAGGCTGAGACCACCCGCCTGCAGGGCCTGCACCATCTGCAGTCGCTGCAGATCCTCCTCGTCATAGTGGCGATAGCCGTTGGCGGCCCGGGTGCCGGCAATCACTCCCAGTTTCTCGTAATAGAGCAGGGTGGAGCGGGCGAGACCGCAGCGGCGGGCCAGTTCGGATATTTTCATGGCAATCACTCACGGTGCGGGCCATCAGGTGGCCCGATAGAGACGAGCTTAAACTGTGAAGCTATAGACGGGTCAACGCCCTTTTCCAGAAATCCGCCAACAAAAACGGCCACCCGAGGGTGGCCGTTGTCAGCGATAGGGCTGCGATGCTCTTGACTCAGAGACCGGCCGCCTCCAGATGCTCCACCAGCAGCTGCACGCTGCGGTTGCCACGCCACTCGTTGACGTCAAGCCGATAGACAAGCCGCACCCGCTTCACCGAGGCATCGGGCCAGCGCTTGAGATCGACGCCAAAGGCGATGGCATCCACCGCGTGACCGGAATCGGTTGTCAGCATCATCTTGAGGTGCTTCTCCCCCACCAGCCGCTGCTGCACCAGCACGAATTCGCCGTCAAACAGTGGCTCGGGGAAGGCCTGACCCCAGGGGCCGGAGGCGCGAATCAGCTCCGCCAGCTCGAGGTTGAGCTCATCCGGCAACAACTCGCCATCGGTGAGCAGCACCCCGGTCAAAAGCTCCGGTGTCACCAGCTCACTGATGATCGCCTCAAAGGCCCGACCGAAGGCCTCGATATTGGCCTTGGGCAGGGTCAACCCTGCCGCCATGGCATGGCCGCCAAACTTGCCCATCAGGCCCGGGTGGCGGGTATCGAGCAGTTCCAGCGCATCGCGCAGGTGCACGCCGGGGATGGAGCGGCCGGAGCCCTTGAGCTCGGTCTCGCTGCTCTCGGCAAACGCGATGACCGGGCGGTAGTACTTCTCCTTCACCTTGGAAGCCACCAGCCCCACCACCCCCTGATGCCACTCGTTGCGGTGCAGCACTATGCCCGACGGCACCTCGCCATCGCGAAAACGGATCTGCTCCAGAGTGGCGAGGGCCTCCTGCTGCATCCCCTGCTCGATCTCCTTGCGCTCCTGATTGAGGCTGTCCATCTCGGCCGCAAGCTGGCGCGCCAGATTAAGGTCATCACAGAGCAGACAGGCGACCCCGAGGGACATGTCATCGAGACGGCCCACCGCGTTGAGACGCGGCCCCAGCGCAAAACCGAGGTCAGCGGCGGTGAGGCGACGACCATCGCGGCCCGACACATCCACCAGCGCCTGAATGCCGGGACGACAACGGCCGGCCCGGATCCGCTGCAAGCCCTGATGGACCAGAATGCGGTTGTTGCCATCGAGCGCCACCACGTCGGCGACCGTGCCGAGGGCCACCAGATCGAGGTAATCCGCCACATTGGGGGCTCGCAACCCTTGCCGTTCGTACCAGCCGAGCTGACGCAGATGGGTGTTGAGGGCCGCCATCAGGTAGAAGGCCACCCCCACCCCGGCCAGCGACTTGGAGGGGAAGTCGCAACCGCGCTGGTTCGGGTTGACGATGGCATCGGCGTCAGGCAGCTCCTGACCCGGCAAATGGTGATCGGTAACCAGTACCTGCATGCCCGCCGCCTTGGCAGCCGCCACCCCGGCGATGCTGGAGATGCCGTTATCCACCGTGATCAGAAACTCGGCGCCGCGCGCCACCGCCAGCTCAACAATTTCGGGGGTGAGGCCGTAGCCAAACTCGAAGCGATTGGGCACCAGAAAATCGATATGGCGACCGCCCATGGCGCGCAGGGCCAGCACACACAGCGCCGAACTGGTGGCACCATCGCAGTCGAAGTCGCCGACAATCAGAATCCGTTTCTGGACAATCAGGGCATCCGCCAGCAGCGGCACCGCCTGCTCCATCCCATAAAGGCGCTGGGGCGGCAACAGCTGGCTGGCGCTGCGCTCCAGCAGGGCGGGATCCTCTACGCCACGACTGGCGAAGATTTGGCGAAGCAGAGGATGCAAGGTGGCAGGCAGATGGGAATCATCAACTCGCGGACGACGACGGATTTGCAGGGACATCAATATGATCCAGTATCTTGAGCAGCTGTTCGGGGCTCTGATACCCGCGCACCAGATCCCCGTCGGAGGAGACCCAGGCCGGCAGTACCTTGACCCCCAACCATTGGCTCAGGCCAATATTTTGGATAAGGGTCTCACTACATGCCGTTTGAGGCAAATAGGCTTTTAACGGATCATTTTGCAGCAGGGGATCGCTGCACCAGTCGGCGGCCCGTTCGGCGTGATCAATCACCGGATAGAGTGCCACGCTCACCCCGGATGCCTGCAGGTGTTGCAAGGTGCCGGAGAGCTGACGGCGCTTGGCATCCTGCTCGCCGAGAAACAGTGCAACCCGGTGACGCTCATCACGGGCCTTGAGCACGATGGGGGCATGAGCCACCTGTGCCAGCCCAAGCCGGCGCTGCTCGCGCATACCCGAGATGGTCAGGTTCTTCATGTCGCGAGTCATATCCAGCATGACCCCCTGCACCACATAATCCCCTTTGGCATCGCTGTAGAGCACCCCCTGTGAGGTGCCCAGCATATACAACCCCGCAATCGGGGTCGGTTCAACCAGATAGACGGGGACCCCCAGCCGGGCCGTGATGGTCTGTTTCAAGGCTTGGGTATCCATCCCCGCTCTGGCAGCAAATGTGCACAAAAGCATCATTCCCAGTAGTAAATACTTCACTTGTTTACTCACATGGTATGAATGAATCGACCCAGCAAACTACAGCAGCACAGCTCATCATTCAACCAGCTACTTACCAAAAAATTAATATCACTTTGTACCAAAAAAATGGTTCCCCCCGATTGCCAAGGACTCATAACGCCCGCAAGCTAGTCAGGACGACAGGAACAACGCGGCTTAGCCTCTGTTTTTCCTGACAAGAGTTCGCCCTTTGGCAAGGGTAATCAACGCGCTATCTTGTTTAATTTCGGAGGAAATAATGAGTCTGATTCAAGAGTTCAAAGCCTTTGCCGCCCGCGGCAACGTCATCGACATGGCGGTCGGTATCATCATTGGTGCCGCCTTCGGCAAAATTGTCTCCTCTTTTGTCGGTGACGTGATCATGCCGCCCATCGGCCTGATCCTGGGCGGCGTGGACTTCAGCGACCTGGCGGTCACCCTGAAGGCCGCAGAAGGTGCAACACCCGCCGTAGTTATCGCCTATGGCAAGTTCATCCAGACCATCATCGACTTTCTGATCATCTCTTTTGCCATCTTCATGGGACTGAAGGCCATCAACACCCTGAAGAAAAAGCAGGAGGAGGAAGCCGCCGCCCCGGCAGGCCCGACCAAGGATCAGGAGCTGCTGACCGAGATCCGTGATCTGCTGAAATCCCAGCAAGGGAAATAAGCGCCATCTCCTGTCGTGTAGAGATAAAAAAACCGCCTGCTGGCGGTTTTTTGTTTTTGGGAGGCCAGCCACTCAGGCTCTGGGGTGGTGCTCCCCGTGCAGCGCCTTGAGCCGTTCGTTGGCCACATGGGTGTAGATCTGGGTGGTGGAAAGATCCGCGTGACCCAGCAGCATCTGCACAACCCGCAGGTCGGCGCCGTGGTTGAGCAGATGGGTGGCAAAGGCGTGGCGCAAGGTATGGGGGGATAGCTCGCCGTTAATCCCGGCCCGCAGGGCATAGAGCTTGATGCGATGCCAGAAGGTCTGGCGGGTCATCATACGGGCCTGCTTGGAGGGAAACACCACATCCGAGCTGGTGCCACCCAGCAGCAGGGTGCGAGCCTCCCGGTAGTAACGCTCCAGCCAGTGCATCGCCTCCTCGCCCATCGGCACCAACCGCTCCTTGTTGCCCTTGCCCACTACGCGCACCAAGCCCTGACGCAAACTGACATGCTCAGCAGTGAGCCCCACCAGCTCGGAAACCCGCAAGCCGGTAGCGTAGAGCAGCTCCAGCATCGCCTTGTCCCGCAACTCCAGCGGGTCATCCACCAGCGGCGCGCTCAAGAGTGCTTCCACTTCCGCTTCGCTTAAATCAGAAGGGAGTTTTTTCGGCAGCTTGGGCCCCTCCAGCAGCACGGTCGGATCGTCGCTGCGCAGCTTCTCGCGGTTGAGATACTGGTAAAAACGGCGCAGGGCCGACAAGAAGCGGGCTGTGCTGCTCGCCGCAAACTGGTGATCGACCCGCCAGGCGAGGTAGTGCTGGATCTCGTCCATCCCCGCCAGCAGCAGCGAGCTCCCCTGCGCGTCGAGCCAGAGGGAGAACTTCTCCAGATCGCTGCGATAGGAGCTGACCGTGTTGTCAGACAATCCCCGCTCCAGCCAGAGGGCATCGAGAAAGGGTTCAATCAGGGGATGGGGGTCGGGCTTGCTCATGGTGCGCTGCAATCAGGGGAAAGATGGCCCATTGTAACGCGCCAACTCCTTGGGAAGACAAGGCACTTTCATTGGAAAGATAAGGCACGTTTGCCACGCCCCTTGCCGGGCGGTGAAGGTCGAATGGCAATCTGCTAGACTGGCGCCCTCCCCTTACGTTACCCATCGTGTTGCCAACATGGCGCAGCCCACACGAGCATGCGAGAACGCGCCAAAAGCAAGCGAGAAAGCGCCAACAGAGAGAAGAGCGATGAAGATTGGTCTGTTTTACGGTTCCACCACCTGCTACACCGAGATGGCAGCCGAGAAGATCCGCGCCCTCATCGGCCCCGAGCTGGTGGATATTCACAATATCAAGGATGTCTCCCTGCGCCGGATGGAGGATTACGAGATCCTGATCCTCGGCATCTCCACCTGGGATTTTGGCGAACTGCAGGAGGACTGGGAGTCCCGCTGGGAAGATATCGCCGACCTCCATCTGGAGGGGCGCATCGTGGCCCTGTTTGGCCTCGGCGATCAGCTCGGTTATGGCGAATGGTTCCAGGACGCCCTCGGCATGCTGCACGATCAGCTGGTGCCAAAAGGGGTCAAGCTGGTGGGCTACTGGCCCAACGAAGGGTACGAATTCGATGCCTCCAAGGCACTGATCGACGATGGCCGTCACTTCGTCGGGCTGGCCCTCGATGATGCCAACCAATATGACCAGACCGATCCGCGCATCGAGCAGTGGGTCGAGCAGATCCTGAGCGAAATCCACGCCCTGCTCTGATCTTTCCCACGTTTTGGCAAAACGACCCTGAGCGCCTGGCCCTGGCCGCCGGGCGCAGTTATCGCACCGATTTTCTCAATCGGTATCATCGCATGACGCTATAGCGACTTTTTTGTGCTGGTCTGCAACAATGGACTCGACATCCCATAACAATCAGAGCCGGATGTCGGAAGCAAACGGACAGACCAGAAAAGGATATTCTATGACCCCATTCTCCCTGTTGGCCCCCGCCATTGCCCGTGACGTGCTCGATCACGCACTCGCGCTGGGTGCCGATTTCGCCGAGCTGTTTGTCGAGCGCAAGCGCCGCAGCCAGCTCAGCCTGCTCTCCAGCCAGATAGAGAACATCAGCGGCGGCCTCGATTTCGGCATCGGTGTGCGCCTCTGTTACGGCCACAAGGTGCTCTACGGCTACACCAATCTGGCCAGCCGCGACGAGCTGCTGCGCATCGTCACCCTGCTGGCGGCCAAAGACCGCCGCGACCCGGTGGTGACCGCCACCGCCTTTGATTTCACCCGCCTGACCGACCGTAACCCGGTCGCCCTGCCGCTCTCGGCAGACAAGCTGCTGGAGCAGAAGATCGCCTATCTGCACGCCATGGATGCGGTGGCCCGTGCCGAGAGCAGCAAGGTGAGCCAGTTCTCCGGCAACGTGCTGGGCTGGGAGCAGGAGGTGGAGATCTTCAACAGCGAAGGAGTGCAAGTGGCCGATCGCCGCCACTACAACCGCATCATGGCCCAGACCATCGCCATGGAAGGGAGCGAGCAGAGCGTCGGTTACGAGGCCCCCGGCGCCCTGATGGGCTGGGAGCATGCCGATCGCATCGATCCGCGCGAGCTGGCCCTCACCGCCACCCGTCAGGCACTGGTGAAACTGGGCGCGGCTCCCTGCCCGAGCGGCACCCTGCCGGTCATCATGGAGAACGGCTTTGGCGGCGTCATCTTCCACGAAGCGTGCGGCCACCTGCTGGAGACCACCTCGGTAGCCAAAAAGGCGTCGGTATTCCACGACAAGATGGGCCAGCTCATCGCCAATCCGGTGGTCAATGCGGTGGATGAAGGACTGCAAGGCAATGCCTGGGGCTCCATCAACGTCGATGACGAGGGGATGGCGACCCAGCATACCCAACTCATCAAGGACGGCGTACTGACCGGCTTTCTGGTGGACAGAATGGGGGCCCTCAAGACGGGCTACGCCCGCACCGGCTCCGGGCGGCGCGAATCCTACAAGTACGCCCCCACCTCGCGCATGCGCAACACCTATATCGAGCCGGGCAACCACAGCCTCGACGATATGCTGGCCACCGTCGAACATGGCATCTACGCCAAGAAGATGGGGGGCGGCTCGGTACAGCCCGGCACCGGCGAGTTCAACTTCAATGTGCAGGAGGCCTACCTCATCGAGCACGGCAAAATCACCAAACCGCTCAAGTCGGCCACCCTGATCGGCACCGGCCCGCAGGTGCTGAAAGAGATCTCCATGGTGGGCCGCAATCTGGCACTGGCCGCCGGCATGTGCGGCTCAGTCTCGGGCTCGGTCCCCACCTCGGTGGGCCAGCCGGCGCTGAAAGTGGACAATATTCTGGTGGGAGGGAACGTCTGATGAGCCAGCTCGACATGAACCAACTGCTCACTCGCCTGCTCGACAAGGTGGCCGACCTCAACGCCGAGGCAGACATCATCGCCAATCAGGAGAAGGCCTTCTCCCTCAAGGCAGACAAGGGCGAGCTGGGTGAATACAAGGTCACCAGCAGCCAGCAGCTCGGCATTCGCCTGATCAAGGAGGGTCGGGTCGGCATCGCCTACTCGGAAGCGCTCGATGAGCTGGCGCTGGATGCAATGCTGCAAGATGCGCTCGATGCCAGCCGCTTTGCCAAGGTGGATGCGGATCAGCGCATCTCGGTGGCCAATAGCCGGATCACCACAGATTGCGCCGAGATCAACCAGCCCGATACCACGCCGGTTGAGGAGAAGATCGCTCTGGCCCTGCGTCTGGAATCTGACATGCTGGCCATGCCCGATGTGAGCGGCGCCCCCTACAACAGCTTCTTTGAAGGGGAGAGCCAGATCTGGCTCGCCAACAGTCAGGGCACCCTCTGCCAGCACGGCGAGTTCAGCGTCGGCTGCTACACCTCGGCGCTGGTGGAACGGGATGGCCGCCAGTCGATGCACTCGCAGGGCCAGTATGGCCGTCGCTTCGACGAGCTGGATAGCCAGGCCCTGATCGAGCAGATCTACGCCATCGCCGATGGACTACTGCCCGGTGAAGCGGTGCCGAGCCGTCGCTACAGCGTCATCTTTAGCACCAACTGCTTCGCCAGCCTGTTTGGCTGCTTTCAGGGCGTTCTGTCGGGCAAGTGGGCCCAACAAGGGATCAACCCCTGGCGCAGCAAGGTCGGCCAGAGCGTGGCGTCACGCTGGCTTACTCTGGAAAGCCGGGTCTATATGCCAGGCGGCATGAACATCAAGGCGTTTGATGGCGAGGGGGCGGCCAGCTCGGATCTGCTGCTGATTGGCGAAGGGGAGCTGAAAACCCTGCTCCACAACAGCGCCACCGCCCGCCACTTTGGCGTCGCCAGCAACGGCTCGGCCGCCCGCGGCGCTCGCAGCGCCCTCGATGTGACCGCTCGCCATCTGGTGTTCGGCGCGGGCCCCCATAGGGAAGCGGAGGTGCAGAGCGGCGACTATCTGGAGCTGGTCAAGCTGGATGGCCTGCATTCGGGTGCCGATGCGGTGAGCGGCGACTTCTCCTTTGGCGCGTCAGGGTTCCTCTGTCGCGATGGAGTTCGCCTGCAGTCGGTGCGCGGCATCACGGTAGCAGGCAACTTCTACCGCCTGCTGGGCGAGCTGGAAGCGGTCGGTGACACCCTGCACCACAACGATGGCAAGGGCTTCTACGCCCCGCAGATCCGTTTTGGCGGTCTCTCCGTCGCGGGCAAGTAAACGCCCCGACGAAACCTGCAAGTAAGAAAAAGGCGCCTGATGGCGCCTTTTTGCTCGTTATCTCGTCCGCATTGATGGCATGACTCAGGGCGAGAGCGGCTCGCGATGATACTCGGCGCAGCCGCATTCGGGGCAAGTATCGAGCTGCTGGGGATGCAGCACGGTATGACGCCAGCCGCACTGGTCGCACACCATGACCCCGAGCCCCACCCAGTCACCCGCTTCGTAAACACCCTTATGCTCCAGCTCGTCGGCCAGCTCGCGCCACTCCACCTGGGCGCGGTCGGTCACATCCGCCAGCCAGGACCAGGCGGTGTCTTTGAGGGCCAGCATAAAGGCAGACTCTTCCACCTGCGCACAATCGTCATGGCGCCCCTCGTCATAGTTGCCCAGATCCCGTTTCACGTACTCGGCGATCAGCGCCAGTTCGTCCTGAGTCAGGTCGCTGGCCGCCTCCAGATAGGCCTGCACCTTGGCAATCATCCGGTTGAGGCGCTCCCCCTGGAACTCTTCAGTCTCTTGCCACTGTTTTTGCAGCTCGGCAATGAAGGCTTCGTACCCTTTTTGACGTTTGTCCATGGCTCTAACTCCTCTACTAAACCCTGATCTGGCCCGGCTTAAGGCCCAAGGGACGCTGGCGGTTGTTGCCGCCGCAGGATATGGGTATTCTATTGCGATTTCCCAGCTGATTTATCTATTCATTTCACAGATCCGGATGTCACCAATGCAAGAGCAATACGTTCCCCAATCAATCGAACCAGCAGTGCAAAAGCACTGGGATGCCAAGAAAACCTTCAAGGCCGTGGAGAAGGTAGACAAGGAGAAGTTCTACTGCCTGTCCATGTTCCCCTATCCGTCTGGTCGACTACACATGGGGCACGTTCGTAACTACACCATAGGTGATGTGATCTCCCGTTATCAACGCCTCAATGGCAAGAACGTGCTGCAACCCATAGGTTGGGATGCATTCGGTCTGCCGGCCGAGAACGCCGCGATCAAAAACAATACCGCGCCGGCGCCCTGGACCTACGAAAACATCGAATACATGAAGAACCAGCTGAAGATGCTGGGTCTGGGTTATGACTGGGATCGTGAAATCGCCACCTGCAAACCGGATTACTACCGCTGGGAGCAGTGGTTCTTCACCAAGCTCTACGAGAAGGGTCTGGTCTACAAGAAGACCTCCTCCGTCAACTGGTGCCCGAACGACATGACAGTGCTGGCCAACGAGCAGGTGGTCGACAACTGCTGCTGGCGCTGTGACACCCCGGTGGAGCAGAAAGAGATCCCCCAGTGGTTCATCAAGATCACCGACTACGCCGAAGAGCTGCTCAGCGACATCGACAATCTGGAAGGCTGGCCAGAGATGGTCAAGACCATGCAGCGCAACTGGATTGGCCGCTCCGAAGGGGTCAACATCAGCTTCGCCATCGAGGGTCAGTCTGAGCAACTGGAGGTCTATACCACCCGTCCGGACACCTTCATGGGCGTGACTTATGTCGGTATCGCCGCCGGTCACCCGCTGGCGCTGCAAGCGGCCCAGAACAATCCGGAGCTGGCCGCCTTTATCGAAGAGTGCAAGAACACCAAGGTCGCCGAAGCCGAGCTGGCCACCATGGAGAAGAAGGGCATGGCCACCGGCCTCTATGCCATTCACCCGCTGGATGGCCGCAAGGTACCGGTCTGGGTCGCCAACTTCGTGCTGATGAACTACGGCACCGGCGCCGTGATGGCAGTTCCGGCCCACGATCAGCGTGACTTCGAATTCGCCACCAAATATGGCCTCGACATCAAGGCGGTGATCAAGCCGGTTGATGGCGACGTCGACGTGAGCGAAGCGGCTTACACCGAGAAGGGCGTGCTGTTTAACTCCGGCGAGTTTGACGGTCTCGACTTCCAGGGCGCCTTTGATGCCATCGCCAGCAAGCTGGAAGGGCTCGGCAAGGGCAAGCGCACCGTCAACTACCGTCTGCGTGACTGGGGTGTCTCCCGTCAGCGCTACTGGGGTGCTCCCATCCCGATGCTGACTCTGGCTGACGGTACCGTGGTGCCGACGCCGGAAGACCAGCTGCCGGTACTGCTGCCGGAAGATGTGGTGATGGACGGTATCCAGAGCCCAATCAAGGCTGACGCCGAGTGGGCCAAGACCACCTACAACGGTCAGGAAGCGTTCCGCGAGACCGATACCTTCGACACCTTTATGGAGTCCTCCTGGTACTACGCGCGCTACTGCTCTCCGGACTACGACAAGGGCATGCTGGATCCGGCGGCTGCCAACCACTGGCTGCCGGTGGATCAGTACATCGGCGGTATCGAGCACGCCTGTATGCACCTGCTCTACGCCCGCTTCTTCCACAAGCTGCTGCGTGACGCGGGTCTGGTCAACAGCGACGAGCCGTTCAAGCGTCTGCTCTGCCAGGGCATGGTGCTGGCCGACGCCTTCTACTACAAAGACGAGAAGGGCGGCAACGTCTGGGTCAGCCCGACCGACGTCAAGGTAGAGCGTGACGAGAAGGGTCGCATCACCAAGGCCATCGACAACGAAGGCCGTGAGGTAATGCACTCCGGCATGACCAAGATGTCCAAGTCCAAGAACAACGGTATCGACCCGCAGCTGATGGTCGAGCGTTACGGCGCCGATACCGTCCGTCTGTTCATGATGTTCGCCTCTCCGGCAGAAATGACGCTGGAGTGGTCCGACTCCGGCGTAGAGGGGGCCCAGCGCTTCCTGCGTCGCCTGTGGCGCGTCACCTTCGAACACGTCTCCGGTGGCGCCGTTGCCGCACTCGATGTCGCTGCTCTCACCAACGAGCAGAAAGCCATTCGTCGTGAACTGCACAAGACCATCGCCAAGGTGAGTGATGACGTGGGTCGCCGTCAGACCTTCAACACCGCCATCGCCGCCATCATGGAGCTGATGAACAACCTCGCCAAGCTGGGTAGCGACGAGCAGGACCGCGCCCTGATGCAGGAAGCGCTGGAAGCCGTGGTAGTCATGCTCTACCCCATCACTCCGCACATCGGCTTCGAGCTGTGGAAGATGCTGGGCAAGGGCGACGACATCGATCACGCAGCCTGGCCGGTGGCCGATGAAGCGGCCATGGTCGAGACCGAGAAACTGGTGGTAGTGCAGATCAACGGCAAGATGCGTGGCAAGCTGACCGTGCCGGCCGAGATCAGCCAGGCCGACGTCGAGAAGCTGGCAATGGCCGATGCCTCCGTGCAGAAGTTCACCGACGGTCTGACCGTGCGCAAGGTGATCTATGTACCTGGCAAGCTGCTCAATATTGTCGCTAACTGATCGGCTGCCAACTGATGTCATACCATTTGGCGACCTTGGCTGACTGTGTGGCCACTCATGGGTAACGACGTACCGGCCCATGACAGCTCAACATTGTCGCTAACTAATTGGCTGCCAACTGATTGGTTGCCAACTGATCATTGCCAATCTGTGACAGCAAACGGATGATAACGGCGGGCCCTGCGCCCGCCGCTTTCCCTTAATGCAAAGAGGATTTTCTATGGGCACCATCTTCACCCGCTGGATGGCCATCGTGCTGGCTGGTCTGCTGCTGCAAGGCTGCGGCTTTCACATGCGCGGCAACGGCATTCCGAGCGAGCTGATGACCATGAAGGTCGTGGGCGACAACAAGAGCGACTTCTACCGGATGGTTACCACCCGTCTGAAGGCCTCTGGCGTGACGCTGGCCGACAAGGAGGGCATTCCGGTGCTCACTCTGGGCGGTGTAGGCAGCACCAGTCAGGTCGCCTCGGTCAACGCGCTGGGGACGGACACCGAATATGTGCTGGGCTTTGGTACCCAGTTCACCATCTCGGTACCGGGCAAGCCGACTCAGGTCTTCCCCATCAACTTCAACCGCAGCTTCCTCAACAAGCCGGATGCAGCGCTCGCCTCCTCCCGTGAGCAGGAGCAGCTCAACCGCGAAATGCAGGAGCAGGCGGCCAATCAGGTGATCCGGCAGTTGAGTCAGGTCAGCTTCTGATGCGGATTTACCCGGAACAATTTGGTGACCACCTCAAAGCAGGGCTTCGGCCCTGCTATCTCGTTTTTGGCGACGAGCCCCTGCTGCGACTGGAGGCCATCGACGCCATCCGTCAGATCGCCCGCAAGCAGGGTTTCGATGAGCGCCACACCTTCGTGGTGGAACAGGGGCTGGACTGGAATCAGGTCTACGATGCCTGTCAGGCCATGAGCCTCTTCTCCGCCCGTCAGATCATCGAACTGGAGCTGCCCGCCAAGGTGGACAAGGATCTCGCTGCCCGCATCAGCGAAATTGGCAAGCAGCTTCATCCCGACCTGCTGCTGGTGCTGAGTGGCGGTCGCCTCAACCAGACCCAGATGAAGGCAGCCTGGTTCGACAAGCTCTACCAGATTGGCACCTATGTGCCGGTCAACCATCCGGAGCCCAAGTTCTTCCCGCGCTGGATGAGCGCCCGTTTTGCGCGTTTCGGCCTCAAGGCGCTGCCGGATGCCATCAACTTCATGTGCCACTCCTACGAGGGCAACCTGCTGGCCGCCAGTCAGGAGATCGAGAAGCTGACCCTGCTCTCGCCGCCCCAGCCCATCAGCGTCGCCTATCTGCAAGAGACCATTATCCGCCACGCCCACTTCACCCCGTTCCAGCTGGTCGATACCCTGCTGGAGGGCAAGGTGAACCGGGCCCAGCGCATTCTGGCCGCCCTGCGGGCCGAAGGCACCGAGCCGGGCATGCTGGCCTGGACCCTTTGCCGCGAGCTGGAGCAGCTGACCGAGCTGTCGTTGGCGATGCGCAACGGCCAGCCGCTGGGTGAGCACTTCAGCCGCCTGCGCATCTGGCAGAGCCGCCAGCAGCTCATTCAGCAAGCACTGACCCGCCTGCCGTTTGCCAAGTTGCAGCAACTGTGGCAGCTGATGGCCCAGCTGGACGACGCCCAGCGCCGCTTCGATACCGAACAGGCCTGGCTGATGCTGCAGACCATTGCCCTCGGCTTTCGTGATGGCACCCCGCTGCCGCTGGTGATGGAGAGCAGCCCGTGCTGAAGGCGCCTGTCGGTTTGCTTGGCGGCACCTTCGACCCCATCCATATCGGCCATTTGCGCCCCGCCATCGAGGCGCGCGATGCGATAGGTCTGGCCGAAGTACGGCTGATCCCGAACCATATCCCGCCCCACCGTGCCAATCCGTTCTGCTCCAGCGAACAGCGCCTCGCCATGGTCAAGCTGGCGGCAGCGGAGAACCACCACTTTGTGGTGGATGAGCGGGAGCTGAGACGGGACAAGCCCTCTTACACCATCGATACCCTGATCGAGCTGCGTCGTGAACTGCCCGATACGCCGCTCTGTTTTCTGATGGGGATGGATTCCCTGCTGAGCCTGCCAAGCTGGCACCGCTGGCAGGAGCTGCTCGACCATGCCCATCTGGTGGTGAGCGTGCGGCCGGGCTGGCAACCGGATTATCCGACCGAGGTGGCGCAGCTGCTGGCGCGCCATCACACCACGGATGCCAACGCGCTGCATCAGCGTCTGGCCGGTCATATCTGGCTGGCGGACAACCAGCCCATCGAACTGTCAGCCACCCGACTGCGGGCCTTGCTGGATGCGGGGCAAGACACCCGCTACCTCTTGCCCGAGTCGGTTGCGCACTATATTGATCAACAGGGGCTCTACCGCGCCAACCGCCGCTAGCCCCTGTCGTAATCCCGCCCCACCCGATGGGAAACGGGAGTGACCATGATATAATCCGCCGCCCTGACGCAAACGCTGCGCGCCGGAATACAGGAGAGACTCATTGCAAGGCCAAGAATTGCATGCCTTTATCATCGACAAGATCGATGACATGAAAGGCCGCGACATCATCACCCTCGATGTACGCGGCAAATCCAGCATTACTGACACCATGATCATCTGTTCCGGCAACTCCAGTCGTCACGTCAGCGCCATTGCCCACCATCTGGCCAGCGAAGCCCGCCACGCGGGTCTGGATCTGCTGAGCGTGGAAGGGCAACTGAGCGGTGAATGGGTGCTGGTAGATATGGGCTCGGTGATCGTGCATGTGATGCAGGATGAACACCGTGACTTCTACCAACTGGAAAAGCTGTGGAGCGGTGCCGCTCAAATGAATACGCAATAAGAGCACAAGTGTAACGACCATGAAGATCCAGTTGATTGCGGTGGGCACCAAGATGCCCGCCTGGGTAGAGCATGGCTTCGAAGAGTATCGTCGCCGCTTCCCCAAAGACATGCCGTTTGAACTCGTCGAGATCGGCGCAGGCAAACGGGGCAAAAATGCCGACATTCCGCGCATCCTGCAGAAGGAAGGGGAAGCCATGCTGGCGGCTGCGGGGCGCTCGCGCATCGTCACCCTCGACATTCCGGGCAAGCCCTGGACCACGGAGCAGCTGGCTACCCAGCTGGAGGCTTGGAAACTCGATGGCCGCGATGTCGCGCTGCTGGTAGGCGGGCCGGAAGGCTTGTCCCCCGAGTGCAAGGCTGCCGCCGAACAGAGCTGGTCACTGTCACCGCTCACCCTGCCCCATCCGCTGGTGCGGGTGCTGGTGGCCGAGAGCCTCTATCGGGCCTGGAGCATCACCACCAATCATCCGTATCATAGAGAGTGAGCCATGCGTCTCTGGAGTCTCACCGCTCATATTCACCCCTATCACAGAGAGTGAACAATGCAGTTCCTGCTCTTATTGCCCCCAAGGGTCTTGAGGTAAAGGCATGCTGAAACAACGCATCGAAATGCGCGATCACAGTGCCGAGGGCAATCTGTTCTTCCGGCGCACCCTGGTAGCCTACATCGGCATCGTCGTGCTGATGCTGGTGCTGCTGGGCAATCTCTATTATCTGCAGGTCGAGTCCTACGACACCTACCAGACTCGCTCCAACTCCAACCGTATCCGCGTGGTACCGGTGGCGCCGCCACGGGGCCTCATCTATGACACCAACGGTGTGCTGTTGGCAGAAAATCGCCCGGTCTACAGTCTGGAAATTGTGCCGGAAGAGACCAAGGATCTCGAAAAAACCGCCGACCAGCTGATCACCCTGCTGGGTCTGCCGGAGGGCACCAAGGAGAAGTTCCTCGCCGAAGTGAAGCGCCAGCGCCGCTTCAAGCCGGTCGCCCTCTACGAGAAGCTGACCGAATATCAGGTGGCCCTCTTCTCGGTCAACCAGCATAACTACCCGGGCGCCAGCATCGAGGCCTACCTCAAACGCTACTACCCGTTTGGTGACACCCTCACCCACGCTTTGGGCTATGTGGCCAAGATCAATACCCGTGACGTGGAGCGCCTAGAGAAGGAAGAAAAACTCGCCAACTATGCGGCCACCAAGGATATCGGCAAGCAGGGGGTTGAGAAGTATTACGAGGATGAGCTGCACGGCGTGGCGGGCTATCAGGAGGTCGAGGTGAACAACCGCGGCCGGATTGTCCGCACCCTCAAGTTCCAGCCACCTATTCCGGGCAAGGATATCTACCTCAATATCGACGTCCGGATGCAGCTCAAGGCCCAGCAACTGCTGGCTGGCCAGCGCGGTGCCATCGTGATGATGGACCCGAAAACCGGCGCCATCCTGGCCCTGGAGTCGAGCCCGAGCTATGACCCCAACCTGTTCGTGACCGGTATCTCCAGCGCCAACTACTCGGCGCTGCTCAACGATCCGGCGCGGCCGCTGGTCAACCGCACCACCCAGGGCATTTATGCCCCTGCCTCTACCGTCAAGCCCATGATGTCCATCATGGGTCTCAACGAGGGGGCCATCACCCCGGGCTACCGCTATTTCGGCGGCCCGAGCTTCTCCATTCCCGGTACCACCAAGAAGTTTCGCGACTGGCGCCGCTGGGGTCATGGCTGGCTCGACGTCTATCGCGCCATCGAGGTCTCGGCAGATACCTACTTCTACGATCTCGCCTATCGGGTCGGCATCGACAAGATCCACAGCTATATGACCAAGTTCGGCTTCGGTCAGTACACCGGGGTCGATCTTTATGAAGAGACCAAAGGAGTCATGCCGTCCCGTGACTGGAAGATGGCCCGTTGGCGCCAGCCCTGGTATCAGGGTGACACCATCTCTGTCGGTATCGGTCAGGGCTACTGGAGCGCCACCCCGCTCCAACTGGCCAAGGCGATCAGCATCCTGACCCAGAATGGTCACGACGTCACCCCGCACCTGCTCAAGAGCACAGCCTCCCAGGCGGGGGTGGTCGATGCCCCCATCAACCCCAATATCGCCCTCAAGCTCAAGAACGACAGCTTCTGGAAAGTGGCGCAGGATGGGATGTGGCGAGTCAACCATGGCAGTGAAGGCAGTGGCCGTCACTCGTTTGCCAAGGCGCCTTACTCCTCAGGCGGCAAATCGGGCACAGCCCAGGTAGTCGGTTTGAAGGAAAATCAGGTTTACAACATCAAGACGGTCAAGGCGGAGCATCGCGATAACGCTTTGTTCGTTGCTTATGCCCCCTTCGAGGCACCCAAAGCGGTGGTAGCTCTGGTACTGGAAAACTCCATCGGAGGTGGTGGTGGTCGAGCTGCATCGCCCATTGCACGCCAGATGCTGGATGCCTATCTGCTGCCCCCTGATCCGCAACTGCCACCGGCACCGGAAAAGCCGTCCCAACCGAGTGAGGTCGCTCCCAATGAGTAATTCTGCCCGCCAGCAGAGCATCTGGTACAAGCTGCATATCGACTTGCCCCTGCTGCTCGGTCTGCTGGCCGTGATGACCCTCTCCATGGTGGTGCTCTACTCCGCCTCCGGTCAGGATATGGACTCCATCGTGCGCCAGCTGGTGCGCGGCGGTCTCGCCTTTGCCCTGATGATCGGCCTGGCCCAGCTGCCCCCCTCCCTCTACGCCCGCTGGTCGGTGCCGCTGTTCGCCGTGGTGGTGCTGATGCTGATTGCGGTGGACGTGTTCGGCCACATCGGCAAGGGGGCCCAGCGCTGGCTCGATCTGGGCTTTATGAAGTTCCAGCCCTCCGAGGTGATGAAGCTCTCCATGCCCATCATGGTGGCCGCCTGGCTCAGTCGCCACTCGCTGCCCCCCAAGTTCAGCCATGTGGTGATCGCCCTCATCATGGTGCTGCTGCCCACCCTGCTGATCGCCGCCCAGCCTGACCTTGGCACCTCCATTCTGGTGGCCGCCTCCGGCTTCTTCGTCATCTTCCTGGCGGGGCTCAGCTGGTGGCTGATCGGCTTGGCGGTCCTGCTGATGCTGGCCTTTATGCCGGTACTCTGGTTCTTCCTGATGCACGACTACCAGCGCCAGCGGGTGCTGATGCTGCTCGACCCGGAGAAAGACCCGCTCGGCCGCGGCTACCACATCATCCAGTCCAAGATTGCCATCGGCTCCGGCGGCGTCTTCGGCAAGGGGTGGCTGCAAGGGACCCAGTCCCAGCTGGAATTCCTGCCCGAGCGACATACTGACTTCATCTTCGCGGTATTCAGCGAAGAGTTCGGTCTGGTGGGGGTTGCCCTGCTGCTGGTGCTCTACCTCTACGTCATCAGCCGCTGCCTGTTTATCTCGATGCAGGCCCAGAACAGCTTCGAGCGGCTGCTGGGCGGTGCCATCACCCTCACCTTCTTCGTCTATGTGTTCGTCAACATGGGCATGGTGAGCGGCATCTTGCCGGTGGTGGGGGTACCCCTGCCGCTGGTGAGCTATGGCGGCACCTCCATGGTGACCCTGATGGCCGGCTTTGGTATCCTGATGTCCATCCAGACTCATAGAAGACTGCTCGCCTGATGAAACGGGCCGGATTGCTGCTCTCGCTCGCCACCACGATGGCGACCGCCGCCGTGGCGCCGGATCGGTTGGCCCTGCTCGCCGACCAGCAGCAGGTGCCGCTGGCGGAATTGCAGGCTGCCGTCGCCCGCGCCCAGTTACGGCAGGAGGTGCTCGACACCATCAGCAAGCCGTGGGAAGCCAAACCCTGGCATCGCTACCGGCCGCTGTTCGTTACCCCGGATCGGATCCGTGACGGCCAGCTGTTCTGGCAACAGCATGCCGCCACGCTGGCGCGAGCCGAGCAGACCTATCGGGTGCCCGCCTCGCTCATCGTGGCCATCATAGGGGTCGAGACCTTCTATGGTCGCCAGATGGGCCGTCATCCGGTGCTCGATAGCCTCTACACCCTGGGGTTTCACTACCCCGAGCGGGCCGACTTCTTTGCCAAGGAGTTTGCCCAGCTGGTGGTGCTGGCCAAAGAGGAAGGGTGGCAACTCGATACCCTCAAGGGCTCCTATGCCGGCGCCATGGGAATGGGGCAGTTCATGCCCTCCAGCTATCGCCACTATGCCGTCGACTTTGACGGGGATGGCAAGCGCGATCTGTTTGCCAACCCGGTCGATGCCATCGGCAGCGTGGCCAACTATTTTGCCAGCCACCAGTGGCGCTGGGGCGAATCCGTGGTGGAACCGGCCCAGATCGGGTTGATGGCAGTCGAACCTCTACTCAGGCCTGAGCCCGAGTTAACACAACAGTGGTCAGAACTGGCGGCGGCAGGGATTGAGCTCGCCACGCCGCTGGCCCCACAGACGCCGGTCAAGTTGCTGGCGTTTGCCCAAGCCGATGGACCGGAATACTGGGTCGCACGGCATAACTTTTATGTGATCACCCGTTACAATCGCAGCCCACTCTATGCGATGGCGGTGTATCAACTTAGCCAAGCCATTCAGGAAGCGTATGCATCTTCGTCACAAACTCCTCCCGCTCAGCCTGAGCTTGTTGCTGGCCGCCTGTAGCAGCCAGCCGGAACAGAGCGCCCCCGTCGAGCCGCAAGCACCGGTCAGCAAGCCACCCGTTATCGAGATCCCGCAAGCCACCGGCGCCATTCCGCGCCCCGAGCCCCTGAGTGCCAGCGGCAACCGGGACTACTGGATCGGCAAGCAGAAGCACGAGGTGTGGCGCGACATCAAACACTACAGCGAAGAGGGCACCGCCAGCTGGTTGTCGCCGGATCTGGACGGCCAGAAGACCGCCAACGGCGATGTGCTGGACAGCAAGCTGTTCAGTGCCGCTCACCGCAACCTGCCCATCCCGAGCTATGTGCGGGTCACCAATCTGGACAACGGGCTGGAGACCATAGTGCGGGTCAACGATCGCGGCCCGTTCAATAGCCCGCGCCTGATCGACCTCTCCTACGCAGCGGCCAAGCAGCTGGAGATGGTCGATAGCGGTGAGGCCCGAGTACGGCTGGAACTGATCAGCGACACCCCGGATCAGATGGTAATCATGGAGCCAATGAAGCCCATCGAAATGACTCCGACCACCCCAGCTGCGGCCTCCAGCACACTGTCGCAAGATGGCTTCCTGGGTGAACCGACCGCGCTGGCGATGGCCACTCCCGCCGCCGAACCAGCTCCTGTCAAGGCACCCGCCGCCAAGCCCGCCAAAGCGGCACCTGTCAAGCCAGCGCCTGCCAAGGCCGCAGCGCCCGCCAGCAGTGGGGATGGCAAGATGATCCAGGTACTGGCCAGCGGCTCCCGGGATCGGGCCGAGGCGATGGGCAAGGTGATGACCCAGCGTTACGGCGTGCCTTACCGGATCGATGCTCATGGCGCCATTTTCCGGGTGCTGATTGGCCCGGTCGCCGCCGACCAGCAGGCAAGTGTGCTGGAAAAAGTACGTCAGGGCGGGCTGGAACAGGCCTTTATCGTGCCCTGAGCGCCCCACTTTGCCGCGGATGTGACTAACCGCTTACTCACTGTCATCACGTCGTTTTATGGCGTGATGACAGGGAGTGATGGATAAAAAACCAGTTCTGATCGCCATCTCGGGCTATAACCTGCGGGCGCATCTGGTATAGTTAGGCCCGCATTTTATCCCCATCTGGCTCGCAGGAATTTCAAGATGTCCAAATTTGCCCGTTCAGTTCTTCTGGCCTCACTGATCAGCGTAACCGCCCAGGCCAATACGCCGGTGCCGACACCGACCCCGAATGCCATGCCCATGGTGGTTCCCGCCGCGCCGGAGATCTCCGCCAAGGCCCATATTCTGATCGACTACTACTCCGGTCAGGTGCTGGCCGAGCAGAACGCCGAAGAGCGTCTGCCGCCCGCCAGTCTGACCAAGATGATGACCTCCTACATCATCGGCCAGGAGCTGCTGAAGGGGAACATCAAGCGCACCGACATGGTGACCATCAGCCAGAACGCCTGGTCCAAGAACTACTCTGACTCCTCCAAGATGTTTATCGAGGTGGGCAAGCAGGTCTCCGTCGATGATCTCAACAAGGGCATCATCATCCAGTCCGGCAACGATGCCTGCGTCGCCATGGCCGAATTCCTGGCGGGCAGCACCGACTCCTTCGCCAGCCTGATGAACAGCTGGGCCGCCAAGCTCGGCATGAACGACAGCCACTTCATGAACCCGCACGGTCTGGATGCGGAAGGTCACTACAGTACCGCTCACGATATGGCCCGTCTGGGTCAGGCGCTGATCCGCGACCTGCCGGAGGAGTACAAGATCTACTCCCAGAAATCCTTTGTGTTCAACGGCATCACCCAGCACAACCGCAACCGTCTGCTGTGGGATCAATCCCTGCAGGTGGATGGCATCAAGACCGGCCACGTCAGCCAGGTCGGCTATAACCTGGTCTCCTCTGCCACCAACAACGAAGGCATGCGCCTGATCGCCGTGGTACTGGGCGCCAGCAGCGAAGCCTCTCGCGCCGCCGAGAGCAAAAAACTGCTCACCTACGGCTTTCGCTTCTTCCAGAGCCTGACCCCGTACAAGGCAGGCACCGAGCTGGTCACCCAGAAGATCTGGATGGGCGACAAACCGGAAGTGAAACTGGGCGTCGACAAAGATGTCTCCGTGCTGGTCACCCGCGGTCAGGGCAACAACCTGAAGGCTGACTTCCAGCTCGACAGCGAACTGAAAGCGCCGCTGGCCAAGGGTCAGCGCGTCGGTACCGTGTTCCTGAAGCAGGGCGACAAAGAGATCAAGCAGGTGCCGCTGGTTGCCCTGGAAGAGGTGCAGGAAGGTGGCTTGATGAGCCGTCTGTGGGACTATCTGGTACTGCTGGTCACCAGCTGGTTCAAGTAATCCAACGCACAATCCTCACCAAACAGCGGCGCCAACAGGCGCCGCTGCTGTCTGTGACGGACAAAGGCAGTGAATAACCCTGTAAACTGCAGGTTCCGCCTTACCCTGATTTGTGGTAAAAAGCAGCACTTCCATCCTTGTCTGACCGATCCTGGCCTTGATCCCGGTCCGGGCAGCGCCCATATAGTTATGAGCCGTGCCCATATAGACTTGAAATGGCGGCCTCCACGGGCCATCGGCCACTAGCCATCCAAGATGAAGTCATCCCGGTGATGACGCAAAAGGTGAGTAAATGAATACCAAGTTTGATGAACTGCTGGAGTTTCCCTGCAAATTCCCGTTCAAGGTACTCGGCGTTGCCGACCCGGCACTGCCGGAAATGGTGGTTGAAGTGCTGCAGCAGCACGCCCCCGGCACCTACAGCCCGACAGTCCAGCCCAGCTCCAAGGGCAACTACCACTCGGTCCGCGTGACCGTGACTGCCCAGAGCAAAGAGCACATCGAAGCGATGTACCACGCCCTTGGCAAGATCGAGCTGGTGAAATACGTACTGTAATTTCTCTCTCGCCCCGTTCTGCGGGGCGACTGTTTTTGGCCGCAGCACGCCGCGAGGACGCCATGTCATCCCAGATCCCCGCCCAGTCCAGCCTGATTGTCAGGCAGCTGGGTCGCCGCCCCTACCAGCCGGTATGGGACGCCATGAAAGCCTTCACCGACAACCGCACCAGCGACACCCCGGACGAGTTCTGGGTGGTCGAGCACGATCCCGTCTACACCCAGGGCCAGGCCGGCAAGGCCGAACACCTGCTCAATCCGGGCAATATCCCGGTGGTGCAGAGCGATCGCGGCGGTCAGGTGACCTATCACGGCCCGGGCCAGCTGGTGCTCTACGTACTGGTGGATGTCCGCCGCTGCAAATTCTCGGTTCGCGAGCTGGTGACCGCGCTGGAGACAGCCATCATCAATACCCTCGCCAAAAGCGATATCCAGGCTTATGCCAAGGCCGATGCCCCCGGGGTCTATGTGAAAAATGACCTTGGCATGGAGGCAAAACTGGCCTCGCTGGGGCTGCGCATCCGCAAGGGGTGCTCGTTCCACGGGCTGGCCCTCAACATCAACATGGACATGACCCCCTTCCTGCACATCAATCCGTGCGGCTATGCGGGCATGGCCATGACCCAGACCAGCGCCTTGGGCGGCCCGCAGAGCGTGGCCGAGGCGCAATCCATTCTGGTGGCCGAGCTGGCTCGCCTGATTGGCTATCAAACAATAACAAACACCGAGAGTGAATCATGAGCAAACCCGTTCGTATGGAGCCGGGCGTCAAGCTGCGCGATGGCGACAAGATGGCCCTGATCCCGGTGAAATTCATGCCGGATCCCAACGAAGAACTCCTTCGCAAGCCGGACTGGATGCGGATCAAACTGCCCCCCTCCAGCCAGAAGATCGAACACATCAAGAGCACCTTGCGCAAGAACAAGCTGCACTCGGTCTGTGAAGAGGCCTCCTGCCCCAATCTGGCGGAGTGTTTCAACCACGGCACCGCCACCTTCATGATCATGGGCGCCATCTGCACCCGCCGTTGCCCCTTCTGCGACGTGGCCCACGGCCGCCCGCTGGCACTCGATCCGGAAGAGCCGAAGAAGCTGGCGCTGACCATCAAGGAGATGAACCTCAAGTATGTGGTGATCACCTCGGTGGACCGCGACGATCTGCGCGACGGCGGTGCCCAGCACTTCGCCGACTGCATCCGCGAGATCCGCGAGCACAGCCCGCAGACCCGCATCGAGATCCTGACTCCGGATTTCCGTGGCCGAATGGAGCAGGCCCTTGAGGTGTTCCGCGAGACCCCGCCGGACGTCTTCAACCACAACCTGGAAACCGCACCGCGCATGTATCGCGTTGCCCGCCCGGGTGCCGACTACAAGTGGTCGCTGGAGCTGCTGCGCCGCATCAAGGAGATGCACCCCCACGTACCGACCAAATCCGGTCTGATGATGGGCCTTGGCGAGACCAACGAAGAGATCGTCGAGGTGCTCAAGGATCTCCGCGCCCACGGCGTCAACATGCTGACCCTGGGTCAGTATCTGCAGCCGAGCCGCCACCACCTGCCGGTGAAACGCTACGTGCCGCCAGCAGAGTTTGACGAGCTGAAAGATGTCGCCATGGAGTTGGGCTTTACCCACGCCGCCTGCGGTCCTTTCGTTCGCTCTTCCTACCATGCTGATCTGCAAGCCAAGGGCGAAGAGGTCAAATGATCTCGCACGACAGAGTGGCCAAGTAACCGCCACCCTCACAATAAAAAAGAGCGCCTATTGGCGCTCTTTTTGTTGGTATCACTGACAGTTGCAGCTTGATGTACTCAGTAGCCTTGGTCGAAGATCCCCTGCTGATGCCAGCGTTGCAGCTGGGCCAGCACCCGGGTCTCTCGCGCCGTCCACTGGGGACAGGGTCCCGCCAGCTGGGTCTTGTTGGTTTGCAGCGCTTCGTCGAGGGCAAACCAGCCGGGCACGAAGCCAAGGCGGATCTCGTAGGGCTGCGGCTGCGGGGCCACCAGCTGATCGCCAATCCGGCACAAGTAGTAGAGCGAGCGGATACAGTAGGCATCAAACCCCGGCTCGCGGGCGGCGCGATATTCACGGGTCTCGCCAAGCAGGCCCCCCACTTCCCGCAGCTCGGCACCGCACTCCTCCAGCAGCTCGCGAGCGAGCGCCACATGGTGGCTCTCCCCCGCTTCAATGCCGCCCCCGGGGAACATCAGATCGCCATTGACCCGGGAGTGCACCAGCAGCAGCTCGTCACCACGGGGCACCACGGCGCGCACCGTGAGGCGCTCCAGAGTACGGCCATCGGTACGTACCTCGCCATGAACGAAAGAGAGATCGAACGGATTGGGCCAGCAGCTGGCCGGGGAGAACATCGTCATCACTGCATCAGGGCCGGTAGTTGCCATGCTTTAGCTGCTCGACAATTTCGGCAGCCCGCACATCGTAACCATCCTGCTCTGTCTTGCTCAGGGTGTGGTAGATGCCAAAACGCTTGGCTGAGACCTCGGGGCTATCCTGAAACGACTCGCTCACCTTGCCCCACAGATAGGCCAGCCCATACTGTTTCTGGCCCATATAGAGGGTGCTGAGGGAGGTGAATATGCGGCTGTTCACCTTATCTCCCTCCTGATAGAGGGAGAGTCCGTGCTGCAGGGTGGCGATGGCCTTTTCGGGGTCGCTCTTGGCGTAGATACCGCCGAGCGCCAGTTGCAGCTCGGGTTCATCCAGCGCCTTGGTGCCTTCCAGCGCCATAAACTGCTGACGAGCCAACTCGTTGGTGTTGTTGGTCCAGTGCCAGAGCAACAGGTAGGGCTCTTGCGAATTGCGGGTCGCCGCATCGAGCTGAGCCAACTGATCCCCGGCCGCCAGCATACCCTCGACCCGTGGACTCTTCTGCTCGCGGGCATTCTTGTATTCAATGCTGGTGGAGCGCTCGGCACACTTGAGATAGCGCTCAAGGTTGCGCATCAGCTCGTACTTGCGCCGATCCGTCCCCTCTTCCTTGAGATAGAAGCGACTGCGGATCACATCGGTACGCTCGTAGCGACACCAGCCATCGTCCACCAGATCCTGGCAGAGCTCGGGATGATTGCCACAGATATTGTGGATCCGATCGTCATTGCAGCCAGCCACGGCAAGGCCGACTGAAAGCATGATGAAGGTCTGTCGCAGGGGGAAATTGGCCATGGTTCACATCTTGTTGGTAACGCGGGTTGGTAACAACTGGCGCCTTTACGGGCCACCTCCGGCTAGCAAACCGGTTACATATCCATTACAATGCGCGCGCCATATAAGGCCGCGATTGCAGAATAATATAACGAAATATACACCCCTACACTGATCTGCATTCGACGAATTTTCTATTTACACCAACAACGTGAAATAAAGGATCTGGTCAATGACCCACGAGCACTACTTGCAAGCGTGGCAGGAGAGCCAGGAGCTCGCCGAAGCCATGCAGCCCTTGATTGGTCGCCTCTACCGACAACAAGGGGTCGAGATCACCCTCTACGGCCGCCCGCTGCAAAACGCCTCCACCATCGATATCCTCAAGGCCCACCGGGTCGTCCGCCGCCACCAGGGCGCGCCCCTCCCCATCCAGCAAAGCTTCCCCCTGCTTCAGGCCATCGTTGCCCTCAAACCCACCGCCGCCGAGGTTGACCTTGGCAAGCTGGCGGTTGGTTACTGGCAGGATCATCAGGATGAGGCGGGGATCGAGGACTATCTGCAAGCGCGACTGGCTCCGGCCCTTGGCCGCAGCCAGATGCCGCAGCCGACCGACGTGGTGCTCTACGGCTTTGGCCGCATCGGCCGCCTGCTGGCCCGCCTGCTGATCGAGCGCACCGGCGCTGCCAATCCGCTGCGTCTGCGCGCCATCGTGGTACGCGGTGGTCGCGACGGGGATCTGGAGAAACGCGCCAGCCTGCTGCGCCGCGACTCGGTGCACGGTCCCTTCAATGGCTCCATCGAGGTGGATGTGGAGCGCAGCGCCATCATCGCCAACGGCACCTTCATTCAGGTGATCTACGCCAATAGCCCGGCCGACATCGACTACACCGCCTACGGCATTCACGATGCGCTGATCGTCGACAACACCGGCGTCTGGCGTGATGAAGCTGCTCTCTCCGAGCACCTGAAGGCGCGCGGTGCTGGCAAGGTGCTGCTGACCGCCCCCGGCAAGGGCGAGATGAAGAACGTGGTGTTCGGGGTCAACCATGAGGTGATAGGCCCGGGTGACAGGATCATCTCCGCCGCCTCCTGTACCACCAATGCCATCACTCCGGTGCTCAAGGTGATGCAGGAGCAGTACGGCATCCGCCACGGCCACGTGGAGACGGTCCACTCCTACACCAACGATCAGAACCTCATCGACAACTATCACAAGGGGGAGCGCCGCGGTCGCAGCGCCGCCCTCAACATGGTGATGACCAGCACCGGCGCCGCCAAGGCGGTGGCCAAGGCGCTGCCCGAGCTCAAGGGCAAGCTGACCGGCAACGCCATCCGGGTGCCGACCCCCAACGTCTCGCTGGCGATTATCAATCTGTCGCTGGAGCAGGCCACCGATCGGGAGAGCCTCAACGCCTATCTGCAGCAGATGGCGCTAAGCTCGGCCCTCCATCGCCAGATCGACTTCAGCGCCAGCACTGAGCTGGTCTCCTCCGATATGGTGGGTTCCCGTTATGCGGGCATCGTCGACTCCCAGGCGACCATCGCCGAGGGGGATCACTGCGTGCTCTACGTATGGTATGACAACGAATTCGGGTACAGTTGTCAGGTAGTGCGGGTGATGGAGCAGATGGCTGGCGTAGTCCGCCAGGATCTACCGGCATAGCCCGCCAGGAGCTGCCGGGCTGACCCCGAAGTTTATGGCTCAATAGTTCAAGGAGAAGGCCGGATGTCGTTTCAACAGGGTGAGTTTTTACAAGCAATCAGGCAGATGCCCGAAGAGGTGTACGAGCGGCTCAAGACCGCAGTCGAGCTTGGCAAGTGGCCCGATGGCAAGCCCCTCACCGACGAGCAGAAGGCCACCTCCCTGCAAGCCGTGATGGCCTGGCAGGCGATGCATCTCGACAACCCGGAGCACATGAACATCGGCCGTGACGGCGAGATCGTGATGAAGAGCAAGAGCGAGCTAAAGCGTCAGTATCGCGACGAGGAAGAGATAGTGCGGGTCGACCTCAACCACTGAGTCTTACCCGGCAGGCCGCCCGCTGCGGCCACAACAGAGAGGGGAGCCATAATGGCTCCCCTCTTTTTTCCTAACTTATCACCCCTCGTCACCGGTGCAATGCGCTGCGCTTATTGCACCCTACCGCGAGGGTTATCAGGGAGTCAGCTCCCCACGCAGGGACTGCTGCATCAACTCGCGAATGCGGTGGGATGGCAAGTCCTGACTCAGCAGGAAGTGCAGCTTGGTGAGCGCCGCTTCGGCGGTCATGTCAAAGCCCGAGATCACCCCGGCCCGCGACAGGGCGTTGCCGGTGGCATAACCCCCCATATTGACCTTGCCGTGCAGGCACTGGCTCAGGTTGACGATGATGACGCCACGGGCCGAGGCCTCGGAGAGCAGTGCCAGCATGGCCGGGTTCTGCGGCGCATTGCCGACCCCGAACGAGAGCAGGATCAGCGCCTTCACCGGCTGTTGCAGGATATTGGCGATCACCTCGCTGGAGATCCCCGGATAGAGGGTCACCACGCCGATCGGCTGGGGGGTGATGTCATGCAGCACCAGCGGCCGCTCGGACGGCACGCCCAGCTCGCCCGCCTCCAGCGAGATGGCGATCCCGGCATTGAGCAGCGGCGGATAGTTGGGCGAATCGAAGGCGTGGAAGCCGTCGGCGTGCACCTTCTTGCTGCGGTTGCCGCGATAGAGCTGGTTGTTGAAGAACAGCGTCACCTCGTGGATCGGGTAGTTGGCCGCGATATAGAGGGCGTTGAGCAGGTTCTGCTGACCGTCGGAGCGCAACTCGGCCAGCGGGATCTGGGAACCGGTGATGATGACCGGCTTGTGCAGATCTTCCAGCATGAAAGAGAGCGCCGAGGCGGTGAACGACATGGTGTCGGTGCCATGCAGGATCACGAAGCCATCGTATTTCTCGTAGTTGTCTCGAATGTCCTCGGCGATACGCTGCCAATCCGCCGGGGTCATGTCGGAGGAGTCGATGAGGGGCGCATATTCGTGGATATGGTAATCCGGCATCTCGGGGCGGTGGAACTCGGGCATCCGGGCCAGACAGTCTTCCATAAAGCCCGCCATCGGTACATAACCGTGGTCGGAACGCTGCATCCCAATGGTGCCGCCTGTGTAGGCAATGTAGATAGACTTCTTCACACCCTCTCCTCTTGATGAAGTGAACACCGCCAAAACATGAACCATGTCGGGGTGAACCACAATGTCAACGCCCGCCAGAGCCTCTGCATGCAGCGGAAACCGGCGAATTATAGAGACTGGCGCCCCAAATGACAGCCGTTCCATGCACCCTTTTCGGCTTTTCTGCCCTCTACCCACATAGTGTTAAATGTCACAATAAACCACTAAAACGAGCATTAATACGACAAAGATGGAATTAAACGATGCTTTTTGCTACAATCCGCCGGATTTTACTAAAATCTCATCTGGATGCCTGAGCATTTCAGGCCCGCACAAGCCCCATCTTTCCTGGGGCGGGGAGATGTTTCCCCTTCTTTGCTGGCACATAAGCCACACTGTTTTCATCCCGGCTGAATCTGTAAGTCTTTTGCTATGAAAGACACAGCCAATCAACATGGGAGTACTGAATGTTACAACTTGATTCCTACGCAACGCTGGTCGCTGCCACTCTGGTATTGCTGCTTGGCCGGGTGTTGGTTACCCGAGTCGGGCTGCTGCGTACCTTCAACATCCCCAAACCGGTAGCCGGCGGCCTGGTGGTCGCGCTGGTACTGCTGCTGCTGCGCTCCACCCTGCAGATGGAGCTGCAATTTGATACCAGCCTGCAAACCCCGCTGATGTTGGCCTTCTTCGCCTCCATCGGTCTCTCCGCCGATCTCGCCAGCCTGAAACGCGGCGGCAAGGCGGTGGTTACCTTCCTGATGGTGGTCACCGGCCTGCTGCTGGTGCAGAACAGTCTGGGTGTCGGTCTGGCGACCCTGCTCGGTCTGGATCCCCACATGGGGCTGCTGGCCGGCTCCATCACTCTCTCCGGCGGCCACGGCACCGGGGCGGCCTGGAGTGCCACCTTCTCCGAGAAATACGGGGTGCAATCCGCCGCCGAACTCGCCATCGCCTGTGCCACCTTCGGTCTGGTGCTGGGCGGCCTGATCGGCGGCCCGGTGGCTCGCTATCTGGTGAAGAAAGTGCAGGTGCCCGGTGAGGAGCACAATCAGGATGAGGCCCCCCAGGGCTTCGAAATGCCCGACATGGAGCGCCCCCTCACCACTTTCAGCGTTATCGAAACGCTGGCACTGATCGCCATCAGCCTCAAGGGCGGCGAGCTGCTCTCCGCCTCGCTCAAAGGGGGCGCCTTCGAGCTGCCGATCTTTGTCTGCGTGCTGTTTGTCGGCGTGCTGCTGCGCAACGTCCTGACCCTGCTGAACTGGCATGAGGTGAGCGATCGCGAGGTCTCCCTGCTGGGCAACGTCAGCCTGTCGCTGTTCCTCGCTATGGCACTGATGAGCCTGAAACTGTGGGATCTGGCCAGCCTGGCACTGCCCATCTTCATCCTGCTGGCCGCCCAGACAGTGGCGATGGCGCTCTACGCCATCTTCGTCACCTTCCGGGTGATGGGCAAAAATTACGATGCAGCCGTGCTGGCGGCGGGTCACTGTGGCTTTGGCCTGGGGGCCACCCCGACAGCCATCGCCAACATGCAAGCCATTACCCAGCGCTTCGGACCCTCCCACCTGGCGTTTCTGGTGGTGCCCATGGTGGGCGCCTTCTTTATCGACATCATCAACACCATGGTGATCAAGCTGTTTATGGCGATGCCATTCCTGTAATTCCCTTTCCGTCAGACGTATATGATCAGAGCCCACCTTTCGGTGGGCTCTTTGTTTGTTATCGACTCGCCAGCTGACGCAGGCAGAGCCGGGGCTCGTATCCGCCACCTGGGTGACCCGTGAGCAACCCGAACTACCCGGAATCCCCCGAACAACAAAAAGCCCCGCACTCGACAGAGAGCGGGGCTTGTTTATCTCAGCCGGAACAGACCGGGACGTGCACCTTACAGGATAAAGGTCGACACCTGCTGGTTAAGGTCAGCGGCACGCCCTTTAAGGCTGTGGGCCTGATCCAGATCGCGCATGGCAGATGCGGTGATCTCGTCACTCACATCCTTGATGGCGGTGGTGTTCTGGGTGATTTCGCCGGTCACCTGGGTCTGCTCCTCGGCGGCGGTGGCGATCTGGCCCGCCATGTCGGAGATGAGGGAGATGGCGCTGGTGATCTCTTCCAACGCGCGTACCGCCTGATCCGCATCCTGCACGCTGTTGTCCGCCAGCCCCTGACTGGTCTGCATCAGGCTCACCGCACGGGCAGTGGTCTGTTGCAGGGTCTCGATGGTGGACTGGATCTGCTGGGTGGAGTCCTGGGTACGGCGCGACAGCACCCGCACCTCGTCAGCGACCACCGCAAAACCACGACCCTGCTCACCGGCGCGAGCCGCTTCGATGGCTGCGTTCAGTGCCAGCAGGTTGGTCTGCTCGGCAATCCCCTGAATGGTGGAGAGGATGCTGGTGATCGCCTGCGCGTGGCGGCTCAGCTCGCCGATCACCTCGGTCGCCTGCCCTACCTCTTCGGCCAGACCATTGATGGACTGGCGGGTCTTGTTGACCAGCATCTTGCCCTGCTCACTGCTCTGGGCAGATTGCTGGGCAGCGGCGGCGGTGTTCTCGGCGTTGCCGGCGATCTCCATGGTGGCGCTCGCCATCTCGGTGACCGCAGTGGCGACCATGGTCACCTCCTGCTGCTGACGCTGCAGCTCGTCCACCGCGGCCTGGTTGGTCACCAGACTGCGCTCGGCATCGGCGTTCAACTCGTTGGCCAGCTGACGGATATTACCGATCAGCTGATGCTGGCTGCCGACGAAACGGTTGAAGCTGTTGGCCAGTTGGCCCACTTCGTCGTTGGCGTCGATCTTGATGCGCTGGGTCAGATCGCCGTTACCATCGGCAATGCGGGCCAGTGCCTGGGAGACCTTGGTTAGCGGGCCAAGCAGCATGCTGACCAGCCAGGAGATAGCGAGGATGCTGCCCACCAGCACCAGCAACGCCATCCCCAGCTGGGTCATCAGCAGGGAGGAGAGCGGCGCTTCCAGCGCGGCCTTGTCCAGCACCAGCACCAGCTCCCAATCCGTGTCAGGGATATCAGCCGCCCACAGCAGCTTGTCGCGACCTTCGCTGTCAAAATAAGCTGGTACCAAATCCTTGCTCGACTTGCTCTGCTCGATCAGCGCATTGGTCAGATCGTTGTCGATCTCGCTGGCCGGTTTCATCGCCTTGGCGGCATCCTTGTAGGCGATGATGGTGCCATCCTTGTGCATCATGATGGCGAAACCGTCGGCAGGCAGCTGCATCTTGGTCACGTCTTCCACCAGCGAAGCGATGGAGAGGTCACCACCGACTACCCCGCCAGAAACCGGCTGGGCCAGGGTCACCACCATGATGTTGTAAGCCACGTCGAGATAGGGTTTGGTGACAATCAGGCCACCTTTGCTCATCGCCTCCTGATACCAGCCACGGGAGCGCGGGTCGTAGCCATCGCGGTTGATGGAGGGATCGGAGTCATTCATCTTGCCGCTGCTCTCACCGAAATAGGTGAGCTGGAAACGGCCGGAAACTTGTGCCTGTTGCAAGGCATTGAGGGGTTCGGCACCGGCCTTGTTGCCGAGCGCCTGGATCACGTCGCGACGGGCGGCGAGCCAGTCGCTGACACGCTCGGCCTGCTGGGTACCCAGCCGTTGCAACTGCTCCTGGCTGCCTTGCAGCAACAGGGACTTCTGGCTGCTATAGCTCTGCCAGGAGAGCAACAAAATCACCAACGAAAGGGCGATCACCACTGACAACAGTATCTTCTGCTTGAGTGACAGGTTTTTCATCATGTGTTCTTCTTATTGAGGTGAGGAGCGGGTTTTTCCCTAAATTGCACAACACTACACGTAGTCATTAGCGACCCGAATGGCCAAAACTGAACCTGAAAATGGGTCTGCGGGCGATATTTTCTACCGAGGTGGAGAAAAGTGCACCAGAAATTGACGGCATGAGCCGCACAAGCCAAGGCAACCCTGTTTATTCCTTCCACAATTGGCTAGAATATCCCGTTTTTAAATCACATCGACCCTGAGAGTTTTCACGATGTTCGAAGTTAATCCCGTATTAAATAAACTTAAGGAGCTGTCTGAGCGGACCGAGCTTCTTAGGGGGTACCTTTGACTATGACGCCAAGAAAGAGCGTCTAGAAGAGGTCAACGCCGAGCTGGAACAGCCGGACGTATGGAATGAGCCCGAGCGCGCACAGGCGCTGGGCAAAGAGCGCGTCGCGCTGGAAAACGTGGTCGGCACCATCGACACCCTGACCCAAGGCGTGGATGACGTCGAGATGCTGGTGAGCTTGGCCGTGGAAGGGGAAGACGAAGAGACCTTCAACGAAGCCATCGCCGAATCCGAACAGCTGGAAGCCAAGCTGGTGGATCTCGAATTCCGCCGCATGTTCTCCGGTCAGCACGACGGCTCCGACTGCTATATTGACATCCAGTCCGGCTCCGGTGGTACCGAAGCACAGGATTGGGCCAACATGGTACTGCGCATGTACCTGCGCTGGGGCGATGCCCACGGCTACAAGCCCGAGCTGATTGAATGCTCCGAAGGCGACGTGGCTGGTATCAAATCCGCCACCATCAAGTTCACCGGCGAATATGCGTTCGGCTGGCTGCGTACCGAAACCGGCGTACACCGTCTGGTTCGCAAGTCCCCGTTCGATTCCGGTGGCCGTCGTCACACCTCCTTCTGTTCTGTGTTCGTCTACCCCGAGATCGACGACGATATCGATATCGAGATCAATCCGGCGGATCTGCGGATCGACGTCTACCGCGCCTCTGGTGCCGGTGGTCAGCACGTTAACCGAACCGAATCCGCGGTGCGTATTACCCACGTTCCGACCGGTGTCGTGGTACAGTGCCAGAACGACCGTTCCCAGCACAAAAACAAAGACCAGTGTATGAAGCAGCTGAAAGCCAAGCTCTACGAGCTGGAAATTCAGAAGCAGAACGCTGAGAAACAAGCCCTGGAAGAGACCAAGTCTGATATCGGTTGGGGCAGCCAGATCCGTTCCTATGTGCTGGATGACTCCCGTATCAAGGATCTGCGCACCGGCGTCGAAACCCGTAATACCCAATCGGTGCTCGACGGTGACTTGGACAAGTTTATCGAAGCCAGCCTGAAATCAGGTCTGTAAACAAGCAGGAATCACCATGTCTGAACAAACCATCACTCCGGAAGTCGACCAAACTCTCGAACTCAACAACGAGATGACCGAGCGTCGTTCCAAGCTGGCCGCCCTGCGCGCCCAGGGTAATCCTTTCCCCAACGACTTCCGTCGCGACAGCCTCTCTGGCGATCTGCACGCAGAGTTCGACGACAAAAGCGCCGAGGAGCTGACGAGCCTGGGTAAACGGGTGAAGATTGCCGGTCGCATCATGACCCGCCGGATCATGGGCAAGGCTTCTTTCGCCACCCTGCAGGACATGGCCGGCAAGATCCAGGTCTACGTCACCCGTGACGACCTGCCGGAAGGTTTCTACAACGAGCAGTTCAAGAAGTGGGATCTGGGCGACATCGTGGGTGTCGAAGGTACCCTGTTCAAGACCCAGACCGGTGAGCTCTCCGTTCACGTTTCCGATATCCGCCTGCTGACCAAGGCGCTGCGTCCGCTGCCCGAGAAGCACAAAGGCCTGACCGACCAGGAAGCTCGCTGCCGCCAGCGCTACCTGGATCTGATCGCCAACGAAGAGTCCCGCAAGACCTTCATGATCCGCACCCAGGTGGTTGCCGGTATCCGCAAGTTCTTCAACGAAAAGCGCTTCATGGAAGTGGAAACCCCGATGATGCAAGTCATTCCGGGTGGTGCATCCGCACGTCCGTTCGTCACTCACCACAATGCGCTGGACATCGACATGTACCTGCGTATCGCTCCGGAGCTCTATCTGAAGCGTCTGGTGGTCGGTGGTTTCGAGCGTGTCTACGAGATCAACCGCAACTTCCGTAACGAAGGTATCTCGGTTCGTCACAACCCCGAGTTCACCATGATCGAGTTCTACATGGCCTACGCCGACTACATCGATCTGATGGACCTGACCGAAGAGCTGCTGCGTACCCTGGCGCAGGACATTCTGGGCGACACCAAGATCCGTTACGCCAAAGAGGGCGAAGAGGGTCTGACCATCGATTTCGGTCAGCCGTTCCAGCGCCTCACCATGGTCGAGTCCATCCTGAAGTTCAATCCGGATGTGACCTTGGATGATCTGGCTACCCTCGAGAGCGCCAAGGCCGTTGCCAAGCGTCTGCACATCGAGCTGATGAAGGGATGGGAATTGGGCCACGTGATCACCGCGATCTTCGAAGAGACCGTGGAGCACATGCTGCTGCAACCGACCTTCATCACCGAGTACCCGGCCGCCGTTTCTCCGTTGGCTCGCCGCAACGACGTGAACCCGGACGTAACCGACCGCTTCGAATTCTTCATCGGTGGCCGCGAGCTGGCCAACGGCTTCTCCGAGCTGAACGATGCAGAAGACCAGGCCAAGCGCTTCCAGGATCAGGTTGATCAGAAAGAAGCTGGCGACGACGAAGCCATGTTCTACGACGCTGACTTCGTCACCGCGCTGGAGCACGGCCTGCCGCCGACTGCCGGTCAGGGTATCGGTATCGACCGTCTGGTGATGCTGTTCACCAACAGCCACACCATCCGTGACGTCATTCTGTTCCCGGCCCTGCGTCCGCAGAAATAAGGCCCACAGAAGTCAGCTAAATCCCTTGGGTCAATCCCGAGCGTGATAGCCAATAAACACGCCCCGCAACTGCGGGGCGTTTTTCTATCTCCTATACCGCAAAATCACTTTCAAAATTCAATAATGGAATAAAGAAGATATTTTTATTCTTTGTTGTTAGCCAACACGCCCTTTAATCTGGCCAAAAATCAGACCATGGAAGACGCGTGTGATGCAATTGAAGGATTCCCCATTCAACCTCTCCCCCCTCTCTGACGAGCAGCAACGTCAGTTGGGTCAGGTACTCTCGACCCTCAATACCCAGCAACTGGCCTGGGTGAGCGGATATCTCTACGGCCTCTCCCAGACCGGTCAGCAGAGCGTTGCAGCCAGCGCCGCCGTGGCTGCGCCCAGCGGCAGCCTGACCATTCTCTACGGCTCCCAGACCGGCAACGCCAAAGGGGTCGCCAGTGCCATCAAGGCGCAGGCCGAGGCCCGCGGTCTACCGGTCACCCTAGCGTCGATGGCCGACTACAAACCCAAGCAGCTCAAGAAAGAGAGCCATCTGCTGATGGTAGTGAGCACTTACGGGGAGGGTGAACCGCCGGAGAGCGCCGTCGATCTGTTCGAGCAGCTTAAAAAAGGCAAGATTGGCAAGCTGGACGGCCTCAAGTTCGCGGTGCTGGGGCTGGGTGACAGCTCCTACGAATTTTTCTGCCAGACCGGCAAAGATTTTGACAACTTCCTCGCCACCGCTGGAGCCGAGCGCATTTATGAACTCGCCAACCTCGATGTGGACTATCAGGATTCAGCCAAGTCGTGGGGCGAACAAGCGCTCAACGCCATTGCCACGACCCTCTCTACCGGAGCGGCCAGCAGCAGCGTGACCAGCGCGGTGCAGCAGGCGGTTGGCCACAGCCAGTACAGCAAGGAGAACCCCTTCCCTGCCCGCCTGTCGGTCAATCAGAAGATCACCGGCCGGGATTCCACCAAGGATATCCGCCATATCGAGATCAATCTGGCCGACTCCGGCCTCACCTATCAGCCGGGGGATGCCCTCGGTGTCTGGTTCGACAATGACGCCGACCTGGTGGGGGAAGTGCTGGCCCTGACCGGCCTCTCTGGTGATGAAGCCACAGCCCACGGCACCTTGCGTACCGCACTGACCGGTCACTTCGAACTGACCCGGCTGCACGGCGGCTTTATCACAGGACTCGCTGACATATCGGAGAACGCAGCGCTGAAAGACTTGGCTGGCGACAAGGCCCAGGTCAATGCACTGGTCGCCTCTGCCCAAGTGGTGGATGTACTGAAACGCTTCCCGACCGCGCTCACGGCCGAGCAGCTGGCCAGCCTGCTGCGACCCCTCACCCCGCGCCTCTACTCCATCGCCTCCGCCCAGAGCGAAGTGGAAGAGGAGGTACACCTGACCGTCGGCGTGGTGCGTTACCCGCAGGAAGATGGCACTGTGCGCTCTGGCGCCGCCTCCTCCTATCTGGCGGATCGGCTCATTGAGGATGGTGAGGTGCGGGTGTTTGTCGAGCACAACGACAACTTCCGCTTGCCGCAAAACCCCGATACCCCCGTCATCATGGTGGGCCCGGGAACCGGCATCGCCCCGTTCCGCGCCTTTATGCAGGAGCGGGAAGCTCAGGGCGCGGAAGGCAAGAACTGGCTCTTCTTCGGCAACCCCCACTTTACCCAGGATTTCCTCTATCAGGTGGAGTGGCAGCGTTATGTGAAATCGGGGCTGCTGTCGAAGATCTCGCTAGCCTTCAGCCGGGATCAGGCCAACAAGATCTATGTGCAGGACCGCCTGCGCGAGGCAGGGCTTGAGCTCTACCAGTGGCTGGAAGCAGGCGCTCACTTCTATGTGTGTGGTGACGCCAACAAGATGGCCAAGGATGTACAGGAGGCCCTGCTGGATGTGATTGCCGAACACGGTCACAAGAGCCGTGAGGAAGCAGAAGAGTATTTGAGCGAATTGCGTCGTGCCAAACGTTATCAAAGGGATGTCTATTGATGAGCAAACAACCTCTTTCTCACCCAAAAGCGGGACCGGTCGAAGGGCCGCTGGCCGACAACGAGCGCCTCAAGCGCGAGAGTAACTTCCTGCGTGGCACCATTGAGCAAGATCTGCAGGATCCGCTCACCGGCGGCTTCAACGGCGACAACTTCCAGCTGATCCGCTTTCACGGCATGTACCAGCAGGATGACCGCGACATCCGCCCGGAGCGCGCTGCCCAGAAGCTGGAGCCGCTGCACAACGTCATGCTGCGTGCCCGCCTGCCGGGTGGGATCATCACCCCGGCCCAGTGGCAGATCATCGACAAGTTCGCCGAAGAGCACAGCCTCTACGGCAGCATCCGCCTGACCACCCGTCAGACCTTCCAGTTCCACGGGGTATTGAAGCGCGACATCAAGCTGATGCACCAGACCCTCAACAGCACCGGCATCGATTCCATCGCCACCGCCGGCGATGTGAACCGCAACGTGCTCTGCACCAGCAACCCGGTGGAGTCCGAGCTGCATCAGGAGGCCTACGAGTGGGCCAAGAAGATATCCGAACACCTGCTACCCAAGACCCGCGCCTACGTGGAGATCTGGCTGGACGGTGAAAAACTGGGGCAGGATGAGGAGCCGATCCTGGGTTCCAACTACCTGCCGCGCAAATTCAAGACCACTGTGGTGATCCCGCCTCATAACGACGTGGATATCCACGCCAACGATCTCAACTTCGTAGCGATTGCCGAACACGGCAAGCTGGTAGGCTTCAACGTGCTGGTGGGCGGCGGGCTGGCCATGACCCACGGCGACACCAGCACCTACCCGCGCAAGGCGAGCGATTTTGGCTTTATTCCGCTCTCCCACGTGCTGGAGGTGGCGGCCGCCGTGGTCAGCACCCAGCGCGACTGGGGCAACCGGGTCAACCGCAAGAACGCCAAGACCAAGTACACCCTGGAGCGCGTTGGCGTCGAAGCCTTCAAGGCCGAGGTGGAGAGCCGCGCCGGCATCCAGTTCGGGCCGGTTCGTCCCTATGAGTTCACCAGCCGGGGCGATCGCTTCGGTTGGGTCGAGGGGATCGACGGCAAGCACCACCTCACCCTGTTTATCGAGAATGGCCGCCTGCTGGACTTCCCGGGCAAGCCGCTCAAAACCGGCATGCTGGAGATCGCCAAGGTGCATCAGGGGGATTTTCGCCTGACCGCCAACCAGAACCTGATCATCGCAGGGGTGCCTGCCAGCGAGAAGGCCCGCATCGAAGGGCTGGCGCGCCAATACGGCCTGTTGGATGACGGCGTAAGCGAGCAACGCAAGCAGTCCATGGCTTGTGTGGCACTGCCCACCTGCCCGCTGGCGATGGCCGAGGCTGAGCGCATGCTGCCCGCCTTTGTCACCGACATCGAAGGGCTGCTGGCCAAGCACGGCCTGGCGGATGACGCCATCATCTTCCGGGTCACCGGTTGCCCCAACGGCTGCGGCCGCGCCATGCTGGCGGAAGTGGGTCTGGTGGGCAAGGCGCCCGGCCGCTACAACCTCCATCTTGGGGGCAATCTGGAGGGCACTCGCATTCCGCGCCTCTATCAGGAGAACATCACAGAGCCGCAGATTTTGGCCGAACTGGACACGTTGATCGGCCGCTGGGCCAGCGAGCGCAATCAGGGTGAGTGCTTCGGCGACTTCGTGATCCGGGTTGGGGTAATTGCACCCGTTATCGATTCTGCGAGGGACTTCTATGCCGCTTAATGTCACTGAAGATGGCCGCCTTGACCTGCAGGCGCTGCTGGCCCTCGGCCGTGAGGAGCAGACCGAGGCGCTGGCGCCCCTCAACCGGGAGCTGGATACCATGAGTGCCCCCGAGCGGGTGCGCTGGGCCTTGGCCAATCTGCCGGGGGAGCATGTGCTCTCATCCAGCTTCGGCATTCAGGCGGCGCTGATGCTCCATCTGGTAAGCCGCGAGCGGGCCGACGTGCCGGTAGTACTGACCGATACCGGTTATCTCTTCCCGGAGACCTACCGTTTCATCGACGAGCTGACCGAGCACCTCGCGCTCAACCTGAAGATCTATCGGGCCGAGTTGTCACCGGCCTGGCAGGAGGCGCGATTTGGTCTCTTGTGGGAGCAGGGGGTGGAGGGGATCACCCGCTACAACCAGCTCAACAAGGTGGAGCCGATGGACCGCGCCCTGCGTGAGCTGGGGGCCCAGACCTGGTTCTCCGGCCTGCGCCGGGAGCAGTCCGGCAGCCGTGGCAAGCTGCCGGTGCTGGGCATCCAGCGCGGCCGCTTCAAGTTCCTGCCGGTGATCGACTGGAGCAACAAGGACGTCTTCTACTACTTCAAGGAGTTCGACCTCCCCTACCACCCGCTGTGGGAGCAAGGTTATCTCTCGGTGGGCGATGTCCACACCACCGCCAAGTGGGAACCGGGCATGAGCGAGGAGCAGACCCGCTTCTTCGGACTCAAGCGCGAGTGCGGTTTGCACGAGGAAAATGGCGAGAACGACGGCTCAGGCATCTAATCTCGTCTTGAAACCCCAACAGAACAACAAGGGCATCCGAAGATGCCCTTGTTGTTATTTGCCCATTAGCATTCGTCCGTCAGCGGCGCTGCCAGGTCTCGAAGCTATAAGGGTGCGGGTTCTTTTCATCGGCAGGGTGGCTCTCGCAATCAACGCGTTGCCAGTGGGCATCGTCAAAAGCGGGGAAACGGGTATCTCCCTCCACCGCCAGATCGATTTGCGTCAGATAGAGGCAATCCGCGCTCGGCAACATCTCGGCATAGAGATGACCACCACCGATCACCATCAACTCCTCCACCGAGCTGCCTGCCAACAGCGCCAGCGCCGCCTCGACGGAGCCCACCACCTCAATGCCCTCAGCCTGATAATCGGGATTGCGGCTGATCACCAAATTGCGCCGTCCGGGTAGCGGTCGACCGATGGATTCGAAGGTTTTGCGCCCCATCAATACCGGTTTACCGAGGGTGACACGCTTGAAGTGAGCCAGATCGGCAGGCAGATGCCAGGGCATCTGGTTGTCCTTGCCGATCACCCTGTCGTGGGCCATGGCGGCAATCATGGAAATCTTCATGGGGCCTCTCACCGTCTGTCAGATTATGGGGCGGTTACGGTACACGACCAGAGAGGGGATCGCCAAACCGAAACTGAGGGCACCGACGATAAACAGCGCCTTGAGGCCGTTCTCCACCGCACTCTGGATCAACTCCATAGTCACGCCGTTGATGTTGAGCTCTACCACCGCAATCATGGTCTTGAACGCATAACTGCCCGGGATCATCGGAATGATGGAAGCAACGCTGAACACCGGACGCGGCGCCAGCAGACGGCGCGACCAGTAGACGCAGACAAAGCCGACCGTGGTCGCCGCCGCCAACGTCGCCCACTCGATGGGCATACCATAGTGGATCAGCAGGGTACGCAGGCTGTGGGCCAGCGCGCCGCCCATGGCGCAATATTTCAGCATCCGTGGCGGCACGTTGAACAGCATGGCAAACCCCACCGCCGGAATGGAGGACCAGAAGGCATCCTTGGCCAGTAGCCAGAGCAAATCCATCATACTTTCCACCCCCAGATCCCCGTGACCGACATGGCCAAAATGATACCTATGGCGGCGCTGATGGTCAGCAGGGTCGCGGTCCCCCAGCGGGCCAGCCCCATGTTGAAGTAGCCCTTCACCATGTCTGAGACCGCATTGATCAGCGGAAAGCCCGGCACCAGCAGCAGCACGCTGGCCGCCATGGCGAGATAGGGCTGGTCACCCCAGTTAAAGAAGGTGGCGCTGGAGGAGAGCAAGGTAGCGATAAAGCCGGTGGCGGCAAAGTTGATGAGCGGGCTATGGTGATGGCGGGCCATCAGCTGGCGCACCCGCATCGCCACGGCAGACGAGAAACAGGTCACCAGGAAGATGGGCCAGTCACCGCCAAACAGCAGGCTAAAGGCACCACAGGAAAGCCCCACCATGGGGACCACCAACCAGGGGTGATAGTGAAAGGGGACGATGGCCTCGAGGCGCTGACGCACTTCACGGGCGCCGATCAGCTCTTTCTCCGCCATGATGCAGATCCGCTGGATCTCGCACACCACCTGCATGTTGATGCCATGTTCGCGCACCCGCCGGGTAGTGGTGACGCAACCCCCCTGATAGAGACTGGTGAGCACGATGGCACTGGAAGAGATGGCCATTTCGACACTCTCCAGCCCCAGCGCCATCCCCAGCCGCACCGTGGTCTGCTCGATGATCCGGCTCTCCGCCCCGAACTGGGCCAACATCTGACCCACCTTGACGATAATGCGGGTGATCTCTGTCTGTTGCTCCCGCGACAACACCCGTCTTGGTGTGATACTTCTCATAATCCCTTCGAGTCGTAGCAATAAAAATTTCGGCCATATTAGCCTAACTTTTACTGTTATTCATCCACCCCTATCACAACCTGACTAATTAGTTATTACAAGAAAGAGAAAAGAGGTTACATCACAAATACATTACGACTAACATTAAAAACCATAACAATCAGGTTGCCAGCAATTCCCTTTATTATGGCTTCACCGATTTGGCTGAAATATCAACCAAGGGGGTTATTGCAGATTATTTGCGACGTTGATAGTCCGCCAGACGGATTATTTTACCACTGCCATCGCTTTCAGGCGGAGGGTCCCCCTCTTCCCTGAACTGGCTCATTTCGCTGCGCATCAAATAAAAAGATTCCCGCATCATGTTGGTAATCCGGATACAGCTATCAAGATTGTTTTTCGCCAGCCGGCGCTGACCATCAATCTTGAACTGCAACCCGCGCAGACGGCGCTGCTGATCAGGGCTCGCTCGGGCCATCAACTGGTCGATCTGCTGCTCCAGAATCGCATCCAGCCGGGAGGGCTCACTCGCAGCCAACTCCTTCAGGGTGTCAAAATCAGGCAACTCCATATGCCCTCCTTGGCGACTATTGCTGGCAACACACTGCGGTACCACACCATCACGTCCCAGCCATATAAATCTGTATATACGATGCGGCGAAAAAGGGTTCAATCCATCCACTGGCGACTAAACCGGACAATGGTCACTACGAGGGTGTCTATCTATTTTAATTGTGTTTGGAAACAAGCGATTGTTTTTAATTCAGGCGAGATAAAACACTTATACATTTTAGGTTGTGATTTTCTGTTTTTTATTGCAAATAAAAATCCGGGTGGCCTTATTTTGCTTCATTCGACACTTTATTCTTCCCTCACCGACCCGCGTCATCTCCTGACGGTTTAACATATCTCACTGATTATGTTATTTTAATTGCCACTTTTATCGGACATTCAAGAGCAGACCATGAGCAAGGCAAAAATCGGTATCGTCACCGTCAGCGATCGCGCCAGCGCGGGCATCTATGAAGACCTCTCCGGCAAGGCCATCATCGACACCCTGAACGCCTATCTGACCTCGGAGTGGGAACCTGTCTATCAGGTGATCCCCGATGAGCAGGAGCAGATTGAAGCGACCCTGATCCGGCTGGCGGATGAGGAGCAGTGCTGTCTCATCGTCACCACAGGCGGCACCGGTCCGGCCAAGCGGGATGTCACGCCGGAAGCGACCGAGGCGGTATGTGACCGCATGATGCCGGGCTTTGGCGAGCTGATGCGGGCCGAATCCCTCAAATTTGTGCCGACCGCCATTCTTTCGCGCCAGACTGCCGGGCTGCGCGACGATACCCTGATCGTCAATCTGCCGGGCAAGCCCAAATCAATCCGCGAATGTCTGGATGCAGTTTTCCCCGCCATCCCCTACTGTATCGATTTGATGGAAGGGCCGTATCTCGAGTGCGATGAAACTGTCATCAAGCCGTTTCGGCCGAAAAAATAGCGAACCCGGCCATAAAAAATAATGGCGAGCCACGGCTCGCCATTATTTTTAACTCATCTGTCTGCGCAGAAAGACCGCATCAATTATTTGCGGCCGAATACTTTTACGCCCGCTTTGCTGCGCTCTGAATTACCGTACACTTCGATTTTTTTCACACAACGGCGCGAGCCCAGTGATTTCCACTCGGTCTCTTTATCACTGCTCATTTCCCGATCGAAACGAATGGTCTTGGTACGATCACCACCATAGGTCACCACCACCCGATCCAGGGTCAAATCACGCTCCGCCTTCACCTTGATATATTTGGTCTGACGGCAAACCACCAAAGGAATTGTCGCACCATGATCACCGGCTCCCAGCAAAATAGTCCGCCCCAGCGTGAACTGATCGTCACCGGCATGGCTGGCTGACGCCACCACCAGCAAGGCACCACCCAGCAAGCTGCGCGCGGAAAAACGGGAATTCCAGATAGACATCAGGGACATAACACCTCCAATAAAAAATGGAGTGTGATGATAAGGGTTAAACCATAACGGAAGCTGTATCACGGCTGAATTTGCTGCGAATGTGCGGGGATAAACAGAGAAACAGCGCGACTTTTCGGCAAAAATGAGAAGGGCCGCAGATAGCGACCCTTGCGGCAAGAGAACGCTTAGCGCTCCATGATTTGGGTCACGTCATCTTTCTTGATCATCACCTCGCGCCCTTCATGATCGTAATAGCGATACATGCCGGTGCTCTCGTCCAGCTTGGGTTTGCTCTCTGTGGTGATCATCTTGCCATCCTTGGTGCTCATGATGTATTGGGAGCTGCATGCCACCAGCCCCAGGGCACACACCAGGATCATCATCAGTTTTTTCATTGCGGCCTCTTCTGCGATCATCCTCACCACGAGGATGTTTCTTGAAGCCTAGTTCAATCGCACGGCACGGGATGACGGGATGAGCAAAGCGGGATCGCCGTCAATAATCAGCGACTTAGCCTAGTGATCTGGCCGGGTGGCGAGCGCAATGAAAAAGGCCGGACATCTCTGTCCGGCCTCTTCTGTTCAGAGCAAGTACGCAATCATGACTTGGCAGGCTGGCGCTCACCAGTCACGGTCGGGTTCTTGGGATCGGAACTCCACTCGTACCAACCGCCGTCGTAGACGCTGATCTGTTTCCAGTCCATCAGCCAGGCGTAGAAGAAAGCCTCGGAGGCGCGCCAGCCGGTACCGCAGTAGAACGCCGCCTGCTGAGTTGGCTCGATATTCCACTGCTTCCACATGGCGAGGATCTCGCGGGCCGGCTTCATGGTGCCGTCCGGGTTGTGGAAGTCGCTCATGCTGTTGGCATCGACGCCACCATGACCCCACTTGGCCCCCGGGATATCGCCCTTCGGCTTGATGTAGCTGTAGCCAGAGGTGTTGCCGACAAACTCGTCCCAGGTACGCACACTGACCAGTGCGCTATCGGGCTGCTTGAGCAGCTCTTTCGCCTGACTTAGCGTGGTGTAGTACTCGGGGTGAGCGGGAATGGCCACGCCAAACTCCTTCACCGGCTCATATTTGTTGGGCAGACCGGTTTCGGTACGCAGGTGCTGGATAAACCAGGCATCCAGACCACCGTCCAGCAGGCGTACATCTTTCACCCCCGCATACATCATCAGGTGCGCGGCACGGGCAGCTGCCATGGTGTTGCGACCATAGAGGATAACGGTGGTGTCGTGACGGATGCCGTTATCCAGCAGCAGCTTCTTGAGCGCTTCGTCAGAGACTTTGTTCCACAGCGGCTCCTCTTCGAGGCTGTTGGTATCGATATAACCGGCCCCCGGGATGTGGCTGATGAGGTAGGCCTTGGGTGAACCCCAATCCACTTCAAACAGCTTCCAGTCACCCTTGGGCGCCGCGGCAACCGGCTTGCCCTCTTGCAGATCCGCCAACCAGCGCGGATAGACCAGCTGCTGCCAGCGTGCCAGCGACTCGCGCGGTGCGGCTTGCCAGCCTTGCAACTCGAACAGCTGCTTGATCCCCTGCTTGCGCAGCAGACGGGCCACTTCGGCCACTTCGCGGGACGCACCGTAGAGGGCAACCGGACGATCGGCCTTCAGTCCCTTGATCTCGAGCGCCTTTGGCCACTCTTCATCGCTGTATTTCCACTCGGCAGAGAGGTTCTCGGCGCCCGCCACATGGCCGCCCTGCTTCTCCCCTTCCATCGGCCACCCCTGATAGAAGTAGCTGGCGCGGGTATCCAGGATGACAGCCTGTTTGGCCTTGGCATCGGCCAGCGAGAGCGGTGGCAACTCCCCTGCCACGGCGGGCAGGGCACACCAGAGCAGTAAGGTCGCCAGCGCGGCCTGCAGGAAGCGAAGATGTCGTTTCATGGTGATTTCTCGATTCATAGTGAACAAGGTTAAAAAATGGAGCGACCCAGCCGCTCGGCCAGCAGCTCCAGTGCCGCCGTGCCCGCCAGCGAGTTGCCGGCTTTGTTGAGCTCGGGCGACCAGACACAGACACAGAGCTCGCCCGGGATCAGGGCGATGATGCCGCCGCCGACACCCGATTTGCCCGGCATGCCGACCCGATAGGCAAAATCGCCCGCCTCGTCATAGAGGCCGCAGGTGGCGAGCAGGGCGTTGACCTGCTTGGTGGTGCGGGCGGGCAGCAGCGGTACACTCTCGCCCAGTGGCACACCACGGTTGGCCAGATAGATGAATGCCCGCGCCAGATCGACGCAGCTCATGCGAATGGCACAGGCATTGAAGTAGCTTTGCAGCACCTTGTCCACTTCGTTTTCGAAGTTGCCATAGGCCTTCATCAGATAGGCGATGGCGGCGTTGCGGGCAGAGTGCTGATATTCGGAGCGGGCTACCACCTGATCCGCCATGATGGCCGGATTGCCGGAAAGGCGGCGCACCAGCTCGAGGGTACGCTGACGGGGCGCAGTGAGGCGGGTCTCCAGCAGATCGCTCACTACCAGCGCCCCGGCATTGATAAAGGGGTTGCGGGGGATCCCCTGCTCGAACTCGAGCTGTACCAGCGAGTTGAAGGGCTGGCCGGAGGGCTCCTTGCCAACACGGGCCCAGATCTCCTCCTCCTGATAGAGAGTGAGTGCCAGGGTCAGGCTCAGGGCCTTGGAGATACTCTGGATGGAGAAGGGTTCAAAAGCGTCACCGGCGGTGAACAGCTCCCCCTCGACGGTACAGACTGCAATACCAAGCCGATCGGCCGGTACCTGAGCCAGTGCCGGAATGTAGTCGGCCACCTTGCCTTGTCCCAGCAACGGGCGCACCTCTTCAAGGATGCTGGCCAGTAATTCGGATGACAACACCATAAGCAATAAGCGATTCCATGACTAAAACAGCGGTGGAGATCCCATCCCCACTGACAAAAATCCCGCCAGCGGCGGGATTTTTCAGTTACCCACAACAAGGCGCCAGATGCGGCAGCCTTGTATCAGGCCGGTTCACCGTACCAGAGGTCGAACAGCTCGGTAACGACCACGGCTTCCATCCCCTTGCCTTCCAGCCAGGATTTGACGGCGGCGCGGTCTTCTTCGGTACACTTGCCCAGTTGCTGGGTGCAGATCATCCCTTCCCAGGCCAGGTGACCGGAGCCGGCAAAAGCCAGTTTACGGGGTTCAACAACCTCATCGATCATCGCATCGACTACCGCATCGATGGTCTCTTCGGCAGTGCCGACCGGGAAGTTGAAACTGATGTCGAAACCCATTTCCTGGAATTCATCGACGCGCAGTTTCTTGCGCAGGCGGCGGCTACGATTGGCCATGATAGCTCCTCAAGTTAGTTGATACGCTAGGTGTGTTGACGTGCCAGCTTAGCTGACACGCTTGAAAATCAGATCCCAAACCCCGTGGCCGAGACGGTGGCCACGTTGTTCAAATTTGGTCAGCGGACGCCAGTCCGGACGGGGCACCCAGTTGCCGGTGGCAGAGGTGTTCTCGTAACCCTCGGCGGCGCTCATCACTTCCAGCATGTGCTCGGCATAGTTTTCCCAATCGGTCGCCATGTGGAACACGCCACCGATGGCCAGCTTCTGGCGAATATCCTGGGCAAACGCAGGCTGTACGATGCGGCGCTTGTGGTGACGGCTCTTGTGCCAGGGATCCGGGAAGAAGAGCTGCAGGCAGGAGAGTGAACCGTTCGGGATCATGTGCTCCAGCACCTCGACCGCATCGTGGCAGATCACCTTCAGATTGGTGACGCCCGCTTCCTGAGCGGTACCCAGACAGGCGCCCACGCCCGGGGAGTGCACTTCGATGCCGATGAAGTTCTTCTCGGGGGCATTCTTGGCCATCTCCACCAGAGAGGCGCCCATGCCAAAGCCGATCTCCAGCACCACAGGTGCTTCACGGCCAAACAGCGCGACCAGATCGAGCTGCTTTGGCTCGAAATCGATGCCCATGACCGGCCAAAGCTCTTCCAGGGCCTTCTCCTGCCCTTTGGTCAGGCGGCCTTCGCGACGGACAAAGCTGCGGATCTTGCGCATGAACTTGCCGTCTTCGTTAAATACATCTTGGGTCACAGGCATAATGGTCTCGTTATTTCATCAATCCGGGTAATACATCTTGTGTTCGATCCCGAGCGGGACCGCTCGCAGCTCGGCATTTCATCGACCCGCGAAAACAGGGGAGCGAATTATCCCAAGATAGGCCCAAGGCGCAAGTGTTTCGCGCAACAAATATTCCGGCCATCCACTTCCCAGCTCCCTCACTGGCATCACCACACCGACTAACCGTCCAATATAATCCGCAGTAGAGTCGTTCCAGCCCTTTTTTGGCGATTTTTGTGACAATCATTGCCTCATTTCTGAAATCTGATACAAACGGATAACCTGGCGGTCGAATGGAGCGACCGCCCACATGCCGAGAGAATTGTCTATGCAGCCGTTTTTTGCCCAGCGCTTCGAGAAGGTTGAACCTTCCTTTATCCGTGAAATCCTCAAAGTTGCCGCCAATCCGGAGATCATCTCCTTCGCCGGTGGCTTGCCCAATCCCCACCTGTTTCCGGTCAAGGCGATCGATCAGGCCTGTCAGGATGTGCTGCGCGAGCAAGGGGCTGCCGCTCTGCAATATGCGGCGACCGAGGGCTTCGCCCCGCTGCGCCAGTATATTGCCGACCGCTATCTGACCCGCCACGGCATGCAGATCAATCCGGACAACATCCTGATCACCAGCGGCTCCCAGCAGGCGCTGGATCTGCTGGGCAAGGTGCTGATCGACGAGGCTCAGGATCTCATCATCGAAGAGCCGGGTTACCTTGGCGCCATTCAGGCTTTTTCCGTCTATCAACCGAATTTCAAGCCGATCACCCTCGAAGAAGCCGGGCTGGATCTGACTGCGCTGGATGCGCTGCTGGCAAACGGCTCCAATGCCAAACTGCTCTACGGCGTGCCCAACTTCCAAAACCCGAGCGGTGTCTCCTATAGCCGTGCCAACCGCGAGGCACTGGCCGAGCGACTGGTTCGCCACGAGCTGTTGATGGTGGAAGATGATCCCTACGGCGAGCTGCGCTTCGAAGGGGAGCATCTCCCCCCGATTGCCAAGCTGGCGCCAAACAATACCGTGCTGCTCGGCTCGTTTTCCAAAACCGTGGTGCCCGCCTTCCGTCTGGGCTGGATGGTGATGCCGGAGTGGCTGCGCAAGAAGGTGACCATCGCCAAGCAGGCGACCGATCTGCACAGCAATGCCTTCAGCCAGCAGGTGCTGCACCGCTTCCTGACCGACAACTCCCTCGACGCTCACTTGGAGAAGATCAAGGAGGTCTATGGCCGCCAGCGCGCCGCCATGGAGGCCGCGCTGGCCCGTCACTGCCCGCCCGGTGTCAGCTACACCCGACCGGAAGGGGGCATGTTCCTCTGGCTGACCCTGCCAGCCCACATCAGTGCCATGGCGCTGTTTGACGAGGCGATCAAGGAGAAGGTGGCTTTCGTACCCGGCGCCCCCTTCTACGTGCGCCCCGAGATCAAGAACACCCTGCGCCTGAGCTTCTCCTGCGTCGATGAAGCGACCATCGAGGAGGGGGTCAAACGCTTGGCCCGCGCCCTCCAGCGCATGCTCTGAACGCCCAAGCCAAACCGTATTAACAAAAAACCAGCGAGCGATCGCTGGTTTTTTATGCTCCCCATTCAACCGTTCAGCCAAACAGGGTCTTGCAAAACTGCTTCATCGGAATGGGGCGGCTGTAACGATACCCTTGCAGATAGTCAACGTGCCTAGCCCGCAGGTAGTCCGCGTGCGACTGCTTCTCGACCCCCTCCGCGATCAGGATCAATTCAAGTCGCTTCGCCAGATCAATCACGTTTTCAACGATATGGCTGGAGAGTGCATCCGTGCCGATCATCTCCACAAAGCTCCGGTCAATCTTGAGTGCATCGACCTGAAACTGTTGCAGATAGGTGAGACTGGAGTGACCGGTGCCAAAATCATCGATAGAGATCAACACGCCCAGTTTGCGCAATTCGGCAAACATCCGGGCGGTTGTCTCATCGGCCACCAGCAGCTCCCGCTCGGTCAGCTCCAGCCCCAAATCAACGGGATTGTCTTTAAATGCGTCAAGAAACGCCTTGCAGTCAGCCAACAGGTCGAGATCCTGAAAGTGCCTGGCGCTGATATTGAAGCAAAAATGGAACTTTGCCGGCAGCTTGCGGGCATAAGGGGAGAAGTGGTCGCGCACCTGCGCCATCAACAGGCTGGTCATGGGCACGATCAGCCCGCTATCTTCCGCCAGCGGAATAAAGCGATCCGGCGAGATCATCCCTTGCTTGGGATGCTGCCAGCGCATCAGCACCTCACAGCCACGCCACTGCTCATCCTCACCGGAGACCACCGGCTGCAGATAGGGGATAAACTCCTCTTCGATCAATGCCCGCTTGAGCTCCTCCGCTGGTGAGCTGCTACGCCCCATCAACCTGAAGGTGCCGAATCCAATCAGCAGCGCCAGCAGCGGAGAGAGGAACAAGGTATATCTGGAGTATCGCCATGCGTGACTCCAGTAGTCATGCACCGTCACCCGGGTGACGACCTGGTAGGGGAAATCGGCCGAAGCGAGGGCAATATAACCCTCTTCTGTCGGAGAGGGCGCCGCCCCGACCTGACCTGAGCCAAACAGAGCTCTCTGCCCCACAACCAGAGCCATCGGGGAGTTCTTGCTGGAGATCTCCAGGGTATTGCGCAGGTAGTAGCCATCTACACCGATCAGCACACTCCCCTTGTCCGTTTCATGACGCAGCACGATCAAGGGGCGATCCGGTGTGACCTCATTGCCAGGCAACAGTTGCAGCCTGCCATCCACATAGCGGTCGGGATTGAAGGGGCCATCGTAGTCACCATAGAGCGAGGTGCAGTAGATGTGGCTGCCGACAGCCAGATTGGCGGAACGGACATCGGGCACAGTGGCCACCTGTTCGCGCAGCAGTTGTGCCGCCTCCTTGCAGGAGTGACCAAGCATCCCCTCCACATTGATGGCCGCCTGCCGGGCATGGCCGATGGAGCGATCAAACATCATACGGGCATGCTGCAACCGTGAATCGGCATCACGCTCTATCTCCGTCACCGTCTGCCAGATAACGGCAACAACCCCCAGCAGCAGGATCCCGCCCCCCATCAGCAGCGCCAACAGAATCCTCGAGTAAAGCTGGCGAAGTTTCAAACGACGAAATGGCATGGCGGCCTCTTTGATGCTCGGATAATGGGTGACAGCCTCGGTGGACAGGCGAAAAGGGTCGCCATAATAGCGATTGTTCAACAAATGTCCACCCAACAAAAATCAATCAATTCAAACTATTGTTCAACAATATGTCGTAAGAAGAGGATAGAGTTAACAAACGTCAAACAGAAAACTCCCGAAGCACGTCTCACTTGTTGAAGGGAAGCCACACCATTAAAGTTGAGCAAACGGCAGCAGGAGCATGCAGCGATGAAGATTCTTATTACCGGAGGAACCGGCTTTATCGGCCGCAAGCTGGTTGCCCATCTCAAGGTCAATCACGAGGTCGTGGTATTGAGCAGGCAGGGGAGCCGCGCTTACTCCCTGCTGGGCCACGATATCAAGGTATTGGATAACCTCGACCGGCTTGATGACCTCAATGACGTGGACGCGGTGATCAATCTGGCCGGTGAACCCATCGCCGCCGGACGCTGGAGCGAGTCGCGCAAACAGCTGCTCTGCGATAGCCGCTGGCTGTTGACCGAGCAGCTGGTGGATCTCATCAAGCTATCCAGCACGCCGCCCAAGGTGCTGATCAACGCCTCCGCCATCGGCTGGTATGGCAGACAGGGCACCGAAACCCTCGATGAGCAGTGCCGCTCTCCCAACGACGAGTTTACCCACCAACTCTGCCAGCAGTGGGAAACCCTGGCGCAGGAGGCCCAGAGCCGCCAAACCCGGGTCTGTATCGTGCGGATCGGGCTGGTGCTTGGCATGGATGGCGGCGCCCTGCCCAAAATGCTCCCCCCTTACCGACTCGGACTCGGCGGCCCCATGGGATCGGGCAGCCAGATGATGAGCTGGATCCATGTGCAGGATCTGGTGCGCGCAATGCTCTTCCTGCTGGAACACGAGGAGTGCAGCGGCATTTTCAACGGCACTGCGCCCCATCCGGTCAGCAACCGGGAGTTCAGCCAGACCCTTGCCACCACGCTGCACCGTCCACACATCTTCTTCGTCCCAGCGCCGCTGTTGCAACTGGTGATGGGTGAGGCGGCAGATCTGCTGCTGACCGGACAAAAGGTGATACCAGCAAGGCTGCAACAGGCCGGTTTTCACTTCAGCTATCCCGAACTGCCGAGCGCCCTCACCAATCTGCTGCGTGAGCCCCGCTAACTCACACCCGCTCGCTGCGTCCACTCGTCAGCACCTCATATAGCAAGCAGCCCGGCCAATGGCCGGGCTGCTTGTTTATGGTGGCTGCGCTATTGCACCTTGTGTGCATCGGCTCGCGTTGGCGGGATTACAACAGTCCCTGACCCAGCCCTCGCAGCCGATCGCTCAGGGTGCCAGCCAGCAGCTGGCGCTGCATCCCCTGCCCCGCCAGCGTCACCAGCAGTGCCCCCAGCGTCGGCAGGCCGAGCCAGATGGCCCAGTGGAACTGCCACTGCCCCTCGAACCACCACCACTGCAGGCCAAAGGAGCAGAGCTCCACCACCATGGCGGCACAGAGCCCCGCCAGCGCACCACTGGCCACCAGCTCCCAGCGCAGCATCTTTTTCAGTAGTTCGCTGCTGGCGCCCAAGGTACGCATCAGCAACAGCTCGCGCCGACGCTGGGCCATGCTGGCCTGAGTCTGGGTCAGCAGCACCAGCAGCGCGGCCACTGTCACCAGCCCCAGCATCAACGCCAGTGCCCGGCTCACCTGCTCCGATACCTGAGTGAGCCGCGCAATCAGGTCATCCACATCGATAAGACTCACCGTGGGGTGGCGGCGAATAAGCTCCACCTCGGCAGAGCGCCCCGCCTCGGGCAATCGGTAACTACCAAGCCAGGTTCGGGAGAAGGGTGCCAGCAGATCCTCGGAGAAGATCATGTAGAAGTTGGGGCGCATGTTGTCCCACTTGATGCTGCGCAAACTGGTGACCCTGGCGCCGAAGCTGCGCCCCTCGATGGTAAAGGCGAGCATGTCCCCCAGCTTGATATCGAGTCGCTTGGCTAACTCGCTATCCACCGACACCTCGCCGGGCCCGGCAAGCCATTTACCGGCCACCAGCTTGTTGTCGATTGGCAGGGTTGCCGTGGTAGTGAAGTTGAGCTCCCGATCGACCCCCTCGCGGCCACTGCTGGCCCCCTCGCCCACCGCCTCACCGGCGATATGGGTCAGCCTGCCGCGCACCATGGGGTAGAAGTCGGAGGTGTTGGCCCCGGCTGCCGCCAGCTCGCTCAGGATCCCCTCCCGCTCGTTCTCAGCCACATTGACCAGAAAACGGTTAGGCGCATCGACGGGAAGACGTGCCGAAAACTCATCCAGCAGATCGACCCGGGCCGCCCATAGCAAGCCAAAGAGCATCAATGCCAGCGCAAAGCCCGCCAGCTGGAACAGGCCACTGCTGCGCTCGCGCGACAGGTGGGCCAGCGCCAGCCGCAAGGCATGAGGCCCGCTCACTCTTGCCCCCAGCCGCAACATCAGCGCCGCCAGCAGGGCCAGCAGCCCCATCAGCAAGCCCATGCCCCCCACCAGACCCAGCGCCAGCCGTACATCGGCGGTAAAGCCCCAGACCAGCGCAAACAGCCCGAACAGGCCGACCGGCAGGGCCAGCCAGGGGGGAATACCCGCCTCCAGCTCCCGGCGCAATACCCGCAGCGGCGGCACTTTCAGCAGCCGCAAGAAGGGCACAAAAGCGAGCAGCAGGGTGATAAAGAGCGCCACCGCCACCCCCAGCGCAAAGGGACGCCAGGAGGGAGGTGGCAGATCCGGCGGCAGCAGGTCCCCCAGCAGCTGCAAGGTGATCCACTGCATGGCTGTGCCCGCCACCAGACCCAGCAACGCACCAATCAGCGTCAGCGACAGCAGCAGGGTTCCCATCAGTTGCCAGAGCGAGCGACGGGATGCCCCCAGCGTCTTGAGCAGCGCCACCATATTGGTCTGGCGCTCGGCAAAGTGGCGCACCGCAATCCCCATCGCCAACGCCCCCAGCAACACCCCGCTTAGCGAGGCAAGCCGGAAGAAACGTTCGGCATTGGCCAGCGAGCGGCCCACCTGGGATTCGCTGTCATCCGGTTTGATCCACTTCTGTCCGGCCTGCAACTGCGGCAGCAGCCAGCGTTCATAGCGGGCCAGCGCCTCTCGCGACCCTTTGAAGAGATAGCGCCACTGCTGACGACTGCCCGGCAACAGGGCGCCGGTCGCCTCGATATCGGCACTGTGGATCAGCGCACGCGGCGCCAACAGGAAGGGGCTGAAGCCCTGATCGGGCTCCTCGCCAAGCAGGCCTGCCACCTTGAGCACCGTATTGCCTACCTCCAGCTCATCCCCCGTTTTGGCCTTGAGCAGCTGTATTACCCGGGCGGAGAGCCAGATCTCGCCGGGAGCAGGGGCACGGGCAGGTTCCAGAGTGAGTTTGCCATAGAAGGGAAAACCGTCGGGCACTGCCCGAATGGAGGCGAGCTGCAACGCATCACCGTGAAACAGCATGCTGTTGAAGCTGACGGTGGTCTGCACCGCCAAACCATCCTGTTTCGCTCGGGCTAGCCAGCCATCCGGCAGGGCGGCGGCGGTGCGCAGCACCCGATCCGCCCCGATAAAGTCGCGGCCCGACGCCTTGAGTCCGGCATCGAGCCGATCCGCCACCAATGCCACACTCAAGACACACGCCACGCTCAGGGCCAGCGCCAGCACAAACCAGCGCAGCTCGCCGCTGAAACCTTCCCGGCGCAGCAGTCGCCATCCCAATCGCCACTGCATCATCCCTTGCATCTCCCGCCTGACCCGCAGCTCACCCCGTTACACCACATCATGGGCCACCTCGCGATCCAGTCTGCCCGCCGTCATGACCAGTTGCCGCTGGCAGCGTTCGGCCAGCTGATGGTCATGGGTTACCACCACTAGCGTGGTGCCGTGCTTGCGATTGAGTTCAAACAGCAGCTCTATCACCTTCTCGCCGGTCTTGCTGTCGAGGTTGCCGGTCGGTTCGTCCGCCAACAGCAGACTGGGACGGGTCATAAAGGCACGGGCAATGGCCACCCGCTGCTGCTCACCGCCAGAGAGCCGTGGCGGCAGATGGTGCAACCGCTCGCCAAGCCCGACCGCAGCCAGCAGCTCGCGAGCTCTTGGTTCGCAATCACGCTCGCCGCGCAGCTCGGCGGGCAGCATCACATTCTCCAGCGCCGTCATGGTCGGGAGCAGCAGGAACGACTGGAACACAAAGCCGATCTGCTCGGCGCGCAATCGGGCCCGCCCCTCCTCATCCAGCTCACCAAGGGATTTGCCGAGGATCTCGATCTCCCCCTGACTCGGCAGATCGAGCCCGGCCAGCAATCCCAGCAGGGTGGACTTGCCGGAGCCGGAGGCACCGACCAGAGCCACCGTCTCGCCACTATTGACTTGCAGATCGATCCCTTCAAGGATGGTGAGGCTTTCCTGGCCGAGGCGAACCGATTTGCCGAGGCCCTTGACGACAATAATGGGGGTTGAACTCATGCTCTGTATCCTTTGTTCCAATCCTTTGATGACAATCCATAGCGGGAGTTGAATTGATGGTGCGTATTCTGTTTGCCTTGTTCGTTGGCCTCGGCAGCCTGCTCTCGTCGACTCAGGCCCAGACCCTGCTGGTGCTGGGAGACAGCCTGAGCGCCGGCTATCAAATGCAGGTTGAGCAGAGCTGGCCTGCCCTGCTCAACCAGAAATGGCAGGAAGAGGGGGGCAAACACACCCTGCTCAATGCCAGCATCAGCGGTGAAACGACCCAGGGGGCGCTGGCCCGTCTGCCCGCTCTGCTGAAGGAGCACAAGCCGGACTGGCTGCTGATCGAACTGGGAGGCAACGATGGCCTGCGCGGCTTCGCACCGACCATTACCCGCCAGAATCTGGCCAGCATGATCGCGCTCGCCAAGGAGCAGCAGACCCGTGTGGTGTTGACCCAAATCCAGCTGCCCCGCAACTACGGTGCCCGCTATCTGCGCCAGTTCGAACAGATCTTTCCCGAGTTGGCCCAGGCTAACGATCTGCCCCTGCTGCCCTTCTTTATGGATGATATTGCGCTGCGCCCTGAACTTATGATGAACGATGGTATTCATCCCACCCCGGCGGCCCAGCCACAAATCCGCGATAAAGTCGCCCGCTTTATGGAGCCGCTGCTCAGCCAATAAACCCACCGTCTATCACCAATATCCCATAACAAAATATCCCGCCAAAATCGGATGTTTTGAATGGTCGACGATCTCTGCGTGGCACCTTGATTCAACCAATCCATCGCCAATACCCAATAACAACACATCCCGCCGAAGCGGGATGTGTTGTTATTGATTTAGCATAACCTGCAGGCAACTTCTCAGCTTTCCAGCACCTGACGCAGCCGCTCCTGGGCCACGCCGACCAGCAAGTCGGGCTGGAATTTGGAGATAAAGCGGTCGCACCCCACCTTCTTGACCATGGCTTCGTTGAAGTTGCCGCTCAGGGAGGTGTTGAGGGTGATAAAGAGGTCAGACATGCGCGGATCGCTGCGCACCTCGTGGGTCAGGCGGTAGCCGTCCATCTCCGGCATTTCGGCATCGGTGATCATCAGCAGGATCTCGTCAGTCACCTTCTTGCCAGCATCGCACCACCCCTTGAGCAGGGTCAGCGCCTGCAAGCCATCCTGACACTCGATCACCTCAAGTCCAAGCTGGCCCAGGGTCTCGCGCACCAGATTGCGCGCGGTGCTGGAGTCATCGACGATCAGCACTTTGCGGCCATGCATCTCGGGCAGGATCTCCCGATCCAGCACCTCTTCGGAGATGCGGATGTCATAGGTGATGATCTCCGCCAACACCTTCTCTACATCGATGATCTCGACGATCTGATCCACTCCATCTTCGGGAATGCGGGTGATGGCAGTGAGGTAGTTGGCGCGCCCGGCGGAGCGCGGCGGTGGCAGGATATCCTTCCAGGTCATGTTGACGATATTGGCCACCTGCCCCACCAGAAAGCCCTGAATGGTACGGTTGTACTCGGTGATGATGAGGTTGGATTCACTGTCGATGGGCATGGGGCGCATACCGATGGCGCTGCGCAGGTTAATCACCGGGATCGAGGTACCGCGGATATTGGCTACCCCGCTGATATTGTGATGGGAGCCCGGCATCTTGCTCAGATGGGGCAACTTGACCACTTCCCGCACCTTGAAGACGTTGATGGCGAACATCTGACGGGTGCCGAGACGAAACATCAACAACTCGAGGCGGTTTTCACCCACCAGTTGAGTTCGTTGATCAACGGAATCCAATATACTCGCCATACGCTGATATCCATCTGATTATTAATCGACTCTATTATAGAGGCTGCCCGCCAGGAAAGGCAGGCGCATTTTCAACCAGAGCGACCAACCAGACAAAAAAAGTGAGGCCGAAGCCTCACTTATCTCATTGATTTTAAAATCAATAGCTACAGACAGACTTCCAGCTGCCATCGGTTGCCTTGGGCTCGCTGCTGGTCCACCAGTTCGCCTGCCACACTACCTTGTTATGGGTGATGCTATCGCCGCCATTGGCATGATCCCCCTGTGGCCAGCTCGGATAGGCCTTGTAGGCCGCCGGATTGACGTTCTGGCTGCTGCAGCTGGTGCCCGGATTCTCGCCGCCACCCGAGCCCAGCACGGCCTCCGGCAGGGTCGGGAACTCGGCCTTGAGACCAATGGTCTGGCTGCCGCTGATGATGCGCATACCGCTCGGCACGCCAGCGGCGGGCAGGTAGTAGGTCATGGCGACTTCAATCTCGGCCCCCGGCGCCAGAGTCTGCCAACCCGGCAGGTTCATGGCGACCTTGTGGAAGTCCTTCTCATTGGCAATGCCTTCCGAGTTGTCGTTGCCACCGCTCTCCACCACTTTCAGGCCCATGCCACTCTGATCCGTGATGGTGTCAGAGGTGGAGGTGGGCACCAGAAACTCGATGCGCGCGCCGCCCGGAATGGTCTGGGTCGACTTGTTGACCAGCTTGAGTTTCGGGTTGATCGGATAGTTGGAGTCCCCTTCCTTGAAGCCGGAGAGGCTGACCTGGATGTCGAGCTGGGCGCTCGGCGCGGCCAGATCGTTTTGCTTGGTGTTGTACGGAGTTGCCTTGGCAAACTTCTCATAAGCCAGGGTGGTCAGGGTACTGCCCATGCCGTACTCGTTCTTGGCCGGATCGAAGGCGTAATCACCCGCCATCTCCCAGAACATCACGCCACCCAGACCGCGCTTGATGATGTAGTCGAGCTTGTGGCCCATGGACTCTTCATCTTCGGTTGAGAGGAACACCTTCTTCTCTTCGTTCCACAGCCAGGGGGCGTGGGCCTTCTCATCGTAGTAACGCACATACTTGCCCTGCATCACGTGAGCCGGATTGTTGGGATCCAGATCCCAGGCAGTGCCATAACTCGGCAGCGTGGTGATGCCGAGGCTGGCTGCATGCTCCAGGTTTTTGGCATGCCACATGGGCACGGCGCCACCGCCGATCTCTTTGCCGTTCTTGTCGAGATCATGCCAGATGTTGTCGATGCCGACCGCCCCGTTGCCGCACGGAATGGTGCTGCCACCTGTGCCCGGCTGGCACTCGTTCTGGCTCGGCAGGGCTGCCTTGCCACCCAACCCATGACTGCCACCGCTCACCCCCTGCCAACCGCGGGTGTAATAGGGCACGCCAACGTTGATCTTGCCAGCCGCCAGCGCACCGCGGAAGTAGTGGGCAGACCAGGCGGCGTTGAGGTAACCGATGCCACCAAACTGGGTCTGGGTATAGACGCCCCAGTGGGAGAGCTCGGGGTCGGCATTGTTGTCGAACAGGGCCGCGTTGTGACCGACAAAGTGGTTCCAGGCACCGTGGAAGTCATAGGTCATCAGGTTGACATAATCGAGGTACTGGGTGACCTGGAAGTTCTCCATCCCGCGCAGCAGATAGGCCGAGGCCGGTGAGGCGATGGTCAGCATATACTTGCGGCCATCTTCGTTACCGGCGTTGTCGAGCCGCGCCCGCAAGGTCTTCATCAGCACCTCGTAGTTGGCAAACAGCTTGGCCCGGCAATGGTTGGAGAGCGGGAAGTCGTTGGGATTGCCTGCATCCTTCATCGAGGTGGGGTATTCGTAGTCGATATCGACCCCGTCAAAACCGTACTGGCGGATAAAGCTCACCGCCGAGTCAGCCAGGGTGTTGATACCGGCAGTATTGACCGAGCAGTCACCCTTGGTAGTGGCAGTGTAGAAGCCGCGGGTATCGGCCCAGCCGCCGACCGAGATGAGGGTCTTCACGTCCGGATACTGCTTCTTGTACTTCGACAGCAGGTTGAAGTGGCCCTTGTAGGCGAATTCAGGATCCATCTCGGCACCCGGCACGCCATCCCAGGTCATCTTGGTGGCTGCATCGTCCACCTTGATGGTGTGGCTCTGCTCATCCACCGCCGCGAAGGCGTAGTTGATGTGGGTGATCTTGTTCCATGGAATATCGCTCACCAGATAGGCGGGCAGGCCGTTCTTGCCGGTGCGCCAGGAGGTGAAGTAGCCGATGACCCGGCGGGCATGGTCATCCCCCATGCACTCGTAACCATCCGGACGATAGATCTGGCGAATGTCACAAGAGAGGTTGCCACCGGTGGGCGGCAGCGCGGCCTCCTCGACATTGACGGTCACCGCCGCCGACTCACCGCTCAGATTGGTCTTGTCAGTAGCCACCAGCTTGAGGGCGGCACTGCCTTTGACATCCGGCGTCCAGTTCACCTGCCAGGGGGCAGTGGTATCTTCGCCCACCTTCTTGCCGTCGACATAGAGCTCGACTTTGGCCACATCGTTGTTGGCATCGGTAACGTTACCGCTCACCGCCACACTGCGACCCAGCGTCACCTTGGCGCCATTGGCCGGGCTGCTGATGCTCGCCTTGGGCGCCTCTGGCGCGACCACGGCGGCGACGTTGAAGCTGGAATCCGCCTCGCTCAGCACCTTGCCATCTTTATCCAGCGCGCGAGCTTTGAGGGTATGGGCCCCTACTCCGGCGGCGCTCCAGCTGGCACTCCAGGGCGAGGCGCTGGCCGTGGCCACCAGCTTGCCGTCGACAAGGTATTCCACTTTAACCAGCGCCGTCACCGGGCCGCTCAAGGTCACCGCCAGCGCCACACTGGTACCTTCGTTGAAGCTGGCGCCAGCAGCTGGCGAGCTGACGGCTACGCCGAGTGCAGGAGGGGGCACCTCGCCACCATAGGGCTTCCAGGCATCAGCCCAGACCACACCGACACCCGGCTCATAGTGATAGGGGGATGCCCCGCACCAGCCTGAATAGGGAAATTCTTTGCACTCGTAGAGGGCACCGACGTTGCTGACGATATCGCCAGCCTTGTAGGCAGTACCGGATTTATAGGCGGGATAAGCGGCCTGAGCCCAGGCGGGCGCAGCCGCAAGGGCGACCAGCATGGCAAGCCTGCTGGGTCTGAAGAGCTGTTGCATATTGTTATCTTCCTTGTTTTGTCTTGGCTTGGTCACCAAGGCAAAGAACAATCGCAACCTGCATGATGGGCGCAGACAACTGGCAATGGACCTGCCACAAAAACAACCCCTCACCCAGGGAAACCCCGCTATCTGGATCCACGATCGAGACCGGAAGCATTGCGCCCCGACATCACTGCCGGTTTGCCCTTTACCTGGGTTCCGTGAGGAACGAACCCAGTATAGGAAGGCGACAAGATCCCCTCAATCTTTATTCTCAAAGAGAATTATCCCCTGCCACAAAAGCGTCATGATCACAGGGTTAGAATTGATTGAATTATCAAAAAAATCATACTGTTACTGGGATCATAAAAACGCTTTTCCTCATCTTCCCAGATTCGTTTAATGTGCGTTGGCTCACTGGTATGACATGCCAGAAATGTGACAATGCGCGCCCTTGGTCAACGAGCCAAGGCTATGGAATCACTGGCAAAAATAAAAAAGGAACACCTATGAAAGGTACTCGTACCCTGCTGTCGCTGGCCGTGGGGCTGGCACTTGCATCCTCAGGCGCCCATGCGGCATTTGTCTGCCCGTCCGATCCGGCTCAATTCACCCCCATCCCGACCATTCAGGGCACAGGCTCCGCCAGCGCGCTGGCCACCCAGACCGTGACCGACAAGAACGGCAATGTGACCGGTAAAATCAGCCCGGGCACCTTCAACGTTCGCGGTATCGTGACGACGCTGGGCCAAAGCCTGACCAAGGGTTTCTATCTGACCGACCCGGTGGGCGATGGCAATCCAGCCACCTCTGATGGCATCTTTGTCTATCTGAACGACAAGGACTTCGCGACCAAATATAAAGACATCAAACCGGGGGCTGAACTCTGCCTCGAAGCCAAGGTCGAGGAGTATTACGGCGGCACCCAGCTCAAGCCCTCCTTCGAATCCAGCAAAGCCCGCCTGCAAGTCACCGCACAAGGGCTGAATGTGCCGACCAGTGTACTGCAGGTCAATGAAGGGGAGACGCTGGCGCAAGCGCTCAATCGCCACGAAGGGATGCGGGTACATCTCGACAGCAGCAGTGACCTGCACCTGACCCGCAACTACGGCTTCGACTACAAGGTCTATCGCAACAACGTAGAGTTGGCCCACAAAACCCCGCTGATCAAACCGACCCAACTTCATGTTGCCAGCAGTACGGACGCTGTCGCACTGGCCACCAAAAATGGCAGCAACCGTCTGGTGATTGAGTCTGATTACAAAGCACTGGATGGCGTACTGCCCTGGTTCCCTGGCTGGGATGCCGATCAGGGATATCTGCGCATCGGTGATCAACTGACCGGGCTGGAGGGGGTGATCGTATACAACAAGGATGCCTTCCGTCTGGTGGTACCGAGCGATTTCACCCTGACTGCCGGCGCCCTGCTGCGCAGCCCTGAAGAGGATCGTCAAGACGCGCCGGCTCGCCTCTCTGGCAGCGATCTGCGGATCGGCAGCTTCAACGTGCTCAACTACTTCACCAGTCACTCCAGCATTGGCGGCGCACTCAATATCCTGTGCAAGGATCAGGCGGATGCCGACAACGCCAAAGGTTGCAACCGGGGTGCCAAGAGCCAGCCCGAGTTCGAGAAGCAGCGCACCAAGATCGTCAATGCCATTACCGCAATGGATGCCGATCTGCTCGGCCTGATGGAGATGGAGAACAACGGCTTCGAGGATAACTCGGCCCTCCACAATCTGGTGACCCGCCTCAACGAACAGCAGAAGGATGCGAGCAAACACTACGCCTATGTGCGTCTGCCGGTCACTGCCCTTACCGATGGCAAGTTCTTCGGCGGCGACGCCATCATGGTGGCGATGATCTACCGTCCTGCCTTGCTCACCCCCAGCGGAGATGCCAGCGTCATCAAGCTGCCGGAGCAGCGCTATACCACAGGTGGTGTGGCCAAGACAGCCGGTCAGCGCGATTCTCTGGTTCAGACCTTCACCCTCGCCAAGAGCAAGGAGCCGTTGACGCTGGTGGTCAACCACCTCAAATCCAAGGGGTCAGGCTGCTACGAAAATGGCGATGGCAAGACAGAACCGGCCGACCTGCAAGGCAAGTGCACCGAGTTCCGGGTCTCTGCCGCCAAGGTGCTAGGTGAGGCGGTCAGTAAACTGCCGGGCCAGGTGTTGCTGGTAGGCGACTTCAACTCCTACGCCAAGGAAGATCCGATCCGGGTGCTGACCGACTACAACCCGGCCACCAGCGAGCGGAAGATCGTATCGGCCTCTCACACCTTTATCGGTGATCAGCCCTATGAACAGCTCGGTCGCGAAGTGACTCGCAGCTACGGCCTGATCGATCTCAACGTCAAATTCAACAAGGAGAAAGCCATCTCCTACAGCTACGACGGGGAGCTGGGCACCCTGGACTATGCCCTCGCCAACCCGGCGCTGGCCAGCAAGGTGGCAGGTGTCGCCGACTGGCACATCAACTCCTTCGAGAGCTCCCTGTTCGAATACGGCAGCCAGTACACCGGCACATTGCTCAAGTCTGACAACCCCTTCAGTGCCTCCGACCATGATCCCATCATCGTCGACCTGAGACTGGAGAGCGATGCCACCAAACCTGACACCTCCTCAGGCGGTGGTGCACTGGGACTCGGCCTGCTGGCCCTGTTACCGCTGGCCTGGCGACGTCGCCGTTAACCACAGGCGCATTTGAATAGTGCAAGCAAAGCCCGCGACTCTCGCGGGCTTTTTCATTCAGGTCATTGGATTTACAAATGAAAGGCGCGGACGTATGGAGAAAATAAATGATGGAGAAAACAAAAGGCCACCGCGATGCGGTGGCCTTTTGCTTCTTGTAACAAGAATTTGGTGGAGCTACGCGGGATCGAACCGCGGACCTCTTGCATGCCATGCAAGCGCTCTCCCAGCTGAGCTATAACCCCGATTTTTGTGAATGACAGGCAGTCACTCTGAATTTGGTGGAGCTACGCGGGATCGAACCGCGGACCTCTTGCATGCCATGCAAGCGCTCTCCCAGCTGAGCTATAACCCCAAATTCGGTACTGAATGAATGGTTCTGGCGGCCATTCATCCTAAATAATGGTGGAGCTACGCGGGATCGAACCGCGGACCTCTTGCATGCCATGCAAGCGCTCTCCCAGCTGAGCTATAACCCCACAAAGGTCGGCTTGGGTGATACACACCACACTGCCCTGGGTATTCAATAAAACAATCAAGAATCTGGTGGAGCTACGCGGGATCGAACCGCGGACCTCTTGCATGCCATGCAAGCGCTCTCCCAGCTGAGCTATAACCCCTTTGATTCCAGATTGTTCGAGGAGAATTTGGTGGAGCTACGCGGGATCGAACCGCGGACCTCTTGCATGCCATGCAAGCGCTCTCCCAGCTGAGCTATAACCCCAACTCACCTCGGCGCTGACGAAGTTATCTCCGGCAACGGAGGCGCATGATAGGCATCACCCGCTTTGCTGTCAACCCTAAAATAACCGCGACTGATTCGTTTAGTCAAAATTGCAGCAGTTCGCTGTTTTTACCAGCAAGGCGCGTGCTATCTCTCTGTTTTATGTCACAAATCGGCTCAAGCACCTATACAGGAGAGGCCGTGCAGCAAGCCTCTTTCCCCGTGCAACGCCCCCGCTCTTAGGCATCCTTTGCAGGCTGATCGTCAGCTTCTCCCCCGTCACCTCGGGAAAGCCTTTCCATAAAGGGCATTGCATTTGAAAACCCTTTCCATGATTTTTGTAAATTTACAACACAGAAAGTTGATCTGGCTCACAAATGACCATAGGATCAAACCGTGACCCAGGTCACACACCATAACCATAAATGACAGAGCGATGAGGTAAACCATGTTTGAGAATCTGGCAGTCCTGTTCCACCTGCGCGGTGCAACCACCAAGAACGGCGTTGTAGAGAAAGATGCCTATGCCCCCTCCACCCGTGAATACTACTTCCGCTACGGCAAGTAATTGCTGAAAGCCTTTCACGGAAAACGTAATAAAACTACAACACACATCATCACACAGCCCTTTCGAGGCGCTGTCCTGTCCGGGCCAGATGTTCCACGGCCAAACCTGAACTCCACCAAACAAGAATGGGGCCCGCAGGCCCCATCTTTTATTGCTCCGGATTGTCATTGCACTGAATAGTGCGCTGGCTTGTCGGCAAGCCTTGTAACCCTGAAACGGCTCAGAGCTTGATCCAGGCATCGGCCCAGGCCGTACCCTTGCCCGGCTCATAAGCCCAGGCAGCACCTGCACACCAGCCGGTGTAGGGGTGCGGTTTGCACTCGTAGCTGGCACCGCCGTTGCTGACCCGCTCGCCCGCCTTGTAGGGAGTCCCCTCTTTATAGGCCGGATAGTCAGGCGGCGTCACGCCCCCCTCCTCCCCTTTCACCAGCAGGCTATGGGTAGTGCTGCGGCTCAGATTACCTTCATCTGTGACCGTCAGTTTGATCTCCAGCTTGGTATCGCTGGCCGGCTTGGGCAGAGTCAACTCAAGCGTCACCTGCTCCAGCGCAGGCGCAGAAGCTCCAGCCGGGATTGTCCAGGCATAAGAGAGTTGCTTGCCTTCCGGATCGCTGGAGTGCTGGCCGGAGAGGGTCACCTTGCTGCCACCTTCGGCCTGCGCCGGGCCCGTGATATTGGCCACCGGTGGCAGGTTGGTGCCACCGCCGTTATCCTCGATCACCACCTCCGGATAGAAGTGCTGAACGCAGCGGCTGTAATCCCCTGCCTTGAAGGCGCTGAAACGGGTCTGGTAGCCCACCAGCTTGCACGCGTAACTCTTGCCGCCGTTGGGGTTCTCTGCCACATAGCTCCAGTCCTGCTCCCAATAGATGAGCAAGGCACCGGCGCCATTGTCGTCAAACACCTTCATGTTCTTGCAACCCAGCACTTCGTCGGATGGCACCGCCACTCCGAGGTAGTTGGCAAACTCGCGGTAGTAGTTGATGCGGTTCTGGGACTGGGCATGCTCGACCGGACCACCGCACTCCACCCCGCCGTTGATGATCTGGGTGGTGACCCCGAAGCCCGGCACCAGACCGTTCTGTTTGTCGTGCTCGTTTGGCTGCCAGGTGCCATCGATGACATGGAGCATGGAGGGCTTGGGCGGCTGCGGATAGGTATAGAAGAACACCGCACTGGCGAGGTTCAGCCAGGTGTCGGCCACCAGATCGGGGCGGTCGAGCAGGGTGCGCACAGTGCCGAACATCGCCTCGGAAAAGGGGCCGTAGTTGTAGTTGTAAGAGAGTTGCTTGGCGCCGCGGCCAAAGTAGCTCTTGAACTCGCCATTATCGAAGGTGCCGCACGGCCACTGCTGACCCTGCCACACATCCGGGCTGCACTCGGCGTTGTAACCGCCGCGCATGGTCTCATTCCATCCCATCTCGCGCACGTAGACCAGCGCCTGACGCCACTCGGCTTCCGGGCGCCAGTTTTCATGGCCGCCGGTCTCTTGAGCGAAGTGAGCGAACATGGTCGCCAGAGTCTTGCGGCAGATGGCGTCAGCATCGCGGCCGTCGCTGTAATCGCTGCACAGGGCCGGGAACTTGGCCGCCGCCTGCAACAGGCCACGATAGGTGTACTCGGGGGCGCGTAGCGGGAAGAGGTAGTTGAACTGGCTCTCGCTCAGCAGGCTTTCGACCCGCTTGACGTTGCCCGGGTTGTCGGCACGACCCGGCTGCACCGCCTCGACTACCAGATTGTCCCGGGTAGCGATGGAGGCCTTGACCGCTTCCATCGCCGGGAAGTCGGTCAGCGCCTTCTCTTTGGCATCCAGCTCGGCCTGGCTCATATAGACGGGGGTGGTGCTGCCATCCGGCGGGGTAGGCGTTGGCGGATTGGGCTTGTCATCGCCACCGGTGTCCGGCGGGGTCACTTCCCCTTCGCCGACAAGCTTCCACGGGGTATCCCACTCATTGGCGGCCGCCATGCCGGGAGTCTGACCCGGGTTGACCCACCACTTGGCCTCGAAAACCTGGCCGTTGTAATTGACCTGGCTGCCGCCCGGGTAGGATTTGTTGATGTCGTATGCCTCGGCCGCCCACAGGTGGCCGCTCAGCATCATGCCGGCAAGCAGAAGGGTGATGCGGTTTTTTTTCATTATTGTTGCTCTCTATGGTTTTGTGGCAAAAGGCGGAGCCCGCCTGAACAGGCTCCGCCATCTTCATCATGGACTCAACCTAGGGGCAGCTTGCCGCCCCGACATCCAGCCAGACATCGTGTTTGCCCGGCTCGTTGCCTTGAGTCCACCACTTGGCCTTCCACTGACGGCCGTTGTGGTTGGTCAGCTCACCGCCGTTGTAGGCAACGGCTGCGTTCCAACCCAGCTCAACCTGACTCACCAGCGCCCACTGATCGGCGGCGCGGCTCGGCTCATTACCCTGAGTCCAGTACTTGGCCTGCCATACCAGCTGGTTGTGGCTCACCTTGTCACCGCCGTTGTAGACCTTGCTGGCCTGCCATGCGGGAACGTTGGCCGCTTCCGGGTCGGTGGTGTTGCAAGAGCCGTCGACCACGGGCGCCAGCGTCAGCATGACGCGCCCTTCGCTCTGATGTACCCCATCCGAGACGCTCACACTCAGCTCATGCTGCTCGCTGGTGGTGACAACTGGCGGTAACAGACGCAGGTTGGCACTGGTCTCGCCGTCCGCCTGCCAGCCAGCTGGGAAGTGCCAGCGGTAGCTGAGCGCATCCCCCTCGGGATCGCTCGCCTCGGCGGTGATGGTCAGCCACTCACCGCCGATGCCGCCGAGCTGCGCCGGCACGGTCACCACCGGAGGCTGGTTCTCGACCACGCCCTGCTCCAGCGGCCGCCCGTTGACGGTAAAGGAGAGGGTTTGCTGCGGTGGCAGCAAGCTCTGCTGTACCAGTGTCTGGCCACGGCACTGGATGGTGGCGCGGCCGGGCTCGCTGGCGGTGGGCAGGTTGATGTGGAACTTGTTCATGACGCTGCTCGCCGCTCTGTGATTGGCCAGCCTGAAGCGCTGCAGACCATCGCGGGTCTCCACCTGCAGCTGACAGTCACTGCCGGACAGGGTGCTGCTGTCATCCGGGTAGGTGAAGCCGTAGGCTCCGTGCAGCGCCGGATAGATGTAGCTGCGCAGGGCTCCTTGCGGATCGTAATAGCCCACCAGGGTGGTCACCGGCACGCCGAACTGCTCGGGCTTGCGCGCAACCTTGGTATCGATTGGGGAGATCTCCACCCAGCTCTGGCCATCCGAGGTGAAGCTCTTCTTGAAGCCCCGGTTCACCAGAATCTCCTTGCCGTTGATAAAAAGGCGACTGTTGTAACCGGCCCCGTGATCGATGGTCAGACTGCGTCCCCGGTTGTCCGCAGATGCAACCGGCACCCGGATATCACGAGTCCAGCGTCCATCCCACATGGCAACCCTGACCAAGCCGTAATCCGCCAGCAGGGCACTCAGTCCGGCCTCGCTCAGGGCATCCATGGGAGCATCGACCTTCTCGATCCCCTCGATTGTGTGCTGATAGGGCTCCATTCTGGCCGTCGCACTGTTCCACTTGCTAAAGCCAGTGGCCGAGTTGGCATCGAACACCGCCTTGCTCTCCAGAAAACGCTGGATGATGGCAGCGGAATTGGGGGTATAGAGGGTGAAACGGTTGGCGCCGGAAAGAGGGCTGCCGCCCGCCATCGCATCGTAGCCAAACTTGCGGCCATCGAACGGTGGCTGGCACTGGCCATCCAGACAGGCATCCTCATTAGTGCGGGTCGGCGAGAAGTTGGGGATGAAACGGTGTTTGTCACTGTCCCAGCCCCAGCTGGAGTTGATCTGCTCGGCACTGCGATGAACCGAGCCGCGGAAACCATCCACATAGTGGCCAAGGCCGAAGTTGTGGCCCACCTCGTGGCTGAACTCGTTGCCCAGCGAATCATCCAGCGTGACGATGCCACCGCCACCGGAACCTCCGTGCACCTGAACTCCATTGGCATACTTGCCGCGACTGTTGTGCGCCGTCAGCTGGGCCGCCACAAAGGGATGGCTTCCCTCCCCTTCACCGGCACTGCTGTTGATGCCGTAGTTGGCATTGTCGATGCCGTGGGAGATAAGCTCCTTGCCGATGCGCTGACGCATGGTGCCGCCATGCCAGCCCCCTTCGCTCGGGTCAAAATCAGTCAGTAATGTGCCGTTGGGCAGCATCACCTCAGGCAGGGAGAGCGGTGCATACTGACTGACAATCATCCGGCTGGCCGGAATGGTCTGGAAGTATTCGCGATGGGCCTCCTTGTCATTGGCAAAGGCAAAGCGATCCCGTGGTGTGGTGAGCATGCCGATGTCGATGGTGTGCAGCAGCAGCTCGCCGGGGGCGCCGACCTTGATGTCACGCAGTTCACCACTAAGATTGCCCTGACGAACGGAGAGGGTCAGTCCGGGCTGGATCCACTCGGCAGGCAGCTCGCCGCTCCAGGTATCCGCTGCATAGGTGATGCGGTTGTTCTCCAGCTCCCCCTCGCGGAACCACTGCCCATTGGCAAACTTGAACTGCAGGGTCTGGCCACGGGAGACGGTCACCTGCCGCTCGCCATAGAAAATCGTCGAGTTGTAGCCTGCGCTGGAACGCAAGCGCACCATCTTACCCTCCAGCTCCGGGCTCACGGGCAGGTAGATATCCCGAACCCAGCGGCCGTCGGCGGTCTGGATCTCCACCAGCGCACGCCCGGTCAGCCGATCCTTGAGGAAGGCGCCGCTCTTGTCGCTCAGTTTGGCCAGATCAGCACTGCTGCTGATGACGGCAGTGGTGCCGCTCTCCGGGACGAAGCTCACTCCGCCTTCGGGAACCCCCGCGAGGTGGTAGACCGTCTCGGGCAGCGCCGATGGCGGCGACAAGGTCAGGGTGCCAAGCAGCTTGCCGCTGCCGTCACGGGCCTCCACCGTCATCGGGGTCACCCCGTCGGCCTGGAGCGGTTGCACAAGCAGCAGACTCTTGCGCAGGCTGGTCAGGATGGGTTGGCGATCCCCCTCCTTGAGATGGGATGGCAGGATCTGGCTCTGGGCAAACTGCACTCTGGCAGCCAGACTGCCCGCCAGATCGCTTTGCGGTGTCGTGTCATTGAATATCAGGGGCAAGGTGGCGGCAGACAGGGGGCCAGCCGCCAGGGTTGCCATGATGAGGGCAGCGATTCGGGTCACATTTGTGGTCATTGTCGGGTTCTCGTTCATATTGCTACCGGGAATGAGGGGCATGTCGCCATGCCCCGTCATCGGTGAGGAGGCCTCAGTTACAGCTTGCTGCCCCGACATCCAGCCAGACATCGTGCTTGCCCGGCTCATTGCCTTGAGTCCACCACTTGGCCTTCCACTGACGGCCGTTGTGGTTGGTGAGATCCCCGCCGTTGTAGGCAACGGCAGCGTTCCAACCCAGATCAACCTGACTCACCAGCGCCCACTGATCGGCGGCGCGGCTCGGCTCATTACCCTGAGTCCAGTACTTGGCCTGCCATACCAGCTGGTTATGGCTCACCTTGTCACCGCCGTTGTAGACCTTGCTGGCCTGCCATGCGGGAACGTTGGCTGCTTCCGGATCTGTGGTGTTGCAAGAGCCACCCTCACCACCTTCGTTGATTGGCGTGACGGTGAGACGGGTGGCCGCGTTGGCATCGAGTGCGCCATCGGAGACGGTCACAGAGAGGTCATAACCGGTTTCGACATCCACCGCCGGGCCGGTGACCACCAGGGTGGCGCTGTTCTGGCCGGTCGCCGTGATACCGGCAGGCACTTGCCATTGATAGATCAGCTCGTCGCCATTGGGGTCGGATGCCTTGGCGGTGATGCTCACCTGCTTGCCCTCTTCCACCTTGACGCTGGCGGGCAGAGTGACCACTGGAGGCAGGTTGGGCTGCGGCGCCTTGTTGGTCACCACCACCTGATCCCTGGCGGTCAGTTGATGGTCATCAGTTACCGTCAGCTCGAACACCAGATTGATGTCGGCAGTCACCGCATCGAGTACAACCCGGGCCTTGGCCTGAGTGGCATCAAGCAGAGCGGCCTGCGGGCCGGAGACCTGCTTCCAGCTATAGGTGAGGGTGCCATTTTCCGGGTCGTGGGAGGCGGAGCCATCCAGCGTCAGGGTAGCCGGGCCGGTCACCGCCACATCGCTGCCTGCGTTAGCCACTGGCGGCTTGTTGGCTGGTGGGGTAACCCCTTCACCGTGACCGAGACCTTCATGCATGGCGTTGAGGATGTCGCCATTGTCGGCATCGATCTCCCAGGAGAAGAGCCCGCCCAGCTTGTTGGCCAGCACATATTGGCCTTTCGCCTTGACCGAGCGCTCGTCGTCATAGGTGATCAGCTCGCCGGTGGAGGGCTTGAACAGGGTGGCCGCTTCGGCAGTCTCGTCGTAGTTGTACTCCCAGCCTGAGCCCATATGGCTGTTGACGATGTGGCGATAATCCAGCACGCCATCTTCCCAGGTGCCCTTGATCTTGCCGGTGGCGGTGCCGGTGAAGGGATCGTTGCCCTGATAGCCGCTCACCCCTTTCCAGCCGCGACCGTAGGCGGCGGCACCGATCACCAGCTTCCCGGAGTCGACCCCCTGCGCCAGCAACTGCTGCACCGCTGCATCAGTGTTGTAGCGCTTGTTGGCCGAGCCGTTGGTGGCCTGATAGAGGTTGGCCTGATGGCCCAGGGAGGTATTGCTCCAGGCACCGTTGTAGTCGTAACTCATCACGAAGAGGTGGTCCATGTACTGCTGGGCAGCCTTGTAATCCACATCCTCAATCTTGTCGTAACCGGCACCGATGGCAGAGGTGAGCTGATAGGTGCGACCGGTCTCGGCCTCCAGCTCGTCGAGCATGGCGCGCAGATCCTTCATGATCAGCACATAGGTTTCACCATCTTTGGTCTTGTCCCCCAGATTGGGGTTGGCGCCATCGCCGCCCGGGAACTCATAGTCGATATCGACACCGTCGAAGAACTTCCAGGTCTGCAGGAACTCTTTGACCGAGGCGACGAACACATCACGCTTGGCCTTGTCATGCATGAAGAAGAAGGGGTCGGAGAGGGTCCAGCCACCGACGGAGGGGAGGATCTTCAGGTCCGGATAGGCCTGTTTGAGGGCCATCAGGTTGCCAAAGTTACCCTTGTAGGGCTCATCCCAGGCGACCAGTGACCCCTGCCCTTTTTGCAGCGCGGCCCAAGGATCGTGAATGGCGACCTGGAAATCCTTGCGCCCGGCACAGGCACGTTGCAGCGCCTGGAAGCTGCCAGAAATCTCTTTGAGGCTGTCGTTGAGGCCATCACCGCCACAGATCGGGGTGAAGCCATAGAGGATATGGGTCAGGTTCTGGGCTGGCAGCTTGTCCACGGTGAAGTTGCGATCATAGACCCCCCACTCCACATAGTAGGTGCCGACCACCTTGCCGGACTTGTTGACATAGGGTTTGTTATTCTCCTGCAGAGCAGGCTTGAGCGGCGCAAGGTGGCTGCCATCGGTATCGGCGACCACGATCTCCTTGGCATCAGACAGGGTGCAGCCATCGCCGTTGCACAGCGCGACCTGCATCTGATAGCGGCCCCCCTTGTGCACCTTGAAGGTGGCTGTGCCAGCGGCGGAAGAGGGACCGGACCAGACTTCCTTGCCATCCAGCAGCACCTTGGCACTCTGGCCAATATCGCCGTTCCAGAGATTCCAGGTGACGGTCACATCGGCGCCATCCTTCACCTTGACCAGCTCGTTATAAGCGGTCGCGGACTGGCTGACTTCGACGATGGCAAACTTGGTGGGACCCCAACCGATGGCGGGTTTGCCGGGAGCCGCCGCATAAGCGGCGGAGGAGGCGAGCAGGGTACCGACCATCATGGCCAGCAGTGCGGGTTTTGGACTTAGCATATTGCTTTCCTTTTCGTTATTGGAAAAACGAAAGGGCAACGCAACACGACAGGTGACACAAAAACGGCCACCCCTTGGCAAAGGCAGCCTGCATTCTACTGTGGTGGCCCCGCTATCCTAGGTCGTCTTGACCCTTAGACCGGAAGCTTTGCGTCCCGACTTTTCAATCGGTTTGCCCTTGTCACAACGTTATTTCTGGCGATAAATAATCGCCGATTGACTGTAGGGTAATTCTGATAAGTAAGCAAATCGGACCATTGCCAGCCCACCAGTTACCAACCCCGACAATTACCCACTTTCAAGAAATTAATGTTTAAAAAACAGCCGGATATACAGACCTAATCTCATCACCTCCAACCAGATACCTCACACCATTTTTTTGATCTGCATCACACCAAATTGAGAAAAATCAATGAGTAAGAACAATATGCGACAAAAGACCCATCTGTATCGCAACTAATGAATTTATGATCGCCGCTTTGCATGGTCAGCAGGTGTCTTCATGCCCAGCGAATTGCCCTCACGCACCCGGTTATCCAGATACGACAAATTTGTTCGTTTGACGATTTATGCCTTGCCACTGGCCGGGATGATCTGGCTTATCAACATCCTCAATGGCTGGCAAAGGGCAGCGTGCGGCACAGATGCCAGCTATCAGGGAGAGCATTAATCACTAGCCCGGAAGGGCCGCTTTGCAGGCACAAAAGAGAAGCTGGGTGGGGAAACCGGTTGGCAGGCCCGCCAGAATATGGCGAAGCGGGGAGAAAAAACGGGGCATGACTGGCATGCCCCGCCACCATTCAATGCTTATTTACAGCTGGCGGCTCCCACATCCTGCCAGACGTCGTGTTTGCCAGGCTCATTGCCCTTGGTCCAGTACTGCGCCTTCCACTGACGGCCGTTATGGGTGGTGATCTCACCACCGTTGTAGGCCACATTGGCATCCCAACCCAGTTGCACCTTGCTCACCAGCAGCCACTGATCCGCGGTGCGGCTCGGCTCGTTGCCCTGGGTCCAGTACTTGGCCTGCCACACCAGCTGGTTGTGGCTCACCTTGTCGCCGCTGTTATAGGTGCTGGCCGCTTTCCTGACTGGCCAGTTGGCCGCATCCGGATCGGTCGCCGTGCAACCACCGCCGCTGCTGGCCGGTTTGACCGTCAGACGGGTTGCCGCGCTGGCATCCAGCCCGCCGTCAGAGACGGTGACGCTCAGGTCATAGCCGGTGTCGCTGGTTACGCTCGGGCCGGTGACCACCAGAGTGGCGCTGTTCTGGCCCGTTGCGGTGATGCCTGCCGGCACACTCCACTGATAAGTCAAAGGATCACCGTTCGGATCAGAGGCGGTCGCCTTGATGGTCACCTGCTTGCCCGCCTCCACAGAGGCCGTTGCAGCTACACTCACCACAGGCGACAGATTGGCCTGCGGCGCCTTGTTGGTGACCACCACCTGATCGCGGGCGGTGAGGTTATGGTCGTCAGTCACGGCCAGCTCGAACACCAGATTAATGTCGGCAGTCACCGCATCGAGTACAACACGGGCCTTGGCCTGAGTGGCATCAAGCAGGGCAGCCTGCGGCCCGGAGATCTGCTTCCAGCTGTAGCTGAGCGCGCTGTTTTCCGGATCGTGGGAGGCCGAACCATCCAGCGTCACCTCGGTCGGGCCGGTCACCTTGAGGTCACTGCCTGCATTGGCCAATGGCGGCTTGTTGGCTGGTGGAGTCGTCCCCTCGCCGTGGCCCAACCCTTCATGCATGGCATTGAGGATGTCGCCGTTGTCGGCGTCGATCTCCCACGAGAAGAGGCCACCGAGCTTGTTGACCAGCACGTACTGCCCCTTGGCCTTGACCGAGCGCTCGTTGTCATAGGTGATGAGGTCGCCGGTCGCCGCCTTGAACAGATAGGGCGCCTCTGCCACCTCGTCATAGCCCTTCTCCCAGCCCGCCCCCATCCGGTTGTTGACGATGTCGCGGTAATCCACCACCCCGTCCTCCCAGGTGCCTTTCACCTTACCGGTAGCCTTGCCGGTGAAGGGGTTGTTGCCCTGATAACCGCTTACCCCGGTCCAGCCACGACCATACATGGCGGCACCGACCACCAGCTTGCCCGGCTCAACCCCCTGCGCCAGCAGCTGATTGACCGCCTTGTCGGTGGTGTACTTGGTATCGGGATCCCAGCTTGCCGCATAGAGGTTGGTCTGGTGACCCAGCTCGGTGTTGCTCCAGGCACCGTTGTAGTCGTAGGTCATCATGAAGATGTGGTCCATGTAGGGCTGGGCTGCCTTGTAGTCCACATCCTGGATCTTGTCGCCCCCCGCCCCGATGGCCGAGGTGAGCTCATACTGGCGCCCGGTCTCGGCCTCCAGCTCGTCGAGCATGGCCCGCAGCTCCTTCATCAGGGCAACATAGGTGGCACCATCACTCGGGCTGCCCAGTTTCGGGTTGGCACCCTGTCCGCCTGGGTACTCCCAGTCGATGTCCACACCGTCGAAGAACTTCCAGGTCTGCAGGAACTCTTTCACCGAGCCGACGAACACGTCACGCTTGGTTTTGTCACCGAGGAAATAGAAGGGGTCGGAGAGGGTCCAACCGCCGACCGAGGGGAGGATCTTGAGGTTCGGATAGGCCTGCTTGAGCGCCATCAGGGCGCCAAAGTTGCCCTTGTAGGGCTCGTCATGGGCAGTGAGGCTGCCTTGCGGCATCTGGATGGCGGCCCAGGGATCGTGCATCGCCACCTTGAAGTCGGCGCGACCGGCACACGCCCGTTGCAGTGCCTGGAAGCTCCCTTCGATCTCCTTGAGGCTGTCGTTGAGGCCATCCCCGCCGCAGATGGGGGTAAAACCGTAGAGGATATGGGTCAGGTTCTGGGCCGGGATCTTGTCGACGGTAAACTTGCGGCCATAGACGCCCCACTCCACATAGTAAGTCCCCACCACCTTGCCAGACTTGTTGGCGTAGGGCTTGTTGTTCTCCTGCAACGGGGACTTGAGCGGTGCCAGATGGCTGCCATCGGTATCGGCGACCACGATCTCCTTGGCATCAGAGAGGGTGCAGCCATCGGCGTTGCACAGCGCCACCTGCATCTGATAGCGCCCCCCTTTCTTCACCTTCAATTTGGCGCTGCCCGCAGCGGCGGAGGGACCGGACCACACCTCCTGACCATTGAGCAGCACCTTGGCACTTTGGCCAACGTCACCGCTCCAGAGGTTCCAGTTCACCTCCACATCGGCGGCATCCTTCACCTTGACCAGATTGTTGTAGGCAGTGGCCGCCTGATCGACTTCAACGATGGAAAACTTGGTGGGGCCCCATCCGATGGTCGGCTTGCCGGGCGCCGCAGCATAAGCGGACGAGGCGCAGCACAGACCGACCGCAAGGGCCAGCATGGTAGGCTTTGGACTTAGCATTTTTATATTTCCCTATTTCGTTATGTTGGCAACGAAAAGGGCTACGCCCTGACAGGTAACGCAGACGGCAGTGCGGCCTCTTGGCAAAGGTGCACAACAACCTGTGGTGGCCCCGCTATCTCAAGTACGGCTCATCCCTGGACCGGAAGCTTTGCGTCCCGATCTTGCGATCGGTTTGCCCTTCGGTTACTTCATTTGCGATGCAAAAAATCGCATCCCGACTATAGAGTGTGCCAATCCGGTCTGCCACTGTCGGCGTTCACCGAAAGTGGTAAGCTAATAGAGTAACTGGCAGCCATTACTCAGGAAGATGAAGATATCTTCGCCAATAAATCTCTGTTCTCGGCATTCATCCATGACAAGGGTCCACAGGATCATTGCGCGGTTTTGTGAGCCGGTTCACGGCTAGCTGCCCCGGATGCGGCTAGCGCAGCAGCAGGCTGTTCATCAGGGCCCGCAGTTTGAGCGGTTTGACCGGTTTGCTGATGTAGCCATACCCCCGCTCGCGGATCTGCGCCTGCAGCTCGCTCTTGCGATCGGCACTGATGATGATCCCTCCCAGTTCATCGCCACACACCCGCTGCAGGGCAGCCAGCGCCTCCAACCCGGTCTTGCCATCGTCGAGGTGGTAATCGGAGAGCACCAGCCGTGGCACAAACCCGTCAGCCACCAGCGCCTCGGCTTCGGCCAGATCGACGGCGCAGCGCACCTCGCAGCCCCAGCGGCCGAGCAGGGTGCTCATGGCGGTCAGAATGTCCCGCTCGTTGTCGATACAGAGCACGGCTACACCTTCCAGCTGGCTGTCGCGCGCCACCGGCGGCGCCAACTGATGGGCCGTGACCGGCCGGGTCGCCAGATTGAGGGTCACCGCAAAGACCGATCCCTTGCCCGGCCAGCTCTGCAATGTGAGCTGATGACCGAGCACCTGCGAGATGCCACGGGCGATGGCGAGCCCCAGACCCAGCCCCTGCTCCTTGGCGGTACGGGAGTGATCGAGGCGGGAGAACTCGTCGAAGATCGCCTCCTGCTTGTCTTGCGGGATGCCGGGGCCGTTGTCCCACACCTCGATGCGGATCTTCTCCCCCATCCGGCGGCAACCAAGCAGCACCCGGCCCCCCGGGTTGTAGCGAAACGCATTGGTGAGGAAGTTCTGCAGCACCCGGCGCAGCAGCCGCACATCGCTGTGTACCGCGTGCTTGCTCTCCACCACCGAGAAGTGGATCCCCCCAGCCTGCGCCAGCACGCCAAACTCCGCCTTGAGGTTGTCGAGCAGATCGCGCAGGGCAAAGTCGAGCTTCTTGGCCTTGAACTTGCCCGCTTCGAGCCGCGAGATATCGAGCAGATCGGTGATGAGATCCTCGGTCGCCCCCAGCGCATCGTCGATATGGCGGGCGATGCGGGCCTGCTCGCCAGCATCGGGCAACATCTCCAGCAAGGAGGAGGTAAACAGCTTGGCGGCATTAAGAGGTTGGGTCAGATCGTGGCTGACCGCCGCCAAAAAACGGCTCTTGGATTGATTGGCCCGCTCCACCTGCTGGTTCACCAGCAGCAGTTGGCGGTTAAGTTCGGAGAGCTCACGGGTACGCTCGGCCACCCGCGCCTCCAGATGTTCGTTCGCTTCGCGCAGCACCCGCTCCGCATCGCGAAACGGCGTGATGTCGGTAAAGGTCATGACAAAACCGCCGGCGGGCATGGGGTTGCCCTGCATCTCGATCACCCGCCCGTCCGGGCGCTCCCGCGCCGAGATATGGGCGCTGCCCCGCTTCATAAAGGCGACCCGCCGCGCCACGTGATCCTCGATATCGCCGGGGCCACAGAGCCCCTGCTGGGCGTTGTAGCGGATGATCTCTTCAATGGGGCGCCCTGCCTGAATAAGCCCAGGCGGATAGTGGAACAGCTCGATATAGCGGCGGTTCCAGGCCACCAGCCGAAGCTCCCTGTCCACCACCGAGATCCCCTGCCCGATATGCTCGATCGCCCCCTGCAGCAGGCCGCGGTTGAAGCGAAACACGTCGGAGGCCTCATCGACTATGGTGGCGATCTCCTCAAGCTGCATGTTGCGCCCCTGCAGAGCAGAGGCGAGCACCAGCCGTGCCGACGAGGTGCCAAACACCCCCGCCAGCAGCCGCTCGGTGTGGGCAATCAGCTCGGCCGAGGCCTGCATCTGCGGAGCAAGGGTGCCGCCCCGCTCACCGGCGAAGCGACCAAAAGCGCGCTTGACCCGGCTTGAGCCGACGAAGCGGGCCGCCAGCATCTCCAGCTCCTTGACCGAGACCCGCGCCTGATAGAGGGCGGCGGTATCGCGGCTCGGCTTGCCGACAAAGTTGGCCGCCTGCAGCCGCTCGCTCACCGCAGGGCGCGATAGCAAGGAACCAGCCACATAGCCGAGCAGGTTGAAGAGCAGGCTCAGGAAGATGCACCAGGCCCCGAGACTCAGCTCGCGAAACGCGGGCCAGTCCGGCGGCGCCAGCAGTTCAGCCAGCGGTGAACCGGCCAGCAGCCCGCTCTCCACCAGCAAGGTCACGAACCAGAGGCTCACCCCGAGGCTCAACCCAAGATAGACCCCCTTGCGATTGCCGTGACGCCAGTAGAGACCGAGCAGCAGGGCTGGCGCAAACTGGGCCACCGCGCCAAACGAGAGATAGCCGATGCGCGATAAGCTGGTGAGATCGCCGAGCCAGAGGTAGAGCCCCCAGGCCGCCAGCAAGATCAGCAGGATGGCGCCACGGCGCACCTGCAACAGCAGCCTTACCAGCCGCTCGTCGCGCCCCTGCCGCCAGAAGCGGCGCAGCAACACTGGCAGCACCAGATCGTTGCTCACCATGATCGCCAGCGCGATGGTGCAGACGATCACCATGCCGGTGGCCGCCGAAGTACCGCCGAGAAACGCCAACATCGCCATGCCATCGAAACCGAGGGCCATCGGCAGACTGATCACATAGGTGTCGGAGGCCATGTCAGCCCCCACCCACTGCTTGCCCGCCAGCGCCAACGGCCAGATAAAGAGCCCCATCACGAACAGGTAGAGCGGGAAGATCCAGCGCGCCCAGTGCAAATCCTGCCCCTGATTGTTCTCCACCACAGTCACATGAAACTGGCGCGGCAGGCAGATAACGGCGCACATCGCCAGCACCGTATAGATGGCAAGCTCCAGCAGGTTGCCGGGGCTCACCGCCACCACCTGCGCAAAAAAGTCGCGGGTCACCTGTTCGTGAGCCTCGCCCGGTTTGCTCAGGATCAGCCAGAGGGCGAAGCCCCCCACCGCGATAAAGGCCAGCAATTTGACCACCGACTCGAAAGCGATGGCCACCACCATCCCCCTGTGGTGCTCGGTGGCATCAAGATGGCGAGTACCGAACAGGATGCTGAACAGCGCCAGCAGCAGAGTGACCCCGAGCGCCAGCTCGCTGGTATTGCTGGTCGGGCTGATGCCGCCGCTGTTGACCATCAGCAGATCCAGCCCGGTGACGATGGCTTTAAGCTGCAACACCAGATAGGGGAGGATCCCCATGATGGCGATAAGGGCGATCACCATGGCGAGCCGCTGGGATTTGCCGTAACGGGCGGCAATAAAGTCGGCGATGGAGGTGATGTGCTCACGCTTGGCCACCAGAATAAGGCGAGCCAGCAGCCGCCAGCCAAACAGAAAGACCAGCATGGGGCCAAGGTAGATGGGCACCGGCGACCAGGGGGATTCACTCGCCTGCCCCACGGTGCCGAAGAAGGTCCAGGAGGTGCAGTAGACCGCCAGCGACAGGCTGTAGAGCAGCGGTTGCCCCTTGAGACGGTGCCGTTTGTGCTTGTCTGCCACGAAGGCGATCAGAAACAGCAGCCCCAGATAGGTGAGCGACAATCCGATCAGCAGCCATCCCTGGTGCATCGATAACTCCTTGTCCATGTTGAGTTTTTGTATACAGCCTCGCCAGTCTAGAGAGGCAGCAGCCAAAAGTCATCCCCTTCGGACAGATTGAAATTATCGTTTTTCAATAAGTTTTATCTTGACTGTATATCGCAAAACAATAAACATTATCGGTGTAAATATTGATAAACGATAAACTTTACCTTTCAGATAAAACCATCACAGTGAGGAATGAGATGATTTCCAACAAACTCGAACGCTCGAGCATGCTGATCGAATGGCTGCTACTGCTGGCACTGCTAGCAACCCCTTTGATCACCTTGCTGGAGGTGTGGACCCCCTTCGGTGGCGCCGATTTTCTGCAGGATAAACTCAATACCATCTTGAGCCGCCCCGGCATCAATCCTGCCGACTATCCCCTTCACTTCTCCACCCGGCTGCTCGGCACCCTGGTGCAGCTGTTGCCGGATCTGGTCTTTATGATGATGCTCTGGCAACTGCGTCAGCTGTTTCGCGGCTACCGCGCCGGTCTGCTCTTCACCTTCGAGCAGATCCGCCGCTACCGGCAGATCGGACTGCTGCTCTGTACAACCTTCCTGGTCGAATTGATCCTGACCCCCTTGCTGGATACGGTGCTCACCATGAGAGGCCCGGAAGTACTCGGTACCATAGCGCTGAGTACCTCAGATTTCCGGGTACTGCTGGCGGGACTGATCGTACTGGCGCTGGCACTGGTCATGCGCGAGGCCAAACTGCTGGCCGATGAACAGCAACTGACGGTGTGAGGAACGTATGCCCATTATCATCCGCCTCGATGCCCTACTGGCAGAGCGCAAAATGACCGCCCGCGAACTGGCCCAGCGCATCGACATCACCGAGGCCAACCTCTCGATCCTCAAGAATGGCCACGCCAAGGCGGTGCGCTTCTCCACCCTGGAGGCCATCTGCCGTGAACTCAAATGCCAGCCCGGCGATCTGCTGGGCTACGAGCAGGAGCGCTAACCCTCTTATGAGTCGTCATATCACCCTGTTTGCCCTGTGGCTGCTGCCGCTGTGGGCCTGCGCTGGCAATGACGCGAACGGCCCCCGCTACCTTATCGAGCAGGGCGCAAGCGCCAATGTGCTGCAAGTGCGCCTCACCATGCAGGGCAAGCCTCCCTTTACCTTGCTCCCCGCTCGTCAGTTGCCGGGCAGTGCCACGCCGGTTTCCCCCGCGCTGGTCTGCCTTGCAGACAACCAGCCGGTTGCCCTCAACCAGCCCTTCTCCTGCAAAGAGGTTGGCTGGCAAATCACGCTCACACCCGCTCCGGCACTGGGTGCTGATGCCTCGGCCCAACAGTCGCTTCTGTTCGCACCCAATCAGTGGCTATTGACCGAGTGGGGTAACTTTGTGCGCCAGATGGGGAATCGCCAAGGAAAGGTTTGTCTGCCGGATGGCAGCTGCCAACCACTGCCGGATGTCAACCAGCCGCCGCTGATCCTGCCGTTTGGTCTGGACACAGTGCCCGTCACCAAGCCGGATCCGCGGCTGGTGCTGAGCCATGACGAGACCGCCAACCAGTTCGATCTGCCGGCCTTGCAGCAGCAACTGAATGAGATCATCGACTATCTGGCCTTCCAGCTCGATGTGGATCCGCCCACTCACCCGTGGCAACTGGTGTGGCTGGGGCGGGATGTGGCGACCCGATCCCTTGGCGGCGCAGCTGGGGATCAGGTGTTTGTCGCCAACTACCCCACCGAGGCTGGCAAGCCGACGCCACAGGCCCCCTTGCGCCTGCTGCGCACCTCGGCCCACGAGGCGGTGCATATCCTCAGCGCTCGCCATACTGCGCCACAACCCACCTGGGTCAACGAGAGCCTCGCCGAGTACCTCGCCATCAAGGCGCTGCGCCGCTTTCGGCTGCATCAGGTCACAGCGGTCAACGAGCTGGCCGAGCGGGGCAAACAGCTGTCCCATCGCGAGAGTGGCCTCTATCGGGCGGCTCGCGAGGTGCTGGCGGGCGATCGCTCCTACTACCCGCTCTTTTACGTCAAGGGGAGCGCCTTCTGGGAAGCGCTGGAGCGGGAGCTGCAGCACAATGACGTGACGATGGCGCAACTGCTGCCCCAACTGGGCTGGCTGCCGGATGGCCGCTTTGATGCTGCATCCAATGAGCTGCTTGCCGGCACCATCGGCTCGGATACCTGGCGCCGCCTCAGCCGCCTCTATCTGGGCGAGCAGCAATAACAGCGCAACCGCGACAACGAAAAAGGGAGAGCCGTGGCTCTCCCTTTTGTTAGGTGATGATTCAAATAGACAACTATCAGACCGGAGCCCTCTCCTGCGCAGACGGCGCAAAGGGGCGCAGCCGCAGGAAGAACACCGGCAAGACCACCAGCACCATCAGGAAGAAGATGCCGCCGCCGAGAGGCTCGAACAGCACGCCGCAGAGTGCCATCAGAGCAGCCACCGTCATGCCGAGGCCAAGGGCCGCATAGAGCGCCTGAGTCGGGATCAACTGCTCGGCGGGCAGCTGGCGAGTCATGAAGCGCACAGCCCCCAGATGGCTCATGCCAAAGGTGACCGAGTGGAGCAGTTGCCCCAGCACCAGTACCCACAACTCGGTCGAGGCCCCGAGCAATACCCAGCGCACCACACAACCGATGGCACCGGCGATAAAGAGACTCTGGGCGCCAAAGCGCTGCAAGAACCGCTTGTCGGCGGCAAACATGCAGATCTCGGCCACCACCCCGAGCGCCCAGAGATAGCCGATGATGGTGCCGCTATACCCTTGCGCCTTCCAGTAGATGGCGCTGAAACCGTAATAGGCGGCGTGGCTCCCCTGCAGCAAAGCTGTCAGCAGCAGGAAACGGCGCACCGGTGCGCTGCGCAGGGTTGCCAGCAAGGACGCCTTGGCGCGCTCGCCCTGACTATCCTGTGGCGCCGGATAGAGCGGCAGCCAGCTGAGCAGCAGCATCAGCACCAGCCCCGCCACCATGGTGTGCAAAATCCAGTCACTACCGAAGTTGCCCACCAGCGCCCCCACCAGGGTAGAGGCGACAATAAAGGCAAAGGAGCCGCACAGCCGCACCTTGCCGTAATCGAGGTGCGCCTGCACCACCATGCGGGTCGCCAGCGCCTCCCCCACCGGCATCAGAGTCGGATAGATAAAGTTCGCCAGCAGGGTCAAGCCCACCAGCCACCAGAGGTTATGACTGAGATAGAAGCCGAGAAACGCCAGCAGACTGAGCAGGGAGAGCAACCGGGTAACCGGCAGCAGATGGCCCGCCCCCTTGATCTGCCCCATCACCATCAGGTTGCCGGCAAAGCGGATCGCCATCCCCGCCCCCAGCAACAGACCAATCATCTCGGCGCTGACGCCCACCCCTTCCAGCCAGAGCGACCAGAACGGCAAGTAAGCACCGTAGACAAAATAGAAGGCGCCGAAAAAGAGCGCTAACCAGGAAAACGCGGGCATAGATCCTCTGCAACCGGATGACGGGAGCAGAATGATAACCCATCCTCCCCCGCAGATCCCGATGGAAACCCTGCGCAGAAAACGAAAAAACTTCAATAAAATTGAACTATTACCGAAGAGGTGGGGTCTACTTGGTAACACCTCCTCCTGGTTAGTGTTGCAATCCTTCCACCCGCCCACGGCGGGTTTCTTTTTTTAGGCAAACCTCTGCTCCATCGTCACAACATGGCGGCGACAAAAAAGGGGCCGAAGCCCCTTTGATCATCTGCGTCTGTTGTTTGCTCTTTAGAATACGTATTTGACCCGTGCACTCAGGTTGCGGCCCGGTTCGGTCATCATGCTGTTATCGGAGCCCTCGGCACGACCGGCGATGCGCTCGTAGCTGGTGTACTCCTTGTCAAACAGGTTGAAGACCCCGACGTTGAGCTGCAGGTCGGTCATCGGGTTGAACTGGGCGTACATATCTACCACACCCCAACCGGCGCTCTTCACGTAATCGTTGCCTTTGCTGTCTTTACGGACTTTGTCCATGTCGTCAGCAAAGCGCAGCGCGGTGTTGAAGTTCCATTGGGACTGTTCCAGACGCACACCGATCGAGCCATTGAGCGGGCTCAGGCTGTTGATGTAGTTGCCATCCCCATCCTTGCCTTCGATGTAAGCGAGGTTGCCCCATACATTGACGATGTCGTTGAGCCAGTAATCCGCCTTGGCTTCGACCCCTTTGGTGGTCGCCTTGCTCAGGTTCTGGTACTGGTAGACGGCGGTGCGCCCCTCTTTGCCCACTTCTACCATCTCGATGAAGTCTTCAAACTTGTTGTAGAAGCTGGCTACTTCATAGCTGAAGCCGTTGCTGCTGCCACGCACGCCGAGATCGATGCCGTCGCTGCTCTCCGGATTGAGGTTCGGGTTGGGCTCGATGCGATAGCCGTACGCCTGATGGTTCAGGGTGGAGAAGGCACTGTCATACATGGGGGCCTTGAAACCGTGGCTGTACTGGGCGAACAGGTTGGCCGCCTCGTGGGCCTTGAACACCAGACCCAGCTTGGGTGACAACTCCCCTTCCGAGAACTTGTGCAGCTTGTCTCCGGTGTAGGCCGGATCGTTGTCCGGAGTCATCCGGTAGTAGTCATAACGGGCACCCGGGGTGAGCACCCAGCGCTCGCCAAACTTAATCTCGTCAAAGGCCCACAGGGCGCTGCGCTCGCTGGTGGTAGCCGGGAAACTCAGCTCGTTGTAGCCGACAAAATCACCGGGAGTCGTCGGCCCCTTGTAACGGGTACGTTCGTTGTCGGTGTGCTCGTATTCAGCCCCCCAGGCCAGGCGGTGGTTGGCGACCGCCTTGTGGAACTGCAGCTGGGCGCCGATGTTCTTCTGATCAAACACGTTGTGATCCAGCGAGTTTTTGGTCACATAGGGGTTGCCGGGGCTGACCGGATACTTGGATGAGGCGTACTGATCCAGCGTCTGCTTGGTGCGGGCGAAGTAGACCTTGCTATCCATCCGATCGGCCCAGCCTTGATTTAGCGCGATGCCGTGATCCAGCACCACAGAGAGGTTGTCGGTCTGCTTGTCGGTGATGGGCTGATCGAACACGCGGGCAGTACCGGTACCGACCTTGTTGAGCTTGACCGCATCCGGCTCCTCGCCATCGGTCAGGTAGTCAACGGTCAGCTTGAGGAACTGCTCATCAGAGAGGTTCCACTTGCTCTTGAGCAGCAGGGCGTGGGTACCGATATCGAAGTCGTTCTTGGTGGAGTCGAAATTCTGGGTCACACCGCCATCGCGCCAGGTGTAGCGCAGCAGGTTCTCCACTTCACCAGTGCGCAAGGCGCCGGTAAAGCCCGCCATCTTCTGGTGGCTGCTGGAGGCGTAACCGCTGGTCACGTCCAGATAACTATCCTTACCCTTGAGGAAATCGCTGGCATCCTTGGTGGTGATGGCAATCACGCCACCCAGCGCATCGGAGCCGTAGGCGGCAGAAGCGGGCCCCTTGGCCACTTCTACCTGTTTGATCATGTCGGTATCAAAGTAGCTCTGGCCGACACCACCCTTGCTGTAGGCATCGTTCTGGCGCACACCGTCGCGCACCACCTTGACCCGGTTTTCACCCATGCCGCGGATGATAAAGGTCTGCGCATCCCCCTGGCCGCCGAGCACGGTCACACCGGGTTCGTAGCGGAACAGGTCGGCGACGTTGGTGACGACCTGCTCTTCAATCTGCTTGGCGGTGATCACCGAGATGGGGCCGGAGACATCTTCCAGTTTTTGCTCCATCCGTGAGCCGCTGACGACCACGACTTCATCCGCCTTCTGGGTGGCAGCAAAGACCTGGGAAGAGAGACCGGCTGCCACGGCGAGGGCAACCAGAGAGAGTGCGTTATGATGGGTCACAGCGAATCCTTATTGAGAACTGTTATCAAACAGGCCGCATATTACCCGGCTCTCGACAAAGATCAACAAGAAACGAAATCATTCTCATTTGTTTTGAACCAAATTGGTTTTACACTGTCGCCCTGTGTTGCCCTTATTCTCTATTAGCCCCCCGAGATGCACCGGCATCCGGGCATATCAGCCGTGAGATCCCATGATTAGACGACTTCCCCTGCTCGCCCTGCCGCTGCTACTGGCAGCCTGTGCCACCCCCACCCAACCGACCCAGTCATCACAGTTGCAGACGCTCTATGACTACCGGCTAAGCAGCGAAAAAGAAGCAGACCTGACGCTGGAGCAGGCGATCGCGCGCATTGCCGACGCCGACATCATTCTGGTGGGTGAGCTGCATAGCCATCCCGCCGTGCATCTGTTGCAATCGCGCCTGCTGAGCGGGCTCTACACCGCTGGCCAGCAGCACGGGCGGCCATTGGCCCTCTCCATGGAGCAGTTCAGCCGCGCCGATCAGAAGATGCTGGATGCCTATCTGGCGAACCAGATTGGTGAAGCGGCCTTGATCCGCGAAGGCAACGCCTGGCCCAACTATCCGAGCGACTACCGCCCGCTGGTAGAGTTTGCCAAAGCGCACCAGATGCCGGTGATCGCAGCCAACGCCCCCAAGCCGCTGGTGAGCTGTGTCGGTCAGGAGGGGGCTGAGTGGCTAGACAAACTGCCCGCGTCGCGCCGCAGCCAGCTGGCCCGCCAACTGACGCTGGGGGATGATCCCTATAAACAGAAATTTATGGCCTCCATGCACCACGGCGACGCCGACAGCAACGCCCGCCGCTTCGCCGCCCAGACCAGTTGGGATGACACCATGGCCGAGAGCATGGTGGATTATCTCGCCAAGCACCCGGGCCAGCAGATCATGCATATCGCCGGCAATTTCCACGTCGAGGGGGGGCTTGGGCTCGCCAGTCGCATCGCCAGCCGCAATCCTGCCCTCAAGGTAGCGCTGGTCGTGCCCCGTACAGATGAGACCTCTGTTGCAGATCCCGCAGCCGATGTGCAGGTAACCATCATGCCGCTGCCTAAGCGCTGGCAAAACAGTGACGAGATGAAGCAAGATATGGGCGCGCTGCATCAATCCCGCAGTCGTGACTGCAGCCAGTGGCTGCAACCCTAATCTTCAAGGAAACGGCGGGTAAGAAAATGGATGTGTTACTGATCATCGATGTGCAGCAAGGCTTGTTCAACGAGCCCCGTTACCGCCAGGAGCAAGTGCTGGCCAATATCAATCGGGCTGCGGCCCATGTCAGGCAGCAACAGGGACGGGTCATCTATATCCAGCATGACTCGCCCCCCGGTACCGAACTGGAACCGGGCACACCGGGTTGGCAGTTGCACAGTGCGCTGCAACCGGCCAAGGGAGAGAGCCGGGTGCGCAAAACGGCCTGTGACAGCTTTCTCGACACCGAGCTCGCCTTCCTGCTGGCCGAGCAGCCGGTCGATCGACTCATTCTCTGTGGCTGTGCCACCGATTTTTGCGTCGACACCACGGTGCGCAGTGCCGCCTCCCATGGGTACGAGGTGCTGGTGTTGAGCGATGGTCACACCACCGCTGATCGCCCCCATCTGAGCGCAGCCCAGATCACCGAGCACCATCACTGGATGTGGCGCCACCTCAGCCTGCCGGAGGGGCGCAGTGTGACCCTGCTCACCACCGACGAGCTGCTGGCAGTAACACCCGCCCTGCAGCCATGCTAATCTGCGAGCCTCGCTTCGTTTCTCACTGGAGTCTGTCGTGCGCCTGTTGTCTGCCACCCTGTTGTTGATTGTTCCCCTGCTGTCGGCCTGCTCCAGCTTGCCCGGACAGAAGTATGACGGGCCGGAGCCCCTGTTTCTGACCCACATCAACGAGGAGGGGAGCAAGCGCTTCACCTTTGAAGCCGCGCCCAACGACACCTTGCCACGCGGTCTCTCGGCGGCCCAGAGCCAGCGGCTGCTGGAACAGCGGGAGGCGTTACAGGAGAACCTGCTGACCGAGACCCTGGCGACCAAGCAGTATTGCCGCCAGGGCTACATCGTACTGAGCCAGACCTCCTGGAAGGTGCGGGGAGAGTGCAACGAAACGGCCACCGATGCCGATCGTCGCGCTTTTCCCAACAAGGCCAGCTGGCAGGATTGAAAAGACCGGATGAGATAATGCAATAAAAACGGGCAGCCCAGTGGCTGCCCGTTGTGTTATGACGGCTGTCGTGGTCGACAGGGATCGTCAGACCGGCGCATCGGCCGGGCTGGTGAGCTCGGCACCGTTGTCGATGCGCTTGTGCCCTTCCACCAGATGGACGAAATCCACCAGCTCGTCACCGGAGACCGCGAACGCCTGGCCGAAGCCCTTGACGAACAGCCCCTGTTCCGGCTTGAGGCGGAACAGTTTGAAATCCTTGAGGTTGGAGAGACCCTTGATGATCTCGCCAAAACGACCTTCCAGTGCCGCCACCGCCTTGCTCCAGCGGGCGTCGTCACGGGCCACCACTTCAGCCACCGCATCGAAGGTCAAGCGCTTGCGGGCAAACAGCTCGCGGGCACCGCTCTCATCCTCGATCAGCATCAGGGATACCCGGGGCACCTGTTGCAGGTTGCGGGCGTGGCGGGCGATCTCGGAGATCAGCACATAGTAGCCATCTTCCTGCAGCACGAACGGGGCATAGCTGGCGTTGGGATTGCCTTCGCCATCGACGGTGGCGAGCTGCAGGGTGCGGCAGCTGTCGCGAAACTCGCGGATCTCCGGTTGCAGGCGGTTCTGCAGACGCTCCTGACGTTCACTCATGCTTTGACTTCCTCTTGAGAGTTGTGGCGCAGCGCCATAAAACGGGTGACCTGATCGGCCAGCAGCTGGCGTTTCTCGTCGCGACCCAGATAGACCTTGAAAATGCAGCGGCCGGAGTGACCGAAGAACTGGAAGGAGTGCCCCTCCTTGCCCATGAACAGCTTGCTGACCAGCGCAATCCCCGCCACGTTGTCGAGCTTAAGATGACCATGCAGCTCACCGTCGCGGCCCATCAGGTTGTAGTAACCGCGTGCGTCCTTGCCTTTCGGGAAGGGGGCTTTTACCTCGAAGATGGATCCTTCTGATTCGACGATGGTGGTCACCGGGCCCCAGTCGGCCAAATCTTCCAGCAGACCTTGTGCGCGATTGGCGGGTAGCAGAGTCACCAGCTCGGCGGGCAGATGGCGAACCACCTCCCATTCGCTGATGGCAAGCTGGGCCGCCAGGGTGGACGGATGAGCGCCGGGATCCTGCTCCAGCAGCGCGTGAATGCGTTGTGCAATGCTCATGTTTTCTCCCTCTGCGGGACCAGGTCGTCCCGCTGTTTATCATGGCGGCTACTCTAATAAAGCACCGAAACCAATGCAATTGATAATTGCTATCATTATCAGTGCATTTTTTCCAAAGCCTTGATATTCTCGGCGGCACACCCGTTTCATTCACCCCTTCGGAGGTTAGCATGGGCCGTCGTCTTGCCCTCGCCATCACCCTGCTCTGCAGTTCACTCTCTCCCTTCTCTGCCGTTGCCGCCGACGGACAGAAAGAGCGTATCGTCAGTATCGGCCCAGCCACTACAGAACTCATTCTGGCCCTTGGCGGTGAATCGAGCCTGATCGCCACCGATGTCAGCAGCCCCTTGCCAAAAGGGTTGCCCAAGGTGGGTTATCACCGGGCGCTGGCCGCCGAAGGGATCCTGAGCCTCTCCCCCACCCGACTGGTGGGCAGCGACGAGATGGGCCCGGCCCCGACCCTGGATCAGCTGCGTCGTGCCGGGGTCAAGGTGGAGGTGCTGGATACCGCGCCGACCCTCGCCAACCTCAACCAGCGTATCGACACCCTCTCCAGCCTGCTGGGCGATAAAGCCGCTGGCGATCGCCTGAAGGCAGAGATCCAAGCTCAGACCGATCAGCTGGCGGCGCAAGCCAAACAGAACAAACCGCTCAAGGTCGCCTTCCTGCTACTGCACAAGGGGCAACCCACCAGCATCGCCGGGGGGGACACCACCGCCAGCGCGCTGATTTCGCTGGCAGGCGGCATCAATCCGGTCGCCGAGTTGCGCAACTACAAGCCGGTATCCGCCGAATCCCTCATCGAGATGCAGCCCGATCTGGTGCTGGTCAGCGGTCGTGACTGGCAGCAGTATGCCGACCCGGCCAAGGTGCTGGCCGAAGTGCCCGCCCTGGCCGCCACCCCGGCTGGCAAGCGTAACGCCATTCACGCCATCAACGGCCACGCCCTGCAAGGGGGCCTGAGCCTCAACTCCCTGCAACAGGCGAACCAGATCGCCCAGTGGATCAAGCAGGGGTCATGATGCGGTTACCCCTCTCCTGGCTGCTGGCCTTCACCACGGCCGCACTGGCGCTGTTGCTGCTCGGTTCGCTGGCAACCGGCCCCATGACCCTCACCCTGGGCGAGAGTCTACGGGCGCTGTTTGCCGGGCAGGAGAGCGGGATTGAGTCGCACAAACTGCTGATCGTGCAGGAAATTCGCCTGCCTCGTACCCTGCTCTGCATCGCCGTGGGCGGGATCCTCGGGCTCTGTGGCGCCGTGATGCAGGGGCTGTTTCGCAACCCCCTGGCTGACCCCGGCATCATAGGTGTCTCCGGCGGTGCGGCGCTCGGTGCGGCGCTCGCCATCGTGCTGCTGGCCCCCCTCGGCCAGCAGCTGCAAGCCACCATCGGGGTTGGTCTGCTGCCGCTGCTCGCCTTTCTCGGCGGCGCGCTCACCACAACCCTGGTCTATCTGCTCGGCACCCGTGAGGGAGGCACCTCGGTCACCGTCATGCTGCTGGCCGGGGTCGCCATCACGGCGCTCTCCGGCGCGGTGATCGGCCTGCTCACCTATCTGGCGGACGATCAGATGCTGCGCAACCTGAGCCTGTGGCAGATGGGAACGCTGGCGGCAGGCAAACCGGCCGATGTGGCGCTGGCCCTGCTCACCCTGGCGGCCCTGCTGTGGCTCTTTATGCGCGATGCCAATCCCCTCAACGCCCTGCTGCTGGGTGAAGGAGAGGCTCGTCATCTGGGAGTCAATGTGCAATCCCTCAAGCGCCGCCTGATTCTGCTCACCGCAGCAGGCGTCGGGGTGGCGGTGGCGGTATCGGGGATGATCGGCTTCGTCGGGCTGGTGGTGCCCCATCTGGTGCGCCTGCTGGCGGGCCCCAACCATGTCAGGTTGCTGCCACTCTCGGCCCTGCTTGGCGCCGCCCTGCTGCTGGCAGCCGATATGCTGGCACGCACCCTGCTGGCCCCGGCCGAGCTGCCGGTGGGCATCATCACCGCCCTGCTCGGCGCCCCCTTCTTCATCTGGCTGCTGGTAAAAGGCCGCCGCGCCCTGTGATACGGACTGTTATGCAACCACTCTCATCCTCACTCTCCTCCCCCCTGTTGAGCTGCAGCCGACTCAGCCTGCGCCGTGGCCAGCGCCAGATCCTGGATGGGCTCGATCTGAGCCTTGAGAGCGGTACCCTCACCGCGCTGCTCGGCCCCAACGGGGCGGGCAAGAGCTCGCTGCTCAAGTGCCTGACCGGCGAGCTGGAATATGAGGGTTCCATCACCCTGTTTGGCGCAGATCGCCAGCAGTGGGACAGCAGCCAGCTTGCCCACTGGCTCGGGGTATTGCCGCAAAGCTCCTCCCTCAACTTCCCCTTTCTCTGCGAGGAAGTGGTCGCCATGGGGCGCTTGCCCCACAGTGAACCGGCGGCACGGCGTGACGAGATTGTGGCGGCGGCCATGACCCATGCCGGGGTCGAGCATCTGGCCAAGCGGCTCTATCCCGGGCTCTCCGGCGGCGAGCGGCAGCGGGTGCAGTTTGCCCGGGTGCTGGCGCAGATTTGGCAGGCCCCCTCCCCGACCGAGCAGGCCGAGCAACCCCGCCTGCTGCTGCTCGACGAGCCTACTTCGGCGCTCGATCTGAAATACCAGCACCAACTGCTCACCATGGCGCGCGCCCTGGCCAGCCGCAATACAGCTGTGCTGGTGGTGCTGCACGACCTCAATCTGGCGGCGCGCTATGCCGACCGGCTGGTGATGCTGGAGCGGGGCAAGCTGATGGCCGATGGCACGCCAGCCGAGGTGCTCACCCCTGAGCTCATCGCCCGTCTCTATGACTATCCGGCACAGGTGATCCACCACCCCGAAAGCGGCCTGCCGATGGTGGTGTGACAAATTCAGAGTGCGGTAACGGCAGGAAGCGCGCCATTCATCCCGGAAACTGCAGCATATAAACCGGTTTTTCACACTCCATATCGCCCTGCTAACATTCATCATCGCCAGCTATGTGGTGTGAATATCCTCACACTTCGCTCAGGCAAAACCCCCGCAGCATCACCGTCTACTTATAATGACGCCGCCTCACAGAAGGCATAACTCATTGATGCTACGGAACAATTACAATGAAAAATATCAACAAGACCCTACTGGCTGCCGCCATTTCCCTCGGGATGCTGGCTGGCTGCAACAGCGACAACGACTCAAAGGCAGCTGATCCCATGGTTCGTTTTGCCACCTTCAACCTCTCTTTTGATCGCACGGCCGCCGGTATGCTGACCGGTGAACTGGCCTTGACTCGCACCGAGCAGGATGCCCTGCTGGCCCGCCTCGCGGAAGGGAGCCTGAGCGGCGCCACGGAAACCAAAGCCAAGAACGTGCAGCAGATCCGCAACGTGGCGGAGATCATCCAGCGCACCCGCCCGGATGTGTTCCTGCTCAACGAGTTCGACAACGACGGCAAAGGCGAGAGCACCGCCGATCTGAAAGCCTTCAACGACAACTATCTGGCCCACGCCCAGCACGCAGAGGTGACGGCCATCAGCTATCCGGTGATGCAGAATTTCGCCACCAACACCGGCCTGATGAGCGGTTATGACCTCAATCTGGATGGCAAAGTCAACAGCGGCCCCGACGATGCCTGGGGCTTTGGCAACTACCACGGCCAGTATGCCTTTGCGGTGATGTCCAAATACCCCATCGACACCAAGCAGATCCGCACCTTCCAGAACTTCAAGTGGAAGGATATGCCGGGCGAGCAGAATCCCATCATCGATGACTGCAACAATCCCAAGGTCAAGATCCCGGCCAGCCGCCAGTGTGGCGATGCCTGGTATTCAGACGCAGCCTGGCAGCAGTACCCGCTCTCCTCCAAGAACCACGCCGATGTGCCGGTACGCATTAAGACCGAGAAAGGGGAAGAGGTGATCCACTTCCTGATCTCCCACCCGACCCCGCCGATCTTTGCCAACGCGGCGCGTCACACCGTCAAGCACAACCGCGCCGAGATCGCCTTCTGGAACGACTACGTCAAGGGTCTCAACTACATGACCGATGACAAGGGCACCAAGGGTGGACTGGCCAAAAACGCCAAGTTTGTTATCGCGGGTGATCTCAACGCCGATCCGCTCACCGGTGACGGCGACCTGACCGCCATTCAGGATCTCCTTAACAACCCGCTGATGAATCAGGCCATCACCAATGGCACCCTGATCCCGGTCAGCGAAGGGGGACCAGAGTGTGTCAGCAAAGGGGCCGACTGCAAACGCAACCTCACTCGCCCCAACCCGGAACGGATCACCAATAGCAGCGTGCTGCAGCTGGATCACGTCATCCCCTCCGCCAACCTCAACGCGGTGAAGAGTGGTGTCTACTGGCCGGCCAGCTTCGAGGCGGGTTATCACTTGGTCTATGATGCGAAACTCGGCATCGCCAAGGGAGTCAGTTCGGATCACCGCATGGTGTGGGTCGATCTCAAACTCGACTAACTCTGCCATGACCCCGCTGCGGCGGGGTCTTTTATTGGCGATAGGTGACAAGTTGACCACGGCTCATTAATCCACCGCTTGGCATGGCATCACCCATCCATAGCGGTTGAATAGGCCCCCCGATCACAGAACCGCCGCGCCAATGGTGGTAGCATGCCTCCTCTTGCCATCCGGCCGCACGGCGGTTCCGGTGGCCCTCCCTCCTCCGCTTTCACTTTTTGAGGACGTATCTGATGGAACTGCTTCTGCTTAGTAACGGTAAAGCCAACGAATTTCCGGGTCTGCTCGGCTGGGCCCGAGATCGGGTTCAAAGCCTGCTGGCTCGCAAACAGGTCAAACGCATCCTGCTCATCCCCTACGCGGTGATCCGCAGCGACTGGGATACCCGCGCCAACGAACTTACCGAGAGCCTCGGGATCGAGACCATCAGCATTCATCACTTCGATGATCCGGTCGAGGCCGTCAATCAGGCCGATGCCATCTTTATCAGTGGCGGCAACACCTGGCGCCTCAACCAGATGTTGCATGAAAACGGCCTGATCGTGCCGATCCAGCGTGCCGTGCGCGAACGGGGCGTCCCCTATGTAGGCTGGAGCGCCGGTTGCAACGTGGCGACCCCGAGCATCCGCACCACCAACGACATGCCGGTCTGCAACGCCGCCGTGCTGCCCGCGCTGGGCCTGTTCCCGCTGCAGATCAACCCGCACTATCTGGATGCCAGCATCAGCGGCCACATGGGTGAAACCCGCGACGAGCGTCTGGCCGAGTTCTGCGCCATCAACCCGAGCGAATATGTGGTGGCTCTGCGCGAAGCGAGCCTGCTGCAGATCAGCGGCGATACCGTTGAGTACTGGAGCGCCCGCGAGCAGGACTTCAAGATCTTCAAACATGGCCAGGAGCCGCAAGCCTTTATGGACGCCGCCCCGCTGGCCGAGCTGACCCCCTTCAAGGTCGGCTAAGCCACGAAGAGCGCCGAACCACTGGCAGGCAGATGGTTCACAGCAACGTAGAAACAAAAGAGGGATGGCTCGGCGCCATCCCTCTTTTTTATCTTCATCTTTCAGCTGGTTGCAGCCTGATTACTCACCCTGCAGGGTCACCAGCACCTTGCGGGCACCGCCATCGACACGATGCTCGCCAAGCCAGATCCCCTGCCAGGTGCCGAGCGCCAACTGACCATCACGGATCGGCAGTTGCAGGCTCACCCCGAGCAGGGAGGATTTGATATGGGCGGGCATGTCATCCGCCCCCTCATAGGTGTGGCGATAGTAGGGGGCATCCTCCGGCGCCAGCCGGTGCAGATGGGCCTCCATATCGCTGCGCACGCTGGGGTCGTAATTCTCGTTGAGGGTGATCGAGGCGGAGGTGTGTTGCAGTAGCAGGTGGACCATGCCGATCCGGTAATCCGCCAGCATCGGCAGCTTGGCCACCAGCTCGTCGGTCACCAGATGAAAGCCCCGCGAACGGGGCTTCAGAGTCAGCAGGCACTGCTGCCACATCAGACGTACTCCATAAAGACGCGGGAGGTGAGTTTGGTGATGAGCTCGTAGGGGATAGTGCCAATCTCGTCGGCCACCCGCTCCACCGGCAGCCCCTCGCCCCACAGCACCGCCTCGTCGCCGGGCTTGTCGGTCGCGCCCGGCCCCAGATCGACGGTGCTCATATCCATGGAGACACGCCCCACCAGCGGCACGATGCGGCCGTTGATCAGCACGGAAGTGCCATTGGGCGCCATGCGCGGGTAACCGTCACCGTAGCCGATGGCGATCACGCCAAGGCGGGTATCGCGATCCGCCACCCAGTTGGCGCCATAACCCACCGGCTCGCCCGCCTTGTGATCCCGCACCGCAATCAGCTGGGTCTTCAAGGTCATCACCGGCTGCAGGTCGTAATCGGCCGCCACCGTGTTGGGGAAGGGCGACACGCCATAGAGGATGACACCGGGGCGCACCCAGTCGCAGTGGGAGTCCGGCCAGGCCAGAATGCCCGCCGAGTTGGCCATGGCCCGCTCGCCCAGGAGCGGCGCGGTCAACTTGCTGAACAAGTCGATCTGCTCGCGGGTAGTGGGCTGCTCCAGCTCATCGGAACGGCTGAAGTGGGTCATGATGTTGAACGGCTGCACCACGTTCTTGCACTTGCCGAGTCGTTCGATAAAGGCGGGCATCTCGTCGGCACGCACCCCGAGGCGGTGCATGCCTGTGTCGAGCTTGAGCCAGGCCACCACGGGGGCTGGCAGCTCGACCTGCTCCAGCGCTTCGAGCTGCTCCCAGGTGTGAACCGCCGTCTGCAGGTTGTTGGCCGCCAGCACCGGCAGATCGTCGGCAGAGAAGAATCCCTCCAGCAGCACGATGGGTTTGACCACGGCGCAGGAGCGCAGCATCAGCGCCTCTTCGATCCGGGCCACAGCGTAGGCATCCGCATCCACCAAGGTGCGGGCGACCGGCAGCAGTCCGTGGCCATAGGCGTTGGCCTTGACCACAGCGATGATCTTGCAAGCGGGGGCGTGGCGCTTGACCACGGCGAGGTTGTGGCGCAAGGCCGCAGTGTTGATTTGGGCAGTAGCCGCTTTCATGGTTTTCCCTTACGAGGGCACAAATGGTCTCCCCCTCATCGGGCAGAAGACCGCCACTCACTTATCGTCGTCGAAGGCCGGACCGGCATAATTGTCGAACCGGGAAAACAGGCCCTGAGCAGCAGCCAATGACTGGCTATCGATCAGGGCAGTCGTGGTAATGACGAAACCGCCATCACCTTGGGTTTACATCAATAATCGTCGTCAAACGCCGGACCGGCATAGTTGTCGAACCGGGAGAACTGACCCTGGAAGGTGAGGCGCACTCTTCCGATAGGGCCGTTACGCTGCTTGCCGATGATGATCTCGGCAATCCCCTTGTCCGGGCTGTCATCGTGATAAACCTCATCACGATAGATAAACATGATCAAATCCGCATCCTGCTCGATGGAGCCCGATTCACGAAGATCCGAGTTGACCGGGCGCTTGTCGGCCCGCTGTTCCAGGCTTCGGTTCAACTGGGAGAGCGCCACCACAGGGCACTGCAGCTCTTTCGCCAGCGCCTTGAGGGAGCGGGAGATCTCGCCGATCTCCAGGGTACGGTTGTCAGAGAGCGCCGGCACCCGCATCAGCTGCAGGTAGTCCACCATGATCATGGATAGGCCACCGTGCTCGCGTGCCACCCGACGGGCACGGGAACGTACATCGGTCGGAGTGAGGCCGGAGGCGTCATCGATATACATCTTGCCCTTCTCCAGCAGCAATCCCATGGTGGAGGAGAGGCGTGCCCAATCCTCGTCGTCGAGCTGACCGGTACGCACCTTGGTCTGGTCGATGCGACCGACCGAGGCGAGCATACGCATGATGATCTGCTCGGAGGGCATCTCCAGCGAGAAGATAAGCACCGGCTTGTCGGCGGTGAGGGCCGCATGCTCGCAGAGGTTCATGGCAAAGGTGGTCTTGCCCATGGAGGGACGGGCCGCCACGATGATCAAGTCCGAACGCTGCAAACCGGCGGTCATCTTGTCGAGATCGTTGTAACCGCTCGATACCCCGGTCACCCCGTTGTGCGGCGTCTTGAACAGCTCTTCAATCTTGTCGACGGTCTGCTCGAGGATGAGCTTAAGGGGCTGGGGCCCCTCGTTGGCGCTGGTGCGCTGCTCGGCAATCTTGAATACCTTGCTCTCGGCAAGATCCAGCAGATCGCCGGAGGTACGGCCCTGTGGCTCGTAGCCCGCTTCGACTATCTCGTTGGCGACCGAGATCATCTCCCGCACCACCGCCCGCTCGCGCACGATTTCGGCGTAGGCGTTGATGTTGGCGGCACTCGGGGTGTTCTTGGCGATCTCCACCAGATAGGCGAAGCCACCCGCCTCTTCCAGCTGTTCGGAGCGCTCCAGCTCCTCCTGCAGGGTGATGAGGTCAATGGGGTTGCCCGCGTTGGAGAGGCGGGTCATGGCCTGGAAGATCAACCGGTGCGGACGGCTGTAGAAATCCTGATCGATAACCCGTTCGGCAACCCGATCCCAGGCATCGTTATCCAGCATCAGGCCGCCCAGTACGGACTGTTCGGCCTCAAAAGAGTGGGGAGGAACTTTCAGCTGTTGTGTCTTGGCGTCTTTTTTCGCCGTCACTTGCTCTGCCATACACATAAAAACCGCAGCGGGAAGGGGACGGGAATTTTACAAAAGAAAGCCAACTACGGCGAGCCCTATCTGGCGGCTCATACCATCATAAAGGGCCAAACCAGAGTCTGCTCTACCTTGACCATTTTGATTTTGCTTCGCATTTTGCGCTCTTTGCGACTCAATCTTCTGCTTTTCATCCGGTTTACTCCTCTTGTTTGACGCCGCATCGCGGCAACCTCGTTCATGAATAATTCATGCCAGAGGTGATATTGATGAATACAAGCTGCGACACAATTAGGGACCGGCAGCCTGCCATGCGCCTTGCTGAGCTTGCCAAAGCGGAGCATGCCCCACCCACAGACGAGAGTGAAAAGAGTCAAAATGAAAAAGATGCTGACCCTGTTTGCCGTGATCCTGGCCATTGGCCTGGGGGCACCTCACGCCGAAGCCAAGAAGTTTGGCGGCGGCAAATCCTTTGGTAAAAGTTACAAAACTGCGCCGGCCCAGCCTGCGGCCAAACCGGTCGACAACAAGAATCCGACACTGAATGCCCAGACTCCGCCGAAAAAGAGCGGCATGATGGGCGGCCTGCTGGGCGGCCTGCTGGCCGGTGGCCTGTTTGCCTACCTGCTGGGCAGCGGTGCCTTTGAAGGTCTGCAAGGAATGGACTTCCTGCTGATCGCTCTGCTGGCGCTGGGTGCCGTCTTCCTGATCCGTACCCTGCGCAAGGGCAAGGTCGCGACGCCACAGCCACAACAGGCGGCCTATGCGGGCTATCAGCCACCGCAATCCACTGCCCCGCAACAGTTTGAGCAGAGCAACAGCGCACCGCAAGCCACCGGCTTTGCCGACAGCGATGTGCCGTTCCGCCTGCCGCCGGGCTTTGACATGAACGGCTTCCTGGCCGGTGCCCGAGATCACTATCGCACCCTGCAAGAGGCGTGGAACAAGAACGATCTGGAAAAAGTGCGCGAATACGTCAGCCCCGAGCTGTTTGAGCAGCTCAAAGCCGAGCGCGCCGAACTGACTGGCGACCAGCATACGGAAGTAATGTATGTCGACACCCAGCTGGTACGCGCCGACTACGGCAGCGACTGGGCTCAGGTAAGCGTGCGCTTCAGCGGCCGTTACATGGACCGTCAGGAGCAGGTCGAAGAAGACATCAAAGAGGTGTGGCACCTCGAGCGCGATCTGGCCAAAAACAATGCTCCCTGGCATATCGTCGGTATCGAGCAGCTGTAAAGTTTATATTGTCACTACGCAAGAGGCGGCCCATGGGCCGCCTCTTTTCATTTCATCCCCTCACCTGACCTCATACAGGCATTGCTATCGTCATTAATGATTGAAGAGTTGTAACCGCTACCCAACCAACGACAAAGGGCAGCCACTGGCTGCCCTTGGGGATCACATCTGGAGCTAAACGCACCGCTGACGAATCAGTTGCACCCTTCGGCAGATGTTGAGTTCAGATAGGTCACCTCATTGGACGGTTGATAATCGGCTACGTTGATCACCTTCTTGATCTCGATGTACTCCTTCAGCACGGCTGCATCCACCAAGCCGGCATTGATGGTATCGATCTTCGGATAGCCGTCACCACCGGAGGCGCTGAAGCTCGGGATCGCGAAGCTGTAGGTTGCAGCCGGATCAAACGCCTTGCCACCGATACTGGTGATATTGACGCTCTTGGCCTGACAATCCACCGCCATGTTGATACCGCCAAACTGGGCATAACCACCGGTATTGCGAGTCTTGCTTGCCACCTGGCCCAGATAGGTCGCCAGATCGCTTCCCTTCATGACAGCCTTGTTGACCGTGTTGCCAAACGGGTGCACCAGCAGCACGCTGCGGTAGGTGATATCACCGGCCGGGATGCTGTCGCGCACACCGCCTGAGTTGACGATACCAAAGTCGACACCCAGCTTGCTGCTGGTCGCCGTGGTGATGAGGCGACCCAGGTTGGTCTGCTTGTTGCGAACCGAGTTGCGATCACCAACCAGCAAGCCATCTGCCGAGCCAATGACGACATTCAGCTCTTGCTGACCTTTCTCCTGGTAACCCAGCAGGGTGTTATACAGCTCGGGATCCTTGGTGATCTCGTCCTGTACGAACTGCATCTTGGCCGGGTCCTTGGTTACGGCGCCGTTGGCATCGATCGCTTCTCCCTTGGCGTTGCGCTTGATCAGGTTGACCGGGATCAGGTCATAGCTGGTCAGGGTCAATTTGCCATTCTGGTACTCAAACTGGGCACGGCCCACATACTTGCCCCACTCGTGGGCCTGCATGATCCAGGTGCCGTTTTGCTGGTCCGGTTGGCAGTTATCACCCGGTTTGAAATTGGCGTACTTGTTGGTGGTACCCGGTTCCATACAGACCGGATTCTGGGAGTGGCCACCAATGATGGCATCCAGAGTCCCTGCCGGCAGTGCACGAGCCATCTCTACATCGCCCGGCGCATTGCTGCCGTGCTGACCATTCTCGTAATGGCCCATGTGAGTGATGGCGAAGACCAGATTGGCCTCCTTGTTGCTGCGTATCTGCTGGCCCAGTTTGGCCGCCTCGCTGGTCGGATCGCGGAACTCCAGGGTCTGCACGTTGTTGGGGTCAACCAGCTGGGCGGTATCTTCGGTGGTCAGGCCCAGTACGGCGACCTTGAGACCGCTCTCCAGCTTGAACACCTTGTAGGGGTCAAAGTAGTGTTTGCCGCTGGCCTTGTCATAGATGTTGGCCGAGAGCATGGGGAACTGGGCCCACTTGCGCTGCTTCTCCAGTACGCTGAGGGGATTGTCGAATTCATGGTTGCCCACCGCCATGGCATCGTAGCGAATGTTGTTCATCGCCATGAAGTCAGGCTCGGCGTCCTGCAGATCGGACTCCGGCACCCCGGTATTCACATCACCACCGGAAAGAACCAGTACGTCACTGCCAGCAGCCTTGGCATCGGCACGCAGCTGCTCGACCAGAGTCTTCTGGGCAGCCATACCATACTCATTTTCAGCGTTGTGCCAGAAACGGCCGTGGGTATCGTTGGTGTGCAGGATGGTCAGTTTGCAGACATTTTCGGTGCAGGGTGCAACGGTGTCATTGCTCGAGGTATTACAGCCAGTCAGTGCAGCAAGCACGGCCAGTGCCACGCCACCTTTGATAAAGTTATTATTCATTTCCATATCACCTTGATTGTTTTGTTATTTATCAACCCTGTCCAGCGGGTCGGGCGCCAATATAACAAACAACAGATGACCGTTTTTCATCGATGACTCACAAATTCTGCTAATTGTGATCTTCGGCCCAACATCCGGCTTCCTGCTGATTTATCAGGTTTTTTGTTGAGCAGTCACTCACTTGCTCCCCTCCCGCACCAAGGAGGCGCCACCCGGACGCGCCTTTATGGCATACTCCCCAGCCAGCCATGCCCGAGGAGATGATTTGATGGCCAAGTACGACAAGATTTCCCCCGAGACCCAGCAGGAGGCGATGAAAATTGCCCGTGCCAACCAGAAGCCGGGGCAGACCAAGGAACAGACCCAACTTATCGCACAAGGGATCCAGAAAGGCATCGACGAATACAAGAAACAGATGAAGGCGCGGGCCCGCAAAGCGAGCCGCCAGAAAAAATTGCAGGCCAAAGCCAGGCAGCCACAGGGCGCGCCACAAACCGAAGAGCAAGACGATCAGCTTGAAGTGGTTGAAGTAAGCCATCAGCATCCCCTGCCCTGGATCTTGCTGGTGCTGAGCTGGCTGGGATTTGCAGCAGCCTGGTTCTGGTTGCACTAAGACGCGCTAGCAAACCTTTATCCGGGATCCTCTTCACAGCCCGGGCCCGGGCTGCTGGTGATTACCTGCGAAGAGTGATTAAATTCCGCGCCTCTTGCACCGGACAACCGGTTTTTTGACGATCAGTTTTCAGGAAAGATGTTATGAACCCCGCTCCGCTCTATCTGCTGGCCCCTTTTGTTCTGTTCCTTGTGACCATGCTGCTCTATCGCATTTCGCCGCTGCGGGCGGTCGCCGCCGGTGGGGTACGCTGGTTTATCCTCCCCGCCTTCACCCTGTTTATTTTGCTGATCATCATCAATGGAGCCGCCAATCCCGCCCTGCGCGACCCGGCATTCCACTGGTTGATGCCGGGCCTTGGCTTTGCCCTGAGCCTGTTTCCGGCCCTGCCCAAGGCGCTGGTGCCACGGCTCGCCATCAAGGAGGGGGCCTTTGCCGCCCTCGGTCTGATGCTGATGAGCCTGGCCATGGTCTACTGACCAACCGGCCACAGCAGTTAGCATGATGCAAGGGGCGCTCTGTGACGGGCGCCCCTTGTACAAACAATGGCCTGCAGGCATCTTGGTAACAGGATAACCAGCAAGGAGGCCAGATGGACAATCCGCCCGATTTCATGGCGCTGTGGGATTATCAGGATCCCGCCGCCAGCGCCCTGCGTTTTCACACCCTTCTTCCCGAAGCGCGTGCCGCCGCCGACCTGCAACTCGAACTGGAGTTGCTGACCCAAATTGCCCGCACCCACTCGCTGCAGCGCCAGTTTGCCGAAGCCCATCAGCTGCTCGACGAGATAGAGCCCCGCCTCACCGATAAAACCCCCAGAGCGCGGATCAGGGCCCTGCTGGAACGAGGCCGCACCTTTAACTCGGCGGGCGACAAAGCCAGTGCCAAACCGCTGTTTGAACAAGCCTGGCAATGGGGGCTCAAGGAGAAGGAAACCTATCTCGCCATCGACGCCGCTCACATGATCGCCATCGCCGCACCATTGGAAGAGCAGAGCCGCTGGCATCAACTGGCGATGGAGCTGGCGGAACGCAGCAGTGACGAGAAGGTGCGTGGCTGGCTGGCCCCCCTTTACAACAATCAGGGCTGGACCCTGTTCGAACTGGGCCGCTTTGATGAGGCGAAAATCCAGCAGCAGAAGTGTCTGGCCTGGCATCTGCAACATAACCAGCCGGCCAAGGCGTTTATCGCTCGCTGGAGTCTGGCTCGCCTGACCCGGGCCCAGGGTCAGCACCAGCAGGCGCAGGCAGAGCTGCACCAACTCAAGGCCGATATGGCCGAGGCAGGCGAACCTGAGGATGGTTATCTGTTCGAGGAGCTGGGGGAGAATGCCTTGGTACTGGACGATCCGCTGGCTGCGGAATACTTCTCCCGCGCCTGGTTTCTGCTGTCGCAGGACCGCTGGTTCAGCGCCAACGAGGGGGAGCGACTGGCCCGCCTCAAGCGCCTCGCCAAACTCTGATCCCCAAAATAGCAAGGGCGGCACGCTAGCCGCCCTTTCTGCTGGCAAGATGGTTCAGGCCCGATTGGACTCTTCCCACCCCTGCTTTTTACGGTAAATGGTGGAGGGGCTGATCTCGAGCAGGGCCGCCGCCTTGGGAATATTGCCATCACAGCTGGCGATGGCCTGTTCGATCACCTCTTTCTCCACCAGCCAGAGCGGACGAATTGGCCCGTTGGCCACCCCGGTGGTGGCCGGAGCCGATGTCACCGCTGCCGCAATCGCAGCCGGCAGCTGGGGGCGAACCCCATTGAGCGGTGGCGGCAGAATATCCGGGCTCACCAACTCCTTATCGTTGAGCACCACGATATTGCGCACCACGTTCTGCAGCTCGCGTACGTTGCCAGGCCAAGGGTAGTCGAGCAGCACTCGCGCCGCCTCGACATCGAAATCCTTGAAGCGTTTGTTCTCCTCCTTGGCGTAGCTCTGCAACAGGGTACGCGCCAGCAGCAGTATATCCTCACCCCGCTCCCGCAGCGGCGGCAGGGTGAGGGGAATGACGTGGAGCCGATAGTAGAGATCCTCGCGAAAACGGCCCGCTTTCACCTCCACCAGCGGATCCCGGTTGGTGGCGCAGATAAAGCGCACATCCACCGTCTCGAGCTTGCCGCTGCCGACTCGCTGCACTGTGCCGGTCTGGATAAAGCGCAGCAGCTTGCTCTGCAGATCAAGGTCCATCTCGCAGATCTCGTCGAGAAACAGGGTACCGCCATCAGCCAGACTGGCCGCCCCTTTGCGATCCCCCTGGGCACCGGTAAAAGAGCCCTTCACATGACCAAAGATCTCGCTCTCCATCAAATCGTGGGGAATGGCGGCGCAGTTGAGGGCAATAAAGGGCTGTTCGCTGCGGGGACTGCACTGGTGAATCGCCTCGGCACACACCTCTTTGCCGGTGCCGCTCTCGCCAGTGATAAAGACGGTCGCCTTGCTGGGCGCAGCGCTCTCGATGATGCGATAGACCGCCTGCATCGACATGGAGGCACCGATAAAACCGAAGAAGGAGCTGCGCTCGAAGTTCTCCCGATAGTGGGCAACCAGCGAGCTCAACTGCTGGTGTTTCAAGGCATTGCGAACGGTGGCGCAGAGCCGCTTGCTGTCAAACGGCTTGGTCAGAAAATCGAAGGCTCCGAGGCGCATCGCCTCCACTGCCACATCCACCGAACCATGGGCGGTGATCACTACCACAGAGCAGGGCAACTGCTGTTCGGTGATCATTTGCAGAATATCCATACCGGACATATCCGGCAGCTCCAGATCCAGCAGCACCACGGGGGGAGGACTTGCCAGCAACTGCGCCAACGCTTGCTGACCACAGTCGGCCAGCACCACCTCATACCCCTCCTGGCGCAGGTACTGTTCATAGACCACCGCCAGACTACGTGTATCTTCCACCAGCAGGACACGCGATTTATTTTCAGCCACTGGACTCATCCTTGTATTTGATTCTGCGATCTATTTTGCCTTATTTTCGCGCGCAAACCCAACGCCAAGACAGCTCTGTTATCCCGCGATTGCAGGGAATACACAAGTAAAAACGGCTCCTTAAGGAGCCGTTTTTCACTACAAGAAAAGATTACTTCTTGGCATCGTCTGCAGTCGGCTTCTCGATAGCCAGCAGCTCAACGTCAAACACCAGTACGGCATTCGCCGGGATGGAGCCTGCACCGTGCTCGCCATAGGCCAGCTTGGACGGCAGGAAGAACTTGAACTTGGAGCCAACCGGCATCAGCTGCACACCTTCGGTCCAACCCGGGATAACCTGGTTGAGCGGGAAGGTAGCCGGCTCGCCGCGATCGACGGAGCTGTCGAACTTGGTGCCGTCGGTCAGGGTACCGGTGTAGTGCACCTTGACGATGTCGGTAGATTTCGGCTTGGCGCCAGTGCCCATCTTCTCGACCACGTACTGCAGGCCGGATTCAGTGCTCTTCACACCCTCTTTCTTGGCGTTGGCAGCCAGGAACTCTTCGCCCTTCTTCAGATTCTCAACGGCGTCTTTCTCGGCCTTGGCCTTGGTCAGCTCGTTGATCTTGGCGTCGTAATCCTGCAGCACCTTCTGGATCTCTTCATCAGTCATCTTGGCTTCTTTGCCCAGACCGTCAGTCACCCCTTTCAGGATCACGGCGTTGTCCAGTTTGATGCCCAGTTCCTGCTGACGCTCCAGGGTATTGGCGATGTAACGACCCATGGAGAGGCCAATTGCGTAGCCAGATTGCTCTTCAAAGCTCTTGGCTTCGGCCTTGGTCGCCTCTGCCGGCTTGCTGGCTTCTGCCTTCACTTCGGCGGTATTGGCCGCAGCAGGCTTCTCGTCTTTTTGGCAAGCAGTCAAACCGACGGCAACGGCCGCCGCCAACAGGGACACCTTCAGAAATTTGTTCATCAGTTTCTCCAAACTCCAAATACCGCTCTCGGTTCCATCGTGAAATGAGAGGTTTATCGTGATAAGCGCCTTATACTAACGCCGTGATCGCAGGTAACAAAAGCGTGAGACCGCAAAAATGATAAAAAGTGCCATTTATCTGGTGAGCCTCTGTTTAATGCTCACCGGTTGCGAGCAAAGCTCCCAACCCAACCAGCAAATGACCCTCGCCAGCACGGGTCTGCTGACCGCAGATCTCTCCAGTGATGGCAAGCAGGCCATCGTCTCCAGCATCAGCCAGGGCATCATCGTCTGGGATCTGGAACAGAACCGTCAACGCTGGCGCTGGAAGCAATCCGACTCTGCGGAAGACCTGGTATTCATTACCCGCTTTTCCGAAGGCAACAGCCATGCCGTCACCGCCACCCCAGACACCTTTGCTACCTGGCGGCTGAACGACGGGCAATCACAAGGCTACTACTCACTTCCTGAATCCAGGCTGAGGGACATCGCGCTCTCTGCCGACGGTCGTTATGTGCTGATCGGGCGAGAAGATGGCAAGGCCGAGTGGCTCGATACCCGAAGCGGTCGTCGTCTGCAGTTTCTGGGGCACACCGAACAGGTCAATACGGTCGATCTCTCCGCTAACGGTCGCTACGCCCTGACCGGAGGCAACGACTACAGCGCCTATCTGTGGGATACCCGTAGCGGGCAGGTGATCTGGCGCTTCAACCATGGTGGCCGGGTGATCATGGCCAGACTGGAGCCGAGCGGCCGCTACGCCTTCACCGCCGACAGCAGCCGGGCCAGCATCTGGGATCTGAAAACCGGCAAGGAGGTGAGTCAGCTGAAATATGATCACCGCTTCGAGGTCTACACCAGCGCCCGCTTTGCCAACGATGGCAAGTGGCTGATCACCGGCGCCCCTTCCCGTCAGCTCTCCCTGTGGCAAGTGAGCGATGGTGCCCTGCTGCAGAGCTGGCGCGTCTCGCCGCAACCCAAGGTGAAACCGCCCAGCGCAGTGGTCTACGGCGTCGCTTTGCGCGACAATAGCCACCTTGTCAGTGCCAGCTCCAGTGGTCTGGCCGAAATCTGGACAATCAAGTAAGGACCCGAAGGCCCATGAGTCAGCAACTTAACGATCGCATCGAAACCCTGGAAACCCGTCTCGCCTATGCGGAGTACACCATAGAGCAGCTCAACGACGAGGTAACCACCCAGGGCCGTGAACTCGATCGGCTCAAATACCAGATCCAGCTGCTGATCGACAAACTGCAAAGCGTACAACCCAGCCAGATTGCCAGCATGGCCGAAGAGACCCCGCCGCCGCACTACTGATCCGGCGCCATCTCTGGTCAGGCAACATGGTTCGGCATCACTGTCAGCCAATAAAAAACCCGCGAGTATCGCGGGTTTTTTATCATCGGCATGGCCGTGATCAGTGGTGATGGCCTTTGCCACCACAACCGCCGCCACCGCAGCAGCCGCCGTGACCATGGTCGTCACCGTGGTCGTGACCATGATCGTGACCGTGGCCAGCACCACCGCAGCAACCGCCGTGGCCGTGATCCTCATCGTGGTCGTGACCATGACCGCCACAGCAGCCGCCGTGATCGTGGTCATGACCGTGATCGTGACCGCAACCACCGGCACCGTGAACGTGGCCGTGAGACAGCTCTTCGGCAGTGGCGGCGCGCACGTCCTTGATCTCGACCTTGAAGCCCAGAGTCACGCCAGCCAGCGGATGGTTGCCATCTACCTTGACGAACTCTTCGGACACTTCAACCACGGTCACCGGACGGTGACCATCGTCGGTTTCAGCCACAAAAGTATCCCCTTCGGAGACTTCCATGCCGTCGAACAGCTCGCCCGGTACTTCTTGTACCAGTGTCTCGTCATATTCGCCGTAGGCCTGGCTCGGTGCCAGAGTCACTTCGAAGGCTTCACCTACCGCGCGACCTTCCAGCTCGGCTTCCAGGCCTGAGACCAGGTAACGGGTGCCGTGCAGATAGACCAGCGGCTCTTTGCCGACAGTGCTGTCGATGACTTCACCGTGCTCGTCGGTGACTGTGTATTCCAGCGTAACCACGCTCAGAGGAGCTACTTTCATGTCAGGATCCTGCGGATAGAAAAAACGGGCTCAGAATACCCTAAAAAGCGGGCCGCGCATATGGCGTGCGGCGCCACGGAGTGACGAAAAAAACGGCAGCAGCGTCAGCGAGAAGGCCCGCATTCCACCCGCCGTTGCCTTATCAGGGGCGAAACACCCCGATCACCTCTTCCGCCTCGCGAGTCTGCTTGTCGACCTCGGCAGGCGTTTGTACCTGGGTATCGCCACAGGCGACGCAGGTCACCTTCTCGACTCCATGCTCCAGATACAGCATCATGTTGTCCAACTTGCCGCACGCCGGGCAAACCGCACCGGCAATGAAGCGTTTTTTACGTCTGGTTTCCATATTTGTTACCTCCAGGCAGCATCATATCAGGGTTTTTACATGCATCACGCCATCGAGTATCACCATTTTTCCTGCCAGGGCCTGCACGCCGGCAACCGCAAACGAACTCCGGTCGGGCAGCTGTTGCGGATCACCCGGAGTGCCGCGTTGCTGAGACTGGGCCAACATGAGCTGTTGCTGCCAGCAGGCAGCTGTTTCTGGCTCTGCGCCGATGCCCTCGCGGCCTTCAGCCCCCTCAGCGGTTGCGAGTACGATCAGCTGAATGTCTCTTTGCGCGTGACTCAGCCGCAGCAGGCTGGCTGGCTGCAGACCACCCCACTGCTCGATGCCCTGCTCGACTCGCTGGCCCGGTGGCAACGTCCGCAAGAGTGGCAAGGAGCCTACGGTCAGCGACTCCAGGTTATCCTGGATGAGCTGCAACAGTGCGCCATCAGCCAGCAGGGTCACGATGAGCTGCAAGCCTGCTGGCAAGCGCTGGCCAATGGCCAACCGGAGTCTCTGCAACTGTGGGCACAACAAGTCGATGCGCCGGTGGAAGGGACTGCATTGCAACAACAGTGGCAACTGCTGCAGGCGCTCAGATTGCTCAAAGGCGGCAGCAAACCCGCACAGGTGGCCAGCAAGCTGGGTTATGCCGATGAGACCGCATTGCAAGCGGCCTGCCAGCAATGGGGCGTTGGCGAGGATGGCGATCAATAACCGGACGCCGATGGAATACGCCAACGAAATTGGCTGAATGAGTCCAGTTTTTTGCCAGATGGTCGTTAACAAGGAAGGGCCATTCCCCCCGTAATCCTTTATGCTAGAGGCCTGAAGTGACTGCCAACGTTTCGACCAACAGGACATCTGCCATGACGAGCAAAGCCAATCAATCCCAGGGCATGTTGCTGTTTCACCTTTCAGCCAAACAATCCTTTGCCATCGGTACTCTCAAAGTGAAGGAGATAGTGCCCTACACCCAGCTGACGGCAATGCCCCACTCGCACCCGACCGTGTTGGGGGCCGCCAATATGCGCGGCTCCACTATTCCGGTGATCGACATGGCGATGGCGGTAGGCTATCGCCCCATCAGCAAGGAGGAGATGCCCCACTGCTTCATCATCATTACCGACTGCCGCCGTACCCTGGTGGGCTTTCTGGTACGGGGCATCGACAAGATCACCGAGTGCAACTGGCGCGATATCGAATCGCCCCCCGCCTCCCTCGGCCACAATGTGTTCGTAACCGGCGTGACCCGGGTCAATGACCAGCTGATCCAGCTGCTGGATGTGGAGCTGATCCTCTCCCGGGTCTATCCGGATGATCCGAGCCACCTCTATCCGGTACTGACCGATGTGCAGCGGGAACGGATCAAGCCGATGCGGATCCTGCTGGTTGATGACTCTTCGGTCGCCCGCCGTCAGCTGATGGCCGCCCTCGACTACATCAATATCCCCTATGAAGTCTGCACCAATGGCAAGGATGCACTGACCCTGATGCAGACGCGGGCGAGCCAGAAGACCCCAATCGACATTCTGGTGAGCGATATCGAGATGCCGGGGCTTGATGGCTACGAGCTGGCCTTCGAGGTACAGAGCGACAGCAAACTGGCGGGGGCCTACATCATCTTGCACACTTCGCTCTCCAGCGAGATCAGCGTGGAGCGGGCCCATCAGGTGGGTGCTCATGAGGCGCTGACCAAGTTCGAGGCCAATGAGCTGATCCAGGCCATGCTGCGCGGCGCCGAACATCACGATCGCCTGCTGAAATAAGCCAATGACTGGCGGGAGGAACACGCCTCCCGTCCTCCTTATCTTCGACCCAGACCGACTGACCCCATGCTGACCGAGAGCCACTTCCACGCCCCCTGGTGGGCCCGCAATCCTCATCTGCAGACCATATTGCCCAAATGGCTGCGCCGCACCCCTGCCCGATTTGTGGCGGAGCGGTTTGAACTGCAGGATGGGGACTTTGTCGACCTCGCCTGGAGCGGGGAAGTCAGCCTTGATGAACGGCCGCTGATAGTGGTGTTTCACGGGCTGGAGGGGAGCATTCACTCCCACTATGCCAAGGGATTGTTCGCCCACCTGCAGCAAGAGGGCAGAGAGGCTGTACTGATGCACTTTCGTGGCTGCAGTGGCGAACCAAACCGCCATCTGCAGGCCTATCACTCCGGCGCCATCGGTGATTCGCAGGAGCTGATTGCCGAGCTGAGCCAGCGCTTCCCGGGCAAACCGCTGATCGCCATCGGCTTTTCACTGGGTGGCAATATGCTGGTCAATCTGCTGGCGCGGGGCTGTCCTGCGGCATTGAAAGCGGCGGTGGTGGTCTCGGCCCCGCTGCAACTGGCAAGCTGCGCCGAGCGGGTCAATCAGGGCTTCTCGAAGGTCTATCAGAACTATCTGCTGCGCACCATGCGCCACAATTTGCTTAGCAAGATCAGCCAGCAGCAGAAAGCGAGTGAACGCTGGCAACCTAGACAAGTGGAGCAGATTGCCACCCTGCGCGATTTTGACGAGCTTGTCACCGCGCCGCTGCACGGCTTTCACAGCGCCAGCCACTACTACCAGTGCTGCTCGGGACTACCGCTGCTGGCTCAAATCCCCATCCCTACCCTTATCCTGCACGCCGCCGACGATCCCTTTATGTCACACGCGGTCATTCCCCGGCCGGAGCAACTCTCGCCTACGGTGCGCTATGAGTTGAGCCAGCGTGGCGGCCATGTCGGCTTTCTGCACGGCACGCCCTGGCGGCCACGGTTTTGGCTGGATGAACGGATCAGTCACTGGATTGCCGAACAGAGTCACTCCGCAACACAGAACTGATTGCGTCCCGACTCCTTTGCCCGATAGAGCGCCTGATCGGCCAGCTCCAGCAACTGGCTCGCCCCTTCACCGGAGACATTGCTGGCAATCCCCTGACTCACCGTCACCCAGGGGGCAACATCGGACGCCAGATGCTCCAGCTGCAGGCTGGCCAAGCCATCTTGCAGCCGCTGCGCCACGCTGGCCGCCGCCTGACGGTCGGTATTGGGCAGCAGTAGCACAAACTCTTCCCCGCCATAGCGGGCAACCAGATCAGATGGCGTGCGTACCGCACGGTTGAGCGCTTGTGCCACCTCTTTGAGACACATATCCCCCACCTGATGGCCGTAGTGGTCGTTGAAGCGCTTGAAATAGTCCACATCGATCAGGATAAGCGATAGCGGAGCGCCGCTCTCCTGGCTATGGGCCAACGCGCGCTCCAACTCGATATTGAAATGCCGCCGGTTGGCGACTCCGGTCAGAGGATCTTGCTTGGCGAGCTGATCAAGTTGGCGCAGCAGCGTCAGATTTTCATGCTCCCGCATGATCGCCAGCTCAAACCAGCGGTGCAGCATGCGGCGGCCAACCTCCAGCGCAATCACGCCAAACAACACGCCAAGCAGGTAGATCTGGGGAAAATCGACGCGCAAAAAGAGCTCCAACCCTACACCCACCGTCATCGGGCCCAAGAGATAGCCATACAACACCTTGCGATCGGGATAAAACGCGATGAGCGCGGCCAGCAGGTTGAGCCGCATGATCCCGTTGGCATAGCTGACCCCTCCCCGCAGCTCCACCTGACCAATCGTGTAGATGTGCAGCGTCCAGAGTCCGCCCCATAGCACCATCACCAGTGCAGCCATCCGTAACCAGAGGCGGTCCTGCATATGGTCACAAAACAGGCTGACAACAGGTAGCAGCAATAACACCACCATGACCAGCGCCAGCTCACTCTGAAAGCGCCAAGGCAAGCTGTCATCACTGGCTAGCCCGACCTGGCTGTAAACCTCGTAGCGTATCGAAAGAAACAACACCACAAGCCAGTTCCACAACCAGAACCACACCATGCCTCGGGCAATCGCCTCTCGACGTGCGCTGTCCAGATGCTCAGTCAGGGTTAACGGCGCGCTGCGCTGCGCTTCAGACAACATCTCTCAGACTCCGGTGAAAAGGTAAAAAGTGATTGCATTCGCGGGATTCAACACAACAATAGCCTGACGATCACCTCTTTTGCTGTGAGACCTTTAAATGATCATTCCCTGGCAAGAACTGGACGGCGACACCCTGACCAACCTGATCGAACACTTTGTATTGCAGGAAGGAACCGAATATGGAGAGCAGGATGTTCCACTTGGCGTCAAAGTCGATGCAGTGAGAGAACAATTACAGCAAGGCAAAGCTGTCATCGTCTATAGCGAGCTGCACGAATCGGTGAATATCGTGATGAAAGACCGCTTCATCGAGCAGTCTTGACCCAACCGCAATCCGGACCTTATAACGGAATTCCCAAGGAAGAGAGAATCCCATGTCGGCCAAGCACCCCATTATTGCTGTTACCGGTTCGTCCGGTGCCGGCACCTCCACCTCCACCAACGCCTTTCGCTCCATGTTCCATCAACTGGGATATACCGCGGCTGTGGTGGAAGGTGACAGTTTTCACCGCTACACCCGACCGGAAATGGATGTAGCGATCCGCAAGGCGCGCGAACAGGGGCGCCACATCAGCTATTTTGGCCCTGAGGCCAATGACTTCGGGCTGCTGGAGAGCTTTTTTCAGGGCTATGGGCAGGATGGCAATGGCCAGTATCGCCGCTACCTGCACAGCTTTGACGAGGCAGTGCCCTTCAACCAGATGCCCGGCACCTTCACCCCCTGGCAGCATCTGCCCAGCAATACCGATCTGCTGTTTTATGAAGGGCTGCACGGCGGTGTGGTCACCGAGGATCACAATGTGGCGCGCCACGTGGATTTTCTGATAGGCGTAGTGCCCATCGTCAACCTGGAGTGGATCCAGAAGCTGATCCGCGATACCTCGGAGCGAGGGCATTCCCGCGAGGCGGTGACCGACTCCATCGTGCGCTCCATGGATGACTACATCAACTTCATCACCCCGCAGTTCTCGCGCACCCATATCAACTTCCAGCGAGTACCGACGGTGGATACCTCCAACCCCTTCAGCGCCAAGGTGATCCCGAGTCTGGACGAGAGTATGCTGGTGATCCGGTTTCGTGGTATCAAGCAGGTGGATTTCCCCTACCTGCTGTCGATGATCGACGGCTCATTCATGTCGCGGATGAACACCATAGTGGTGCCGGGTGGCAAGATGGGCTTTGCGATGGAACTGATCCTGCGCCCGCTCATCCAGCAATTGATCGAAACCGGCAAAATAACCTGATTCAAAGGAGTTCACGATGCGGCTTGCTTATCTCTCTGTGGCACTGCTCTCCCTGCTTGGCGGTTGCAGCAGCGGGCCGGCGGCCCCCACGCTGGAGTCCGGCACCATGCTGGTTCGCCCGATGGGCAACTGGACCTATGGTGCAACCCCGCACTACGCCCTGGCCGAACAGTATCAATTTGCCGGTGAGTTGGCGGAAGGGTGGCTGGAACCGATGCAGCAGGCGGTAAGCCGGGAGCTCAATGGCAAGGGGTGGCAGAGTGCACCGCTCGACGAGGCGGATCTGTGGGTCGCCATCGGCGTCGCGGGCGGCAAGGATATGAGTGACGGCGAGATTTTCGCGCGCCTTGGCATGACGCCCGGGGTATATGCCTCGGCCAACCAGCGCAAAGGGTCGCTGGCCATCGTGCTGCTCGATCGCAAAACCCAGAAAGCGGTCTGGAGCAGCATCATCCAGCTGACCAGCGACGTGAGCATTGCAGATAGCCAGCGCCAGGCTCTCAGCCAGCAGCTCGCGGCCGAGCTGCTCCATCGCGTCCCCACCAACTAGCGCTTGTTTAGTGATAACGGATGGATAGAAAAACGGCTTGCCTCCCGGCAAGCCGTTTTTTTTGTGGTCTCAACCTCTTGACCCAATCCGGCCTAGGCCAGACCCGGGCATAAAGCCGCACACCTTCAGCTATCTGTGGTCACTTATTTGAGCGTACAGGTCAGCAGTGTGACCCCTTTCTGGGTGAGGAGAGCTTGTTTCTCCTGATTCCAGAAGGTGGTCAGGCCGTCAGAATATTTGGCGCCAGACTCTGACTCCACACGCGCCAGCTTGTGATAAAGCCCGGCATAGGGGAACTGCACCATGTCAGCCTGGGCATCATAGGTAACGGCCAGCATCTCTTCGCCACACTGGTATTGGCTGTATTGATACTGGGTAGGTTGCGGGCTGCTGCACGCCGCCAGGCCCAAAAGGGGAAGCAGAGCGATCAATTTTTTCATTGCACTTTCCTTATGTAATGGCTTTATGTCATGGCCTTGTGCAGTGGCCTTACGTAACGGCCTTATGCCAGGGTACCAACGAAACTATCGTTATCAAGCTTCAACAATTTGATAACTATGGGTAATTTGTACCGCTTTTTCCAACATCAGGGAAACAGAACAGTATTTTTCCATCGACAGATCGACCGCTCTGGCCACCTGTGTCTCTGCCAATCCCTTGCCAGTCACCACGAAGTGCAGATTAATCTTCTCGAAAACCCGGGGCACGCTATCGACCCGTTCGCCACTGACATCGACATGGCATGCGGTCACAGACTGGCGCGCTTTTTCGAGGATGGAGACCACATCAATGGAGCTGCAGCCACCGACCGCCAGCAGGATCATCTCCATCGGGCTGGCCCCCTCACCGGGGTTGGCACCATCCAGGATCACCTTGTGACCGGATTCACTTTCACCCACAAACTTCATCCCTTCCACCCAGCTGACCTTGGCTTTCATCTCGCACTCTCTCCTGTTAATCATGATGATGGATCCCTAGCATAACCCAGTCGCTTATCTCTGCCGAACAGGGGGAGTTGGGATGGAAATAGATCAAAATCAACATCTCCGACCTCTATCTTCCCTAGAATGGCCGAAGCGGCGCAGCAGGCATTACTCAAAGGGCTCTGTCAAAAGCCCGCAAAGCCTTGTCAGCACAGGCAAAGGCTCTTATCCTACTGCGACCAATACAAGGAATGGCAAGATTGGCAGCTTGCCCGGACGCACAAGTCCATAAAAAGACACTACAGAGGAATTCTCATGGTCATTGGCAAACCGCAAAGCGATCCCACCCTGGAATGGTTCTTGTCGCACTGCCACATTCATAAGTATCCCGCCAAGAGCACCCTGATCCATGCGGGTGAAAAAGCGGAGACCCTCTACTACATCGTCAAGGGCACTGTGGCCGTCTTGATCAAGGATGATGAGGGCAAAGAGATGATCCTCTCCTATCTGAACCAGGGCGATTTCCTGGGCGAGATGGGGATGTTCGAGGAGAACGAGAACCCCGAGCGCTCCGCCTGGGTTCGCGCGAAAGGCTCTTGCGAAGTGGCAGAGATCTCCTACAAGAAGTTCCGCCAGCTGATCCAGGTCAACCCGGACATTCTGATGCGTCTCTCTGGCCAGATGGCCAAGCGCCTGCAACACACCAGCCAGAAAGTGGGTAACCTCGCCTTCCTGGATGTGACCGGCCGGATCGCCCAGACCCTGCTCAACCTGGCCAAACAGCCGGATGCCATGACCCACCCGGATGGCATGCAGATCAAGATCACCCGTCAGGAAATCGGCCAGATCGTCGGCTGCTCTCGTGAAACCGTGGGCCGCATCCTGAAGATGCTGGAAGAGCAGGAGCTCATCTCTGCTCACGGCAAGACCATTGTGGTATTTGGCACTCGCTGATGACCCGTCCGCAGGCCTGACTGAGGCCTTGGGATAAAAAAGGCTGCTACGGCAGCCTTTTTTGATCCTCTCCCCTATAATCCCGAACGCCCTTCACTGTTCCGGCATTCGCCCAGAGAGTTACTATGCACCTTCAATGTCCCCGCTGCCGCAGTCCGCTCCATCTTCATGAAGCCTCCCAGGGGCGCTATTGCGACAACAAGCATCACTTCGATCCGGCACCGGAAGGTTATCTGGATCTCATCCCCGGCAAGAAAAACCCCAAAGACAGCGACAGCCGTGCCCTGATGCGCGCCAAGCACCATTTCCTGGAAGCCGGCCACCAACTGCCGCTGGTTGAGGCCATGGCCGGCCTGCTCGCTCCGCTGGCCCCACAAGAGCTGATCCATCTTGGGTGCGGTGAAGGCTACTACTGCCGCGCGCTGGCAGAGCGCCTGCCCGACTGGCAGTTTGCTGGAGTTGATATCGCCAAGAACACCATCTTTGCCGCCAAAAAAGCGCAGCCGGACGGCCAGTTTGTCATTGCCGATCCCGCTCGCGCGCCGTTGCAACCAGGCTCTGCTCAGGTGCTGCTGGTCAACGATCTCAAGGTCAAGACCGAACAGCTGGTCAGCTGGCTGGCCCCCGGTGGCTATCTGCTCTATCTGCAGCCGGGCCCGCGCCATCAGTGGCAACTGCGGGTCAGCCTCAATCCGGTGAGCATGGAACACCCCCTTAGCTGGCCAACCCTCGGCGGTCTCAATCCGATGGCTCAACAACGCTGCCAGTTCAGCCTCACCATGGATCAGGCCATGCGCAGCTTTATTCTGGAGACCAGCCGTCTCGGCTGGCGGGCAACCGGTGAGCAGCGTCACGCTTTCGCGCAACAAGGCCCGAATGAACTGGAACAGGATCTGCTGCTGACCCTGTGGCAAAAGCCCATCTGATCACTGGGGGGGAGCCTTGCAAGGCTCCCGCCCCGTTTTTCCCGCCCCGCCCCATTCTCCCCTGCGTGATCTAGCTCACAACTTGAGCCATCGACCTTGTTGCTCAGAACAGCCTTGATGTCAAAAAAGTCACTAGAAAATAATTCATTGAATTTAATCTCTTTTTATCTTGTCAAAAACCGTCACACCCAGTCTTGATAACGACCTCGCCACCTCAATTAAACAACGATGGATTCAGGCCCAGTCAAGGTTGGGACGCCTACCGTGTGGCTATCGGACCATTTCCGATTTCACAGAACCGACAACAAGTTCGGAAGTGTTTACATCAGAGGAATAACGCATATGAAGAAGTCTGCACTGACTATTGCCATCTCCAGCCTGCTGCTGGCGAGCGGCGCCCATGCTGCTACCGTTTACAACCAGAACGATACCAAGCTGGAAATCGGCGGCCGTGCACAAGGTGCTTACTACGGTACTGACGACAACGGTTCCGAAGGTGACCAGAGCTACTTCCGTCTGCACGTTGCTGGCGAGACCAAGATTGCTCCCGAGATGAAGGCGTTCGGCTTTGCCGAGTACAACCTGCCGACTTCCGGTTCTGACAACGACGAGCTGCGTTATGCCTATGCCGGCATCAAGCACGACCGTTTCGGCGCATTCAGCTATGGTCGTCAGGATGGCCTGTTCACCAAGGCCGTCAACAACTATACCGACGTTCTGCCTGAGTGGGGCGGTGACGGCCTGGGCAAAGATACCGAAGTATTCGGCACCGGCCGTACCAACGGTCTGGCCCAGTACATCTATAACTACCAGGGTCTGACTCTGGGTGCCCAGTTCACTGGTAACAACGATCCGCAAAACGCCGGTCGCAGTGCAATCACTGAATCTTTCAACGGCAACACCTACAACGGTGAAAGCTGGAATAGCAAAGGTTCTGCTGAAGGCTTCGCAGTTTCTGCCAACTACGATTTCGATATGGGCCTGAGCCTGGGTGCTGCCTATAACCAGGCTGGCAAGACTGACGAGCAAGCTCGCTACGCCGCCTTCGGTGGCGACAAGGATGCCAAGCTGATGGGCTTCGGCGCCAAATATGCAACTGGCGACCTCTACCTGGCTGCAACCTACTCCCACGGTGAAGACCACCTGTTCGTCAACAACGGCTACGCCGAGAAGATGGATGGCTACGAAGCCGTTGCCCAGTACACCATCGGCAAGTTCAAGCCTTCTCTGGCCTACCTGCGCACTGACGTGAAAGACTCCGCTCGTGGTATCGATGATACCTACACCGAGTACGTATCTATCGGTGCCTGGTACAACTTCACCGAGAACTTCAACGCCTACGTTGATTACAAGCTGAACCTGCTGGACTCCGTAGATGGCAAGTCCACCAACTCTCTGGGCAAGAACACCGATGACGTAGTCGCGGTTGCCCTGCAGTACAACTTCTAAGTAATTGGAAGTCAGTTATACCCTGTGATACCAATGTCTACTGTTTGAATTACTTCCGGCCGCTCTGCGGCCGGTTTTTTATTGCGCCTTTTCAGCACCTTGCATATAACTATCGAGCGGATTGATGGCAATATCCGCGTCGTTGACAGGGAGTGACAAGGAGATATTCACGGATGAGACAAGCGCGCGGGAACATAGACTGGCAACGCGGATGGCTGTTGTTGCCACTGCTGTTGATATCGCTCATCTGGAGCAGCACGGCAGATGCCAGCTGGGATCAGAGCCTCTATCGTCAACTGGGTCTGGCCGGCAAGCTGGATAAACAGACCTTTCGTCAGGCACTCAACAGTTATCAAACCGTGCGCCACAAACGCAAACCCATTCTCACCATCATCGATTACAGCAAGCCATCCACCCAGCGCAGACTGTTTGTCATCGATATGAAACGCCACAAGCTGCTCTATCACACCTGGGTCAGTCATGGCCGCAACTCAGGTGAACTGGCAGCAAAACACTTTTCCAACCAGCTCAACTCCCGCCAAAGTTCCCTTGGCGTCTATCGCACCGCAGAAACCTATCTGGGCAAGCATGGCTACTCCCTGCGGCTGGACGGGCTAAGCCCCGGCAAGAACAGCAATGCCCGCAAGCGTGCCATCGTGGTACATGGCGCCGCCTATGCCAGCCCGACCCATCTGCGCAAATATGACAAGCTGGGCCGCAGTTGGGGTTGCCCCGCCCTGCCCAAGGAGCAGGCCAGAGCCATCATAGATACCATCAAGGGGGGGAGTGTCATCTACGCTCACGGCTAGCGGGCACAACACCAAAAAACGCAAGGCCAGCAATCGCTGGCCTTGTTTGTTACGCTTTTCACACTAAACGTGGCGCGTTATTGGCGCACCACCAGTACCGGACAGGGTGCATGACGCACCACAGACTCGGCGACACTGCCTACCAGCAGATGGCTGATACCGGAGCGACCGTGGCTGCCCATCACGATCAGCTCAACCTCATCCTCCTTGGCCTGAATGACAATTTCATCGGCGGCACGGCCAAAGCGAATATCAAAGGTGGCTGGGATCGGCAGGGTGGCAACCAGCTCTTTGAGCTGGGTTCTGGCCTGACGCTCCATCTCGTGGGTGATCTCGATGGCCGTCATATGAAGGATCTTGTAACTGTCAAAACCGTGCAGTTGATCAACCACGTGGATCAGCTTGAGCTGGGCCTGATGGCTCTGTGCCATGAAAACGGCATAGTCGAGTACCGCGCGAGACATTTGGGAAAAATCGACTGGACAGAGCAGAGTCTTGATCGATGGCATAATGCAGTCTCCTCTACTGATTGGGGTGCTATTGAATCTTTACTCGATCATAACGATCCGACCGCAAATAACCCTCGACCCTGTCGCAAAATGGAGATGCGAGATGTTTTCTCCGCCCGCCACTATCAATGGCATGGTATAAATCAGGTGACAAATGCTCTCCTCACCCCTGCGAGGATAATGCTGACCATGCTGCGCATCGGTTGTTTGCTGCTTTGCTGTCTGTGTGAGATCGCCCACGCTCGCACAGCCAATATTCACGTCTATTGCGATGGCTGGCCCGGTTTCTGCCAACCGGATGGCCGCGGTATCTATCTCGATCTGGTGCGAACCATTTACCAACCCCACGGCTATCAGATCGTGCCCCATATCGTGCCTTACAAACGCGCCGTCGCCATGGTAGCCAGGCAAGAGGGGGATATGGCGATGAGTGTCTATCTGGACGAGATCAAGGGGGTCAGGCAGCCCCATCAGCCAGCCTCCGCCGATGATGTGACCGTCTTCATGCTCAAGCAGTGGCAGCCACAATGGCGGGGAAAGCGCAGCCTCGAGGGAGAGACCGTGCTCTGGCGGCGAGGATGAGTGCTGGATAAATATCTTCCGGTCACCATGCGGTGGCACGAGATCGACAACCATGAGATGGCCCTGCAGCTGATTGGCAAGGGGCGCTATCGCTATTACCTGACCGCTGGCGTGCTCCATTCCGCCGATGAGACCCCGGCCAATATGTACCGCACCATTTTGCGCTGGATCCCGACTTACCCCATTTTTGCCGATACCGAGCAGGGCGAGCGGCTACTGCTGCTGTGGGATCAGGAGATGATGAATCTGATCCGTCGCGGCACGCTGGCCGAGATATATCGCTGTTATCACCTCTATGACTACTACCGCGACTTTCTCGAGGAGCAGGCGGTCAAGGCCGGCGGAAACTGATCCCACCATAGGGGAAATAGAAGGATGCCGCAGCCCCGTCAACAGCAGCCACCGCCAGCAACCAGTCTATGAGCAACACCGTTTCCATTACGGTTTGACTGACCGTGGCCACGCCACAACTCAGGGTTGCCGGAACCCCTTCGCCAAGCGGTCATAGAGGATCACATTGACCGAGGCGGCCAGATTCATGCAGCCCTGAGTCGGCACATAGACCACATCTTTCACCGCCCCGTAGAGGGCGGGATCGAGCGTGCCATCCTCCGGCCCGAAGATATAAAAAGCCCGTTCCGGATGGACATAGTCGGGGAGCGGTGTAGCACCGTCGATCAAATCGACCACCACGGGCACGCATCCCTGCGGGATAAACGCCATCAGATCATCCACCCCGAGCAGCGGGATCTTCTCCACCATCTGCTTGGTATCGGTGGCAAAGCGGCGCGCCAACTCGAAGCGGTTGCCAGTGTAGTAGACCTCGTCCACCCCGTAACAACCCGCAGCCCGCATCACGGAGCCGACATTTTCCGGAGACTTGGGATTGACCAGCCCCACGCAGCAGAATGCACTCTTTTCCATCATCTCTCCTCATCTTGCGGCGGCCATTATAAGCCGTTGCAGGGCCACCGACCCGTTAAAAGTCCCTCCCCGGCTAAACCGCTTGCCAACCCAGCTTTGAATGTCGATTTTTTGTGCGCAAGCCGACAAATTTTGTACAAGCCGATAGCCAGCAAACGTTTCCCAGCAATAATGGACAAACGTTTGCAAATGGATGTTTGTCTATGACTGAGCGTGAACAAGAGATCCTCGCCCTGCTGCGTCAGGATCCCATGATTGCCCAGCAGGAACTGGCCGATCGCCTCGGCATCAGCCGCTCTGCGCTGGCCAGCCACATCTCAAGCCTGATCCGGCAGGGATATGTGCAAGGCAGAGGTTATGTACTGCGAGAGGGCCCCTACGTGGTGGTGATCGGCGGTGCCAATATGGATATTTGCGGCACCAGCCACGACAACCTGCTGCTCGGCGACTCCAATCCGGGCAAGGTGCGTACCTCGGCCGGTGGTGTTGGCCGCAATATCGCCGAGAATCTGGCGCGGCTCGGCAGCGATACCCGACTGCTGACTGCTGTCGGCAACGACCAGTATGGTCACCATCTGCTGGAGGTAAGCCAGCGGGCCGGCGTCGATGTGCGCCAGACTCTGGTGCTCGATGGCCACGCCACCTCCTGTTATCTCAGCCTGCATGATGGCAGCGGCGAAATGAGCTGCGCCATCAACGACATGGCCATCATAGAGCAGCTCACCCCAGCCCGCCTGACCCCCCTCGCAGGCTTTCTCGGTGGTGCCCGGCTCTGGGTGCTCGACACCAATCTGGCTATCCATACCCTCGACTGGTTGTTTGAACGGCAAGGTGAGCAAGCCATCTTTGTCGATACCGTTTCGGTGGCCAAGGTAGAGAAGATCCGCCCTTGGCTCGGCAAGATCCACACCCTCAAACCCAATCGAAGCGAGGCAGAGCAGCTGTGCGGCATGACCATCGCCGGGCCCGAAACCTGGCCCATGGTGGCCGCCTGGTTCCACCGCGCCGGGGTCAAGCGGCTGTTCCTCAGTCTGGGTGAACAGGGGATCTTCTACAGCGATGGCGAGCAGCAGGGCCACCTGCCGGTGCTGGGCAGTCCGGTACTCAACGTCACCGGCGGCGGGGATGCCTTTATGGCTGGCCTAGCCCACGCCTGGCTGCAACAGCTCGACATTGCCCAAACCACCCGCTTTGCCCTGGGCTGCGCCGCCCTCACCGTCAATTGTTCCGATACCGTTTTTTCCGGTCTGAGCAAGACCGCCGTTGACCGCATACTGGAGGAGTACTCATGCTGAACGCTTACCTCGATATCCAACCGGAAGTGGCTGCCGCGCTGGCTGCTGGCAAACCGGTCGTTGCCCTCGAATCCACCATCATCTCCCATGGCATGCCCTATCCGCAGAACGTGGAGACGGCCCGTCAGGTGGAGCAGGTAGTGCGCGATAACGGCGCCATTCCGGCGACCATTGCCATCCTCGACGGCCGCCTCAAGGTGGGTCTGGATGCCGGTGCACTGGAAGCGCTCGGCCGGGCAGGCCACAGCGTGACCAAGTGCAGCCGCCGCGACATTCCGTTCGTACTGGCGCGCAAGGGGATGGGGGCCACCACGGTCGCCTCCACCATGATCATCGCCGCCATGGCGGGGATCCGGGTCTTTGCCACCGGCGGTATCGGCGGGGTACATCGCGGTGCGCAAGAGACCTTCGATATCTCGGCCGATCTGCAGGAGCTGGCACAAACGCCGGTAGCCGTAGTCTGTGCCGGTGCCAAGTCGATCCTCGATATCGGCCTGACGCTGGAGTATCTGGAGACCCAGGGCGTACCGGTGATCGGCTATCAAACCGAGGAGCTGCCCGCCTTCTACACCCGCGAGAGCGGCTTCAAGGTCGATTATCGCCTCGATACCCCGGCAGCCATCGCCGAGGCGCTGCGCCTCAAGTGGGAGCTGGGACTGGCGGGCGGCGCCGTGGTGGCCAACCCCATCCCGACCGCACACGCCATGCCAAAAGCCGATATCGACGCAGCCATTGCCCAAGCGCTGCGTGAAGCCGATGAGCAGGGGATCAAGGGCAAGGCGTCTACCCCCTTCCTGCTGGCCCGCGTCTGCGAGCTGACCGGCGGCAACTCACTCGCCGCCAACATCCAGCTGGTACTGAACAACGCGGCACTTGGCGCCCGGATCGCTGCCGCGCTTTAATTGCACACCGATACCTCACCATGTAAAAGAGGGCCTCGCGGCCCTCTTGTTGTTTTTGCTATCTGCAGCGCTATTGCAACGCTGTGTTATTGCAGTACCACGCGCCCATTGAGGGGCTGCACCGGCCGGTTGTTAGGGTGGTGCATCACCGCCTTGAAGGCGTCGATCTGGGCCTGACTGACCTCAACCGGCTGCTTCATTACCAGCCAGCGCACTCCTTCCGAGCAGGGTGGCGTTGTAAGGGAACCGCTGAAGCGATAGTAGTCACGGCTTTCCGGCAGCAGTTGCTCAGCAGAGAGCGGCGCCTTGAGGGCCTGGATCTCCCCCACCTTGGCAGGTAATGCACTCCAGGCTGCCGCCAGCGCCGGATTGGCCTTGCCAGCCTCGAACATCACCGCCACCACGGCGATCTCTCCCTTGTCACTGACATGCACCAGATGCCCTTCCAGCGGATAGGATTTGCCCTCGATGAGGTTTTCACTCGGGGCGTGGAAGTGGAACTGCTTGAGTTCAAACCTGTTGCCATCAAGTTGCAAGATGCTGCCCGGGGCATAACCGACCTGCACGGTATGACCGTTGTTGACCACTGTGTTGCCACCCGCCTGATAGTGAAGTACCAGCGGGGCCAGTTTGGCCTCGACCAATCCGCGCAGGTCAACCGGCGACTGATTGCTGCCCGCACACTGGCCAAACTCCGGGGTCAGCTTGGCCCAGTGGGCAGGCCCCGCCTCACCGCTATATTCCCAATGGGGGGTGGCAGCAAACACGACAGGGCACAGCAACAGGGAGGAGGCCAACAGAGACTTTCTCATCATACATCCTTATCTTGATTGAAAAGCACGACCATCCCCTCCCCCGGATAGCGGGGCATGCAGAGATGGCATATCTGATACGCGGGATACAGAGCATCGGAGCGACTTTCTAATGGTAATGAGCACGAGCTGGTCAATCGATTTGACCGCGGCTCAATACAGAGTCGTTTGGCAAGTATATGGTGAGGGATCGGCAGAGACAGTGAAAGAGGGGGAAATTAATCAGCCGGCTATCCACTCATCGTCTGGCAGGCGCGGGGCAAGGTTCAGGGAGTCACGCTTTCATAACAACTATCCATCACAACCATCGCGGGAGTCCGGGCTCCCGCGATGGTTGCCGATAACGGCAATTAACGGTCGCGATTCAACGCGATCAGACGATCAAGAATCGCCTCACCATCGGCACGCAAACCGTTGTGCTCATACTCATTGGTGATCCAGGCGCGACTGCTCCCCAGGCCACGCAGAGTTTCGCGACTGTAGTCAAACTCCACATACATATCCTCGGCATAGACGGCGCATGCTACCGGCACCTGGTTGCGGGCCAGCTGGGCCGGATTATAGAGCGCCCCCCAGTCCGCCTTGTTGGCCAGCAGATGAGCCGCCTCTTTCAGGGGCAGCAACTCGCGGAACTGCTCGAACATCCAGGGGTAAACCATCTCGCCGGTGAAGGTGAAATCCTTGCCGGGCGCCCAGTTCACCGCAGAAAACTCCCCTCTGACCCGATCAGCCGCCCAGCGAGTCGCCTCCCCTTCGGCGTAGATAGCCTCGTGCAGGATGGCAAACAGCGGGTTGGTATTGAATGGCTGCATGCTCTGCACCTGATAGAGAAAGGCCGGGCTCAGCTTGTCGCCGATAAAGGCCTCTTCCAGCAGGTAATAGAGCTCATCGAAAGCCCCCGTGGCACCGAGATCCAGCCCTTGCTGCTGGAACTGCTCCACCGTCAGGCGCTGGCCGTTGGGCAGTCGCACATCATGCTGGTGCAGATGGTTGGCCAGCCGGTTGGCAATCCCCTGAGCGTGGGGGAAGCGGGCGAAGAAAGCACGGTTCTTGTCGGCCACCCGCAGATAGGTGGCGCGGTAGACCTCCTCGGCACTGCGGCCGATCGGTGCGATACCACCGGTGATATAGACCTCCCGCAGACTATCGGGGAAGAGCGAGAGATAGGTCAGGCAGCAAAAACCACCAAAGCTTTGCCCCAGCAGGCTCCAGCGATGCTTGGGGCTGAGCTCCTGCCGGATGAACTCGGCATCTTGCACTATGCTGTCGGCGCGAAAATGGCCGAGATACTCCGCCTGCTCGGCCGGGGTCATTTTGGCCAGAATCTGCCCGTGGATGGGGCTCGACATCCCGGTGCCACGCTGATCCAGCAGCAGCACTCGGAACTCCTGCAACGCCCGCTTGAGCCAGCCACTGTTAGCCGTCGGGCGCGGCGCCCCGAATCCCGGCCCCCCTTGCAGAAAAAGCAGCCAGGGCAACTTCTCATCGAGCTTGTCTTTACGGCAGAGGGTACGGGCAAACAGAGTAATGCTGTCGCCATCCGGCTCATCATGATCGAGGGGAACGGTAAAAAAGTGCGGCTCGCAATGAATGCCGTCCAATACATAGCTCAAGGGGCTGCTCATCTGGGATCTCTCCATCAGGATGGGAACATCATTGACCCCATCATATCCTCGCCCAGCCACAGGGTCACTCCGGTTTTCCAAAATGTTAACAATGGCTTAAAGGTCGAATCATCACCCGACAAGCCGCTCTTCAACGCTGCTGAATTAATTGTTTTGCGGGGGAGATTGACGCCATGGCGCCATTCAACAAAGATGGCTCGCCTGCACAGGAGTGCAGCCATTCAGGCCGACAAAATGGATAAGGGAATGTGATGAAACCGAAGTGGATCAGGGCCAGAAAAAAAGAGAAGAAGCCATGCCCTGGCAGCATGTTGCAGACCGGAATGCTGCTGTTCAGTGCCACCTGTGGCGCGACGCTCTTTTTGGCAGCATGCAACAGCAACTAGAAATGAAAAAGCCCGCTCGATTGAGCGGGCTTTTCGAATTTGGCTCCTCCTACTGGACTTGAACCAGTGACATACGGATTAACAGTCCGCCGTTCTACCGACTGAACTAAGGAGGAATTATGGTGCCCAGAGACGGAATCGAACCGCCGACACGGGGATTTTCAATCCCCTGCTCTACCGACTGAGCTATCTGGGCAACGGCGCGCATTAAACCCTTTCCAGCGCAGAGTGTCAACCATGATGGCACGATAAAAAGCGCGTTCGCTCAACAACCGAACGAAGCGACCATTTATTATCCATTTCAGTCCTGTTTGCCATACTTGCTGGCCTCTGAACACCCTGCAGGCTGCGCCAATATGATGGAAATTCGAGGTTCAGTGGGTCCGCCGCATTGAGCCGAATCCACTCTGCGAGTATGCTTTGCCGCAATGATACCGCCTGGAGGCAACATGAGTCTGAATATGCAAGAGTGGCGTGATGAGACCACCGAGATCGTCAACGAACTGCTGGCCGATGGCAGTAATCCCGATGCGGATTACGACATCGAGCACCACTTCGCCTGCCAGGATTTCGACCGTCTGGAAAAAGCAGCGGTTGACCTGTTCAAGGCCGGTTTTGAAGTGACCGATGCCGAAGAGATGGAACTGGATGACGGCGCCACCATCTTCTGCTTCGATGCCACCATCGAGTGCAAGCTGAATGTCGAAGCGATCGTCGCCGATATCGCCAAGATGCTGCCCATCCTGGAAAAATATGGGGTGGATTACGATGGTTGGGGCACCTACTTCCAGGATTGATCCTGCCTCCATCGTAAAACAACAAGGCCACCTTGCGGTGGCCTTGTTGTTTCTGACGAGCTTTCACGCCAGATAGCTGGCAGCAAACTCCGCCGGCGGCAGGGGGCGACTGAACAGATAGCCCTGTAGCCGATCACAACCCGCCTCGGTCAGCCACAGCTGCTGCTCGGGTGTCTCTACCCCTTCGGCCGTAATCCGGATCCCCAGCTCATGGCCCAACCCGATGACTGAGCGCACGATAGCGGTGGTCGCACTATTGCTGGCCAGCCCCTGAGTGAAGCTGCGATCCAGCTTGAGGGTCGCCACCTGCAACCGCGGCAGATAGGCCAGCGAACAGTAACCGGTGCCAAAATCGTCGATGGCCAGCTGAAAACCGGCGGCGATCAGGTTGTCGAGGTTGGTCTCAATCTCGTCGGCATTCTCCATCAGTACCCCTTCAGTGATCTCCAGCTCCAGTTGACTGGCCTTGAGACCATGGCGAGCGATGCAGGCTGAGACCCGCTCACAGAGCGCCGGATCACGGAACTGCAGAGGCGAGAGGTTGATGGAGAGCACCATATCCGGCTGCGCAGTTTGCCACTGCGCCAGCTGGGCACAGCCCTGCTCCAGCATCAGCTGGCCCAGTTGACCGATGATCCCCATCTCTTCCGCCAACGGAATGAATTCGTCGGGGGAGATCATCCCAAGCTCGGGATGGGGCCAGCGACAGAGCAGCTCGGCGCCGTGCAGTCGGTGGGTGCGGGTACAGATAATGGGCTGATAGACGGCAACCAGCTGGGCGGACTTGATGGCGAGCGGCAACTGGGCGGCGATCAGCTGACGCCGCTTGAGCCGGGCATGCAGCTCGGGATCAAACAAGGTGCAGTACTGCTGCTGCCGTTTTCCCTGCGCCAGCGCAGCCTCGGCATGACTGAGCAACCGTTCGGCATCGCTTGCCCGCCCCTGGGCCAGCCCCAGAAACACCGGGATCTGGATGCGGTGATCTTCCACCTGATAGTGCTCCATCAACTGCTGCTGCAGATGCTGGCTCCACCCCTGCAATGGCTCGTTGAAATCTGGCAGCAGCAGGCTGAAGTCATCGGCAGCGACCCGACAGAGCAGAGAACGCGGCGGCACCAGCTGCTGCAACCGCTTGGCAACCTGGCTCAGCAGGCGATCGGCAATCCGGATCCCGAAGCGATCGTTGATTTCACGAAAATGGTGCAGATCGACCAGCACCAGCGTGGCACTGCGTCCCCCAAGATGGCGGCTGGTCTGCAAGAACCGGGAGAGTTTGAGCAACCCGGTCAGACTGTCGTAGTGCTGCTCCTGCTGCAACTGCGCCTGAGTGGTGCGCAGGCCGGTGATGTCACGCCCCAGCGTCAGGATCCCGAGGGAGTGGCCGTCACCATCGGGGACATCGACCCGGGTGATCTCCATGTGTCGCCCCTGCCCGCTGGCATCCAGCAGACAGCACTCGCCGTGGCCCATCCCCTGCGGCGCCGCCAGCCGGAACGGTAGCTGCTGACCCAGCACCTCATCCGCCCCCTGGCCGATAAAGTCGAGAAACGCCTGATTGCACTCCAGCAACACCCCGTTGTGATCATCGAAACGGATCAGATCAGGAATGGCATCGAGCAGAAAACGCTGCAACAACTGCTGCTTTTTGACCGTCTGTTCAAGACTTTTGCGCTGGGCAATCTCGTTAACCACGCCGAACACTGCGCACGCTTCCCCCTGCGGGGTGTAAAGAGGTACCTTGTGCACCTCCATCCAGCAGGTATTCCCGCCCCGGTTGCAATGGAGCTGCTGATACAGTATCGGCACGCCTCCAGCAAGCAGCTGCTCATCCTCACTGCGAAAGAGATCGCCCCAGGGCATATCTGCATCTGTCTTGCCGACAATCTCGGCAGGCGACTCCAGCTTGGCTTCACGGGCGAACTCACGATTGGCGAACAGGTAACGCCCATGACTATCTCGACAGAAGATACTCATTGGCAATTGGTCGATGATCTGCTGCAGCAGATCCGGGGTGAGCATGTTGGTCACAGGGGTGCTTATGGAGGAATTTCGAGCAAATCTATGATAGCAAACCAATTTTGTAAAGCACCCCGATCACCTCCCCATAACATCGAACGCTGGATGGTTGCTGACAGAGATTGTCGCTCCGGCGATAATAGGCGCCGGTTGGCCAATGGCCTGGTGATATGGACGAGAGAAACAAGATGAAAAAGATTATGGGGAGCGCATTGGCGCTGCTGCTGGTTGGTTGTGCTGGTGACAATAACGGCGGTGAGGAGTATCGCTACAACCCGCCAATTGCCAAGGCAACCAACAACACTCAGGAAATGGCGATCCCGGTGGATCTGGTGTGGGCTCGCGCCGAGAAGTGGTTCACCGATCACGGCCTCACCATCGAAAACAGCCAGCGTGGCTCCGGCCTGATGACTGCCAACGTCAACCAGTCAGCCGACGGGCTGGAGTGGCTGGACTGCGGTACCATGGGTTCCAAAGTTGCACTGGGCAACCCGAACCTGCAGATCAACTTAATCATCACCCAGAGCGGCAACAGCAGCGTGGCCACCGTCAATGTCAAGGGCAACACAGAGCTGTTCTTCGTTGAATCCTCAGGCGAACGCGTACCGGCCCCGTCCATCAAGCCGGTCTGTGTCTCCCGCGGCACCCTGGAGCAGAGCCTGTTTGCCACCCTCGGCAACTGATTTCTCTTCCCTGCAAAGATAAAAAAAGCGGCAGATTGCTCTGCCGCTTTTGTTTTTCTACTGTCTGTTCGTGTTAGCCATGAGGTTTGTCGATCAGCAGTATGTTGTTCAACATGTACTCGAGAACCTCAGTGGTCGTAGTATCAGAACCCCCAGTCAAGCTATCGAAAGTATGATTCATCAACACAATCTCTTGAGTTGGTGAGGTAGAACTACTGTCTTCTCTGATAAATAGATGCACCCCATCGTCGCCCTGAATAACAGAGAGTAGAGAAGTCAGATCATTCTGATTGGGGGAATCAAGCAAATCACTCAAGTCCAGCTTGTCACCTTCCGAAAGGTTGTTAGTGCCTGACCCCTTGTTGAAGTCCATGATGTAATCTGTGGTCTGAGAGCCGGATACCGTATCCCCTTTGTTCCAGACAAAGATATCTGCACCTTCATCACCACGCAGGACATCATTGCCAAGACCACCAATCAGAATGTCGTCACCCAAACCACCACGTAAACCATCAATACCTTCACCACCAATCAGTTGGTCATTGCCACTGCCGCCATGAGCGACCTGGCTACCTTCGCCACCGTTGACTATGTCGTCGCCAGAACCCAAATTGACAGTGTCTGTTTTGGGTTGCAGTGGCTGCCGCGCATCTTCCTTAAGAGTACCTACGGTATTGGTAATAACATCCTGAGTCATAAATTGGCTGCTAAGTAACTCATCTTGAGTAACCACAGGGTTATTAACATTGGGCAACGAACTACCAGTGTTCACGATATTGTTAGCAGTTGAAACACCAAGGTCAATGTAATCATTACTATCGCCTGCATTAATTAGTAGCTCGGTGTCTTTAGCAATATATTGAGTCTTGGATGATGAAGCGACACTGCCGTATCCTCCTAAATTAACGGCAAACTGGGCTGTATCACCACTCCAATCGGTCATCATGAATGAATCTACACTCTGACCACCGACAACATTATTCTTATGCAGAACGGCAACTTGGAAATAAGCAGTACTTTGCGCTGAATCTTGATTACTGGCTTCTGTCGCCGTAGCCACAACTGTGATGGTAAAGTTGCCATGGTTGGCGACTTTAATCTGTAAGTTATTAAGATTCCAACCCGTAATGTCTACTTCGCCATTAGCATCAACTGTTACTTGATGATCATTTCCATCTTTTAAAATCGCGCCTTCTGGCAAGCCTTGCAACTTAATGCTCAACGATTCAGAGTTATCGTCATCAACTAACTGAGCATTTATATTGCCAAGCTTGATGAAGTTTCCGATATAACCAAGGTTATCTACAGCGCTAAAAGAGAGATTATCCAAAATAGCACCAACAGAATCCGCATCTGAGTCCGCCTCAAATAACAGGCGGTAATTACCAGAGGCATTTACGGGTAAGGATACTTTTTGGTCGCGTAGCCAATTAGAATCATTTTTGTTAAAGTCATAGAGAGTGATGGCCTGTGACATTATTGGCTGACCGATATTATCTAATGGAATCAGTTTGATCGTAAGCTTCGAGCTAGATTCGTGGCCTAAGCGTGCTGCAATATCGAAACCTAGCTCATAGAAGCGCCCAGCATACAACTCCATATCCGTGTACAGAGTATCGTCACCATTATTAAACTCAATTTCCATGACCTTGTTGGTGGATCCTCCACCCTGATAAGTTTTTTCGAAACCAACTTCAATCCTGCCACCTGAGTTGCTGGTATACCATTTACCAAGGGTGTTAAGGCCGTCAATCTGATTCGCAATTACGCCCCCCCAGCCGTTATTCACATTGAACTTTGCATCTTCAAAGTTGATAGATGCGACATTTGTGTAATTGCCAACAGTGAGCGTCGGGGCATTAGCCACCGCTTCAACAGTTATATTCAAGGTACTTGTAACACCCGTATTAGTGGTGTATGTAATTACAGGTAATGAACCGCTCCAGTACTCTTTTGGCACAAAGCTGTATTCACCATTTGTATTTAATTGCAACTCACCTTCCGGCAATTGATACCAAGTACTACCAGCGGTATAGGTCTCGTTATTCACTTGGAAGCTGGTCACGGATAATGTGTTATCCGCATCCGTATCATTTTCCAGTACGTTACCTTTCGCTTGAGCATCCTCGGCAACAGTGTTGCTATCTGATTCAGTCACCGTTGGATCATCAACAGGCGTTACCACTATGGTTAGTGTGCTTGTTGCCCCAGTATTCGTGGTGTAGGTGACGACTGGAACCTGGCCATTCCAATCATCTGCGGGCTTAAAGGTGTAGCTACCATCAGCATTGAGGGTTAGTTCACCCTCTGTCAATATAATTTTACTGCCTGCAGTATACTGATTGGCATCGTTAGCCACAGTGAAATGGGTGACTGATGTATTTTTATTGCCATCATTTTCCAGCACATTACCGATTACAGCAGTATCTTCAGGACCACTTTTTTGATCTTGAACTGCTTTAAGCGCATTCACATTAACGGTATTTACATTAATGGTGAGTAATGCGCTGGATTGATCACCATCAGCATCCTGCATGGTGTAGGTAAAGGTTTCTGTTGCGCCGGCCGGAATCGCTGAGGCGTTGGCTGTTACTTTGTAAGTGTAACTACCATTGGCGTCTATGATTAACGTGCCATATATGCCGTTAATAATGACTCCAACGCTGCCAGTGGTGCCTGAACCTGTTTGGTCGCCCGTTGCAGCACCTACTACCGTGAGATCGCTATCAGCACCGATGACATCATTGGTTAACACATTCCCCTCGGTAGAGGGCAATTCATAGCCATTACCAGCGACTATACGTACAACCAGTTCATAACTGCTTGCCGCATTTTCAGCCGTTCTAATTTCAGTAACAACTTGGTTAGTACCAGGAACTCTAAAGCCTATTACTTGCAGCGTATAAACTTGCCCCTGATGTTCAAAGGTTACATTGGTATTGCCGACTTTAATGATATCTTTTGATGCTTCAGGATCGTTGTTGTCGTTCGGTGTTTCATTATGGTCAAAGTTAACGTTGAGAGTTACTGGTGTAACTACCCCATAGGCATCAGTCACCGAGAAAGTAACATCCATAGTTGCTTTAGTGATAGCGCCACCAGAAGATATTGGGAAGTTATAGTGAGTAAACGTGCCCAAAATAATCTCTTGGTTTAAGGCAAACTGACCATTTAATGCACTGTCGTTATCGATGAAACCATAACCAGATTTATAGGTATTCGTTGGATTACCCCATCTAATCTGATCTAAACCATCATCATTGTCAGTACCACCACCATTAGGATTACTGTTACCATCGAACGTGGTCACGCTTGTGCCATTTGTCCATGATGTCCAATTTGCCTCCACACCAGACACTATAAAACTATCTACTATCACATCGACACTGCCAGTGTCATTGTTGGCATTGGGGACATCATCAATAATTTCAACGCTAACATTTCCGGTTACTAAACTTCCGTTAGCCGTGGTTCCTTCAATAACAATACCATTGATCAGAGCACTTAAGTTTTCACCACCTAAGCCATTATTTTGCAATAGATTATCTAGCAACTCCACATTAACAGTAACATTGCCAGATGTTCCTGGAGAGATCGTTGAAATGTCGCTTAAGGTTAATATGATAGCTTGTTGCCCATTGATAGAACCAATCAACGCACCATTAGTTGCAATCGCCCAAGTTATGTTGTGCCCAGCAAGGTTTGTTGCGGCATTTATCGATGAGGAATTGAAGTTAAATGCTGTGAGCGCTTGCGTTCCTGCTGTAAAATTAATCTTCTCACTTGCAACATTTGACCCACCGTCACGTAACGTACTTTCATTCACAACAATATTGCAGTTCCCAGGGGTATAAACTTTTGCGGTATCAGAGCCTGGGCCTGACGTGCTGTTTGCTGCATCAGTCTGGGTCGCGGTGACCGTGATGCTCTGACCTTCACCTGGGGCGGTTTCGGTCCAGCTGATCACGCCCGTGGTGGCGTTGTAGCTGTAGCCAGTCGCAGGAGTGCCGTTGGCAAACTGCAGCTCGTCATTCACCAGCTTCAGTTCCACATTGCTGGTCGCGGTGCCATTGACGATAGTCAGGTTCACGTGACCGCCAGCACTGAAGTCCTC